>NZ_JBLZMW010000003.1:0-446414 GCF_048553275.1 Pacificoceanicola niger
GACTACGGCGCATTGGGCGACACATCAACACTCGCCGACCCATCCGTCGTCGATGACCTCATCGATAACAGAATGCATCGGGGGGCATGAGCGATGGATGGAAGCAACACACCCACCACCGCGCCGGTTCTGATCCTTCTCGGCCCTCCGGGCGCCGGGAAGGGCACGCAGGCCCGCATGCTCGAAGACAAATTCGGACTGGTTCAACTCAGCACCGGGGATCTGCTGCGCGCAGCGGTGGCCGAAGGCACTGACGCTGGCAAGCAGGCCAAGGCGGCGATGGACGCGGGCGGCCTTGTCAGCGACGAGATCGTCATCGCCATCCTGCGTGACCGTCTTGCCGCGCCCGATTGCGCCAGCGGCGTGATCCTCGACGGATTTCCCCGGACAACCGTTCAGGCGCAGGCGCTCGATACGCTGCTGGCCGAAAGCGGCGGGCGCATCAACGCCGCGATCAGTCTCGACGTCGAAGACGCTGCCATGGTGACCCGTATCGCAGGCCGCTACACCTGCGCCGAATGCGGTGAAGGCTGGCACGACAGCTTCAAACAGCCAAAGATTTCAGGCACCTGTGACACCTGCGGCGGCACCGATTTCAAGCGCCGGGCCGACGACAAGGCCGAAACCGTGGCCAGCCGCCTGTCGGTCTACCATGCCGAAACCGCCCCCTTGATCGACTATTACGCCAGGCAGAACGCGCTGAGCCGTGTCGATGCAATGGGCGCAATCGAGACAATTGCCGAGGACCTCTCGGCGATCGTGAAAACGGCCACCGCGTAGACGCGCGGTGGCTTCGCGCCTTCCGTCACCGGGGGGCATTCGGAGGAAAAAAGGAGGACCCGCACCATGACGGATCACACATCTCAAAGCGCCGCTGCGCAGGCCGAAGCCGACAAGGGCTATTGGTCTGCCAATGTGCGCATCATCATAATCAGCCTCATCATCTGGGCGCTGGTATCGTTCGGTTTCGGCATTCTGCTGCGCCCTGCCCTCGCAGGGATCAGCGTCGGCGGCACCGACATTGGCTTCTGGTTCGCCCAGCAAGGCTCGATCATCGTCTTTCTGGCGCTGATCTTCTTCTACGCCTGGCGGATGAACAAGCTCGATAAAGAATACGGCGTGGAGGAGGAATAACGGACATGGATCAGTTTACAATCAACCTGCTGTTCGTAGGCGCATCCTTTGCGCTCTACATCGGCATCGCGATCTGGGCCCGTGCGGGCTCTACATCGGAATTCTATGCAGCCGGCCGCGGTGTTCACCCGGTCACCAACGGCATGGCGACGGCGGCGGACTGGATGTCGGCGGCCTCGTTCATCTCCATGGCCGGTCTCATCGCCTTTGTCGGTTATGACAACTCCACCTACCTGATGGGCTGGACCGGTGGCTACGTGCTGCTGGCGCTGCTGCTCGCGCCCTACCTGCGCAAGTTCGGCAAGTTCACCGTCTCCGAGTTCATCGGCGACCGGTTCTACAGCCCGACCGCGCGCCTCGTGGCCGTGATCTGCCTGATCATCGCATCGACCACCTATGTGATCGGCCAGATGACCGGTGTGGGCGTGGCCTTTGGCCGCTTCCTCGAAGTCAGCAACACCACCGGCCTGTTGATCGGTGCCGTGGTTGTTTTCGCCTACGCCGTGTTCGGCGGCATGAAGGGCGTGACCTACACGCAGGTGGCGCAGTACTGTGTGCTGATCCTCGCCTATACCATCCCGGCGATCTTCATCTCTCTGCAGTTGACCGGCAATCCGATCCCGGCGCTTGGCCTGTTTGGCGATCATGCCGCCTCCGGCGAGCCGCTGCTGATGAAGCTCGACCAGATCGTTCGCGAGCTGGGCTTTGGTGAGTACACCGCGCACAATGGCGATACCTTCAACATGGTACTCTTCACCCTGTCGCTGATGATCGGCACCGCCGGTCTGCCGCACGTGATCATGCGCTTCTTCACCGTTCCCAAGGTGTCCGACGCCCGTTGGTCCGCCGGTTGGGCACTGGTGTTCATTGCACTGCTCTACCTGACGGCCCCGGCCGTGGGCGCCATGGCCCGCCTGAACATCACCGAACAGTTCTGGCCGAACGGAGCATCGGGCGAGCCGGTGTCCGTCGAGACGATCGACTCCGATCCGGCCTATGCCTGGATGGAAACCTGGCAGAAGACCTCGATGCTGGGCTGGGAAGACAAGAACGGCGACGGGCGCATTGCCTACTTCAACGACGGCAACGCAGAAACCGTTGCGGCGATGGAAGCGGCTGGCTGGGGCTCGGAAAACGAGCTGACCAACTTCAACCGTGACATCCTCGTTCTGGCCAACCCCGAGATCGCCAACCTGCCGTCCTGGGTGATCGGCCTCGTGGCCGCCGGTGGTCTTGCCGCCGCGCTCTCCACCGCCGCGGGCCTGCTGCTCGCCATCTCCTCCGCCGTCTCTCACGACCTGCTCAAGGGTCAGTTGACCCCGGACATGTCGGAGAAGAACGAGCTGATGTCAGCGCGGATCGCCATGGCCGTGGCCATTGCCGTTGCCACCTATCTCGGCCTCAACCCTCCGGGTTTCGCAGCGCAAACCGTGGCTCTGGCCTTCGGCCTTGCCGCTGCGTCGATCTTCCCGGTGCTGATGATGGGCATCTTTACCAAGGTGAACAGCAAAGGCGCCGTGGCTGGCATGGTCACCGGTCTGGTTGTCACGCTGGTCTACATCTTCCTGCACAAAGGCTGGCTGTTCATTCCGGACACCAATTCGTTCACGGATGCGGACCCGCTGCTGGGCACCATCAAGTCGACCTCCTTCGGCGCCGTGGGTGCGGCGATCAACTTCGCGGTGGCATTCACCGTATCGAAGTTGACCGCGCCGATCCCGCGCGAAATCGAAGAGCTCGTCGAAAGCGTCCGCATCCCGCGTGGTGCCGGTGCTGCCGTGGACGGCCACTGAATGCGCTGCAGGGCTGGACATGCGTCGGCCCTGCCCCTGTGCTTTTCTCCCGTCCCGGTGTATCCGGGGCGGGATTTTCTATGAATGCGAGTGAACATGGCCCTCGATACCGCCGCCCTGCGCCGATTCCTGTCCAGCGTGCATCCCTACGATGCGCTGCCCGAAGAGGCGCTCAGCGGCCTTTTGCCCGCCTTTCGGGTACAGAACATGGCCGCCGGAGAGGACATCTACCGGCTCGGCGATCCGCTTGAGGGGCTTTATCTGATCCATTCCGGCTCTGTTGCCGTGCGCGACCAGAACGCCGTGCAGATCTCCCAGCTCGGACCACGCAATTCCTTTGGCGAGCGCGGATTGGGCCGCGACGGCATCGCTGCCACCTCCGCCCGGACGCTTGAAGACACCGTCCTGCTCGTTCTGCCGAAATCTGATTTTCTGCGGTTGGTCGAAACCCAGCCCGAGGCCGCGAAGTTCTTTGACCGCTCGCGCTCCCCACGCCCCAAACGCCCGGACCTCGCCACCAGCCCGGTTGAAACGCTGATGGCTCGCGATCCGCTGACCTGCGGGCCCTCCGCGACGGTCCGCGACGCCGCCAAAGCCATGGCAGAGCGCCACGTTTCGTCGATCTGCATCACCGACGGCGGCGTGCTCAGGGGCATCGCCACGATCCGCGATCTGTCGGGCAAGGTGGTGGCGGGCGCCCTGCCCTATGACACGCCCATTGCGCAGGTCATGACGCCGGATCCGCTGTCGCTGCCGCCGTCGGCCATCGGCTCTGACGTCCTGCACATTATGATGGAGCGGCGCATCGGCCACGTGCCTGTCTGTACCGGACAGACCCTCGTCGGCATCGTCACCCAGACGGACCTCACCCGATTTCAGGCCACCAGCTCTGCCGAGTTGGTCTCCGAGATCGCCCATGCGAGCGATGCTCAGGAAATGGCCCGCGTCACCGCCCGCATTCCGCAGCTTCTGGTGCAACTCGTCGGCACAGGCAACCGGCACGAGGTTGTCACCCGCCTGATCACCGACATCGCGGATACGGCTACGCGGCGTTTGCTGGCCCTGGCGGAAAAACGGCTTGGCCCGCCGCCCGTGCCTTACCTTTGGCTCGCTTGCGGATCGCAGGGACGGCAAGAGCAGACCGGCGTTTCCGATCAGGACAACTGCCTGATGCTGGATGATCGCTATAGCGAAGAAGACGCCCCGTATTTCAAAGCCTTGGCACAGTTCGTCTGTGACGGGCTGAACACTTGCGGGTACGTTTATTGTCCCGGCGACATGATGGCGACAAGCCCGCGCTGGCGGCAGCCGGTCAGCATCTGGAAGACCTATTTCAAAGGCTGGATATCCAAACCCTCACCCGAGGCGCAGATGCTGGCCAGCGTGATGTTCGACCTGCGCCCCATCGGCGGCACGGCTTCTCTATTTGAAAACCTTCAGGACCAAACCCTTGCTCTTGCGGCGAAAAACTCGATCTTCGTGGCGCATATGCTGTCCAATTCGCTGAAACATACGCCGCCCTTGGGCCTGCTGCGCGGCTTTGCCACGATCCGCAACGGCGAGCATAAGAACACATTGGATCTCAAACACAACGGCGTGGTGCCGGTGGTGGATCTGGGCCGCATCTATGCGCTCCAGGCACAACTGAACGCCGTTAACACCCGCGCCCGGCTTGAGGCCGCACAGGCGGCGGGCGTGCTCAGCGCCTCGGGCGGGCGCGATCTGCTGGATGCCTATGATCTCATTGCCGAAACCCGGCTTGAACACCAGGCGGCACAGATCCGCGCCGGAGAGGCTCCGAACAATTACCTTGCGCCGTCCAGCCTGTCGGACTTTGAGCGAAGTCATTTGCGCGATGCCTTCGTCGTGGTGAAATCGCTGCAAGCTGCGGCCGGACATGGCAAGGCTATGCTATCTTAGAGCGCCTTTCGGGCGTCAGGGGGGAGACATGTTTCTTGAATTGATCACGGTGTTCATCGCCGGGTTCGCCGGTGCGGGCGTGGTTTTGGCGCTGACAAAAATCAGTGGCGGCCGTTTGCCGAAATGGCTGGTGCCCGTCGGCGCCGGGGCCGCAATGCTTCTGGCGACGGTCTCTTTGGAATATTCGTGGTCTGAACGCACCCGTGCGGGCCTGCCCGACGGCACGATCATCCTGAGCGAAGAGGCAGGCGGCGCGCCATGGCGGCCCTGGTCCTACGTCATTCCGTTGACGGATCGCTTCTGGTCTGTCGATACCACGGCCCTGCTCACGAACAGTGAGAACCCGGACCGCCGGATCGCCAAGATTGTCCGCCATGGCCGCTGGGCCAGGCCGCAGGCCCGGGTCGTCGCCATCGATTGCGCCCAAGGGGTCTGGGCCGAAGGCGAGGGCGACGCGCCAGTCTGGCAAAAGGACAGCCCGTCCCTCCCCATCGTGGCCCGTCTGTGCACCGGAGGTTGACCCATGGAACGCCTGAGCCTGCGCCTGCGGATCTTCCTGTTCTTTTGCCTGCAGGGCATCGGCGGCACCGCGTTGGTCTTGCTCGCCCTGTTTCTTGGGGCGGCGCGCATCGAAGCGGCCGGACCGACCGGAGCCTTTGTTTTCGCAGGGGTCCTCGCCACATTCTTCATGATCGCGCTGAGTGCGGGCATCTGGCTGCTGTTCGATGAGAACGTCGCCAAGCCGATCGAAAAGCTAGCCGCCGCGCTGCGCGCAAAGGCCCATGCCGGTGTCTCTGTGGAACTCGACGCGCCATACCTTGGCGATCTCGGCCCCGCCGCCAGCGCCATGAGCGCGGCCTTGTCCGAAAGCACCCTGAGCACCGCCGAGCGCATCGCGGCACAAACCGAGCGGTTGACCGCGGACAAGGCGCAGCTGACCGCGCTTCTCACGGAAATTCCGGTGGCCACGATCCTGGTGAACGCCGTCGGGCAGATCGTGCTCTATGATGGGCAGGCCGCCGAAGTTCTGAGCCAGATCCACACGCCGCGTCTGAATGCGCAACTCTCTGAATATTTTGACCAATCCGCACTCACCGCTGCGGTCCGAAAGATGCACAAGACCGGTCGCGACGTCACCGCCACCCTGCACGGCACAGACAAGGCGCAGTCCTATGAAGCCCGCATGAAGCCGATGGAGGGCGGCGGCTATCTGATGATCATCGACGCCGCGCAGGTCGAGATATCGCCGGATGCCGCGCGACCGATCGTATACGACTTTGACCTGCTGAACACGGACACGGACGCTGCATTCGATCACAAGCCCCTGTCAAAACTGACCTTCACTGTCTTCGACACCGAGACCACGGGCCTGCTGCCGCATAAGGACGAGATCGTTCAAATCGGCGCTGTGCGGGTCGTCAACGGGCGCATCACCCCCGGTGAGACCATCAACCAACTGGTCGACCCCGGTCGCCCGATCCCGTCCGCCTCGACCCGCGTGCACCATGTGACCGATAGCATGGTCGCCGGGAAACCCGACATTGCAGAGGCCGGACGGCAGTTGCACCGCTTCGCCGGGGGAAGCGTCATCGTGGCCCACAATGCGCCGTTTGATATGGCGTTTCTGCATCGTCACAAGGCGCGCATCGGCGTCGAATGGGACCACCCCATACTTGATACCGTCCTGCTGTCGGCGGTGATTTGGGGCACGACGGAACAGCATACGCTGGACGCGCTCTGCGCGCGGCTCGACGTGACGATCCCCGAAGCGCTGCGCCACACGGCGCTTGGCGATGCGCAGGCCACCGCAGAAGTGCTGGTCAAGATGCTGCCCATGCTGGAAGCCAGGGGCCTCAAGACATTTGGGGATGTGGTTGCGGAAACACGCCGCCACGGCCGCCTTCTGGAAGACCTGAACTGAGGCTGAGGCGCGCGCAGCAAAGCTGTCGCGCCAAGACCGAGGCAGGATGCGCCGATCCCGGCCTCGTTCCGATGCAAAACACTCCGGGGGGCAAGATCGCCGAGCCGAAGGGCAAGCGCCCGCTTACCCGTCCGCCGCAGGCGTCGCCTGAGCCAGAGGTTTGCCCCGCTCAAGACAGTCCAGCAACAAGGCGGACGGTGCCCAGACCAGCGCATCTTCCGCTTCCAGTGCCCGAAGACGCGCCACGATCCATGCCACGCCCAGCGTATCGGCATAATGCATCAGCCCGCCACGCCAGCGCGGGAACCCGTAGCCAAACACCGTGACAAGGTCGATGTCCCGGGCGGAGGCAGCAATGCCCTCGTGCAGGATGTCACACGCTTCGTTGATCATCGCCAGCAACAGCCGCTCGCGGATCTCCTCTGCGGCGTAGTCGGTCCGTGACCGCCCGGCAAAATGCGCCTCCTCCAACGCAAGATCGGCGACGATGGGATCTTCGACCTTGCCATTACCGCCGGGATAGCGATACCAGCCCGCCCCGGTCTTGCGTCCCAGCTTGCCCAACTCCACCATCCGGTCCGCAATGGGAATGTAGCGCCGATCGGGATCGCGCGTGGCGTCCTGTCTGCGGCGGTTGGCAAAGGCGATATCGAGCCCCGACAGGTCCTGCGCCTCGTAGGGGCCCATGGCATAGCCGAACTCGACCATCGCCTCGTCCACCTCCCAAGGCGTCGATCCGTCCATGAACACCGTATCCGCCGCCTCGCGATACCGCGCAAGGATACGGTTGCCGATGAACCCGTCACACACGCCGGCCAGCACCGGGATCTTTCGCAGCGCCTTGCCAAGCGCAAAACCCGTGGCCAGCGCACGCTCGGACGTCGCCTTGCCACGCACGATTTCAAGCAGCTTCATGATGTGCGCGGGAGCAAAGAAATGCAGGCCAACAACGCGGGACGGGTCGGATACGGTGTCCGCGATGGCATCAAGATCCAGATAAGACGTGTTCGAGGCAAGGATTGCATCCCTCGGCAATGCGGTCTCCAGCTCTGCAAAGACCGCGCGTTTGACCTCCATACTCTCGAAAGCCGCTTCGATGGCCAGCGCGCAATCGTGCGCATCGTCATAATCATCTGTCGCGGCAAACCCTGCGCGGCGGGCCTCGGCGCCCGCGTCAGTGATCAGGCCGCGTTCGAGCGATTGACCGATGATTGTCTCAATGGCGTTCCGCGCACGGGCGACGCCCTCGGCGTCCCGTTCAATCAGCGTGACCGAAAGCCCCGCATTGAGCAGCGCATAGGCGATCCCCGCCCCCATGGTTCCGCCACCCACCACCGCCACGCGCTCAAGAGGCACTGGCGCGGCGCTGATCCACTTCGGAGCCTTTGCCGCGCGTTCGGCAAAGAAAACATGGCGCAGCGCACGGGCCTGATCGCCGCTGCGCAGGGTCAAAAAGGTCTCCCGCTCGTCCCGCAGCCCGTCGGGAAAGGGGCGCTCTGCGGTCTGCGCAACCAGGTCGATGGCCCGCTGCGGCGCGATCTGCTGCGGCTGTTTCCTGTCGGCCAAGGCGCGCGCGGCAGCAATGGCCTTCGGCGCGGCGGCGGGGCGCGGCAGATCTCGCACCGGAATGGCGAGATCCAGCGCGCCTTGCTCAAGGTCCAATGCTGCCTGCAGCGGATCGTCGGCGATGGCGTCGATCAGGCCCATCCGCTCGGCCGCCTCCGCGCCGATCGTCTTGGCCGTCGGGATCAGCTCAAGCGCCGCCCTCATGCCGATCAGGCGCGGCAGGCGTTGCGTGCCGCCGGACCCCGGCACAATGCCAAGGCTGACTTCCGGCAGTCCGATCTGCACGGCAGGCGCGGCGATGCGATACCGGCAAGCCAAAGCCAGCTCACACCCACCGCCAAGCGCCAACCCGTTCAGCGCGGCAACCCACGGCACCTCGCAGGCTTCGATCTGGTTCACGATATCATTGAGGTGCGGCGCCACGGCGGGCGCATCGAATTCGCGCGCATCGCCGCCTGCAGCAAAAGCCCGGCCCTTGCCAGTCAGGATCACCCGGCTCAGCCCCTCTTCGCTGGCAACCCGCAAAAGCGCCGCCTGAAGCCCCTCGCGCAGCGCGAGGCCGATGGCGTTGACCGGCGGATTGTCAAGTTCGACGATGGCAGCCGCGCCCTGACGGCGGAAGGTCACGCGCATGAAAATGTCCTTATTAAATCAGTCGAGAAAGCCGCGGTCGCGGATCAGCGATTGTAGCCGCGCGAGGGTGTCCTCGACGCTCGCCCCGGAGGTGTCGAGCTGGGCATGCGCCCGCTCATACAGCGTCTCGCGGCTGTGCAGGATCGCCCGCAGCTGGGCCATCGCCTCGGGGTTGCCCTGCATCGGGCGGGTGTCGCCCTGCGCACGCACCCGGTCCATATGCTCGGCCGGGGTGGCCTTTAGCCAGATGGTATGAAACCGGGTCAACAGGCCGTTGTAGGTGGCCGGCTCCGCCACGATGCCGCCCGCCACGGCGAGGATCAGCCGGTCATGGGTGGCCACGATCCGGTCCAGCGCATCAGCCTCTAGCTTGCGATAGCCCTCCTGCCCATAGAGCGCCATGATCTCCTCAACCGGCATGCCGCCCGCCAGTTCGATCTCGCGATTGAGTTCGACAAAGGGCAGATCCAACACCTCCCCAGCCATGCGGCCAAGGGTGGATTTCCCCGCACCGCGCAGGCCGACAAGACAGATGCGTCCAGCGCGCTGACATTGCTCCGGCTCCGCGCTCAAGGCCTTGAGCACCGCCTGCTGCGCCGCGCGGTCCGCTTTGCGGAAACGCTCGGTCACCTGCATGACCTCGGAGGTAAAGGGATCGTCCTGCCCGACCAGCCATTCGATGCGATAATCGAGCGCCACGGCAACCCGCTTCAAAAGACCGATGGAGATATTGCCCTCACCGCTTTCGAGCTGCGCAAGGTAGCGCGGCGAGACTCCGGACATCTCCGAGAGCACCCGGCGCGGAATACCCTTCTGCTCGCGCGCGCGCCGCACACGCTCCCCGACGCGGGCCATCAGTTCAGCCACGGCAATATCAATCAGGCTCTGCCCGTCAACCGCGGTTGCCTTGCCGCTGAAAGATGTGATTTCTGCCATAGCCTGCATCATTTATGTACTATAGTGCATAGTTAACCCCGGTTGGCGGCGGGTGCAATCATCGAGTGACGCGGATGCGCCACGATTTACACGCGCTGTGGCAAATGCGGTGTAACGATGTCGCGGATGTCCTTCGGCGGCGGCGTTTTTCGAAAGCTGTCAGCTTTGGTAAAGACACAGACAAACCGCCCTTCGAAACAAAGGGCCCCGTCCTGCGTGCCCTCGACCCGAAAGCAAATCGACGTCTCGCCAAGCGATTCAGGCCAAGTGTGACAGATCAGGCGATGGCGCGGTGTGATCGGCTTGCGAAAATCGAAGCTCATGTGCACGAAGGGCGTGCCCATGTTGCGGTCGATCTCGAACTGATACCAGCCCTCGCCCACGTGCTCTTCCCACCAGGCGTTTATGGCATCGAGCGAGAACCAGGGAATGCGCCCTGTATAGACGATCTTTGCCGGATCGCAGTCGCCCCATGTGACCCGGATCTCATGGGCGAAACAACCAGCGGGGCGATCACCCATCGCGCCGCGCGCCCCGCACCACCGGTCCAAAAATATTCCGGGGAGGCGCAGCTCTGCTACGGCGGGGCAGCGCCCCGAACTCACCGTCGCCAAAGCGAGCCGTTTGCCATCCAGAAGCGCCATCCCGCACCATCCCGCCCGGATCAGTAGGTTTCCACATGATACCGCCCTTCGTTCCGCAGGGTGTCGCGCAGCGCGGTCCATTGCAGGCCGATGCTCTCGGCGATGTTGGTCAGGGCCTTCTCCACCCCCTCTTCCATCCCGCGCAGCCCGCAAATGTAGATATGCGTCCGGGGATCGGCGATCAATTCGGCCACCTTGTCCTCTTCCGCGCGCATTCGGTCCTGCACGTATTCCTTCCCGCCCTCGCCGCGCGAATAGACCAGATGCTTGTCGAGCAACGCCTGCGGCACTTTCCCGAGCGGGCCGAAGTAGGGCAGCGACTCCTGGGTGCGGGCGCCGAAGAACATAGTCATGCCACCGTTCTTCGTGCCCACCGTCCGTTGGCGACGCATGGTGAAGGCGCGCATCGGCGCAGAGCCGGTGCCGGTGCAGATCATCAGCAGCCGCGCCTCGGGATCGTCGGGCAGCAGGAAGGTCGCGCCGAAGGGGCCGGTGATCTGCACCTCCGCGCCCTGCTCCAGATCGCAGACGTAATTCGAGCACAGGCCGTTCGCCTCGCGCTTTACCGTCAGCGAGACGTTGTTGTAGCCCGGCCGCTCGCCATCGCGCGGGCTGGAGACGGAATACAGCCGTGGCAAATGCGGCTTGCCTTCGGCATCCGTGCCCGGCGGAATGACCCCGATGGACTGGCCTTCGAGCACCGGCATCGGGTGGCCGCCGAAGTCGAGGATGATGTGTCGCACATCGTGCTCCGGGTCCTTGGTCAGGCGATAGTTGCCCTGCACCCTGGCGGTCACCGGCTTGCCGAGATTGTAGAGGTTGACGGAAGGCTTGGCCGCAGAGGCCGGAGCTTTCGACTTGCCGCCCGCGCCCGAATGCGCCTCGGCCAGAAGCGCGGCCATGGCCTCGTCCAGCGCTTCGATATTGCCGCCATCGCCGCTTTCCGGCAGGTCTTCCTGCTCTGGCAATTCCTCGAATTCGTACTGTTGTTCAAGGCTGTATGGCTCGGTCACCACGCGCCATTCGTCAATGCTGCCGGTCGGGCACACCGGAATGCAGTCCATGCAGAAATTGCAGATTTCGGGATCAACGACGACGTTGTTGTCGTCATGGGTGATCGCCCCGATCGGGCAGGTCATCTCGCAGGTATAGCAGCGGATGCAGATTTCCGGGTCGATCAGGTGCTGTTTCAGCGGCTTGTTCATCGGGCAGCCTTTCGGGCAAGTCGCGGGTGCGGCGCGGCGTCCCGGTGTCCGGGGTGCGCAGCGGTCAGTCTGTCAAGGGGCGTTGGAGGCAGTCAGCCGTCGCGGTTGAGAATGACATCCGGCACCGAGAGCGCCTCGATCAACGCCTCGCACAGGCCCTGACAGCCCTTGCAGCCAATACAGGGGCCCTGCATCGCGATGATTTGTTGGCCGATGGCGGTGGTGCGCGGCGCGTGGCCGATCTTGCGTTCGCTGTGCATTGCGCGTCTCCTCTACGCTCCGAAGCCCGGCTCCGGCGGTCTGTTCGCGGAAGGAAGTATAAAAGGCCTGCCCTGCCGCGTCTTTGAGGCGGATCAAGGACGCGCGGTCTGTTGCCAAACGCGCGCCCTCGCCCTGTGGGTCAGGCCATATGCAGCTTGACGTACTCGAAATCGCCCGGCTTGTTGTCGATTCCGACCTTGGGCGGCGCGATCCAGCTGGCGTATTTGCCCGGCTCATAGACCGGCTTCATCAGCGAGGCGATGAAATCGCCATCGCCCTTCGTCGGCAGCCAGTCGTTGACCTTGGCGTCATACGCCTCGCCGGAGATCATGGTGCCCTCCGGGTCGAAGGTCTTGCCGGAGAAGACGCCGATCTGGCGGTGGAAGGCTTCGTGCGGCAGCGCCAGCTTGAAGTCGATCCCGGCCTTTTCGATGACCTTGTTCCAGCGCCCGATGCCGCCGGCCGCGTCGCGGGTGTAATCATCGCGCAGGCGCATGTTGATCGCCGTAAGCGCCGGAACCTCTTTCTGAACCGCCTTGCCATCCTCGAAATCCCACACGGTGTAGGTGTCGGACTTGAGCTGATGGTCATCGTCGATCCGGCTCTCCATATAGCGGCCCTTGATGCCCGAGTTGAAGGCATTGGCCGCGTTGGTCGAAACCTCCTGACCGAACAGGTCAAGCGACAGCGTGTAGTGCAGGTTGAGCTTTTTCTGGATCGTCGGCAGGTCGATGACGCCGAGATCGCGGATTTTCCCAATATCGTAGGGATCGGAGATGCCCGCCTTCTTCATCGCCTCACAGGTCGCCTGAATGGTCCGCGACACGCCGGTCTCGCCCACGAACATGTGGTGCGCTTCCTCGGTGAGCATGAAGCGGCAGGTGCGCGACAGCGGATCGAAACCGGACTGCGCAAGGCTTTCAAGCTGCATCTTGCCGTCGCGATCGGTGAAGTAGGTGAACATGAAGAACGACAGCCAGTCCGGCGTCTCTTCGTTGAAGGCGCCGAGCATACGCGGGGCCTCTTCGCTGCCGGACGAGCGGATCAGCAGCTCATCGGCCTCTTCCCGGCCATCCTTGCCGAAATATTTCTGCAGCAGGTAGACCATGGCCCAGAGGTGGCGACCCTCTTCGACGTTGACCTGGAACAGGTTGCGCATGTCATAAAGCGACGGCGCGGTCAGGCCGAGGAAGCGCTGCTGCTCCACCGAACCCGGCTCCGTGTCGCCCTGAATGACAATCAGACGCTTGAGCATGTTTCGGTACTCGCCCGGCACTTCCTGCCAGGCCAGCTCGCCCTTGTGCTCGCCCATCGGGATGCGGCGGTCCTCCACCTGCGGCGCAAGCAGCACGCCCCACCGGTATTCCGGCATCTTGACGTAGTCGAACTTGGCCCAGCCCTTGGGGTCGACGCTGACGGCGGTGCGCAGGTAGACCATGCTCTCCTGGAAGTTCTGCGGGATCAGCTTGTTCCACCAGTTGATATAGCCGGGGTGCCACTTCTCCAGGGCTTTCAGAACCTTGCGGTCATTGGACAGCCCCACGTTATTGGGAATCTGCGTATCATAGCTGACATTGATCAGGTCGAGCATTTGGGTTTCCTCCTCAAGGGGTGCGGGGCATAGCCCCGCCCTACGCCATCATGTCACGGGACCGACCGTCTGACCTGCAGAGACCGGGGCCCGTAGGGCGGGGCTGTGCCCCGCCGTGCCAGCGGGTCAGACCCGCTCCATATTGTAATCGCCGCGCACTCCGGTGCCGTATCGTTGCAGCGCGCCATCGGCACCAACCGCGTTGGGGCGGTTGAAGATCCAGTTCTGCCATGCCGTCAGACGGCCAAAGATCCGGGTTTCCATCGTCTCCGGCCCGGCAAACCGCAGGTTGGCTTCCATGCCGGTCATGGCGTCCGGGCTGAAAGAGGCACGCTCTTCCATGAAGATGCGGATCTCGTCCTCCCAGTCGATGTCATCGAGGATCATCGTCACCAGACCAAGCGCCTCCGCCTCTTCGGCTTCGAGCGCCTCGCCTTTGCTGTCTTTCGCCTTGTCCACAGCCTCGGGCGTGCCGAGGAAGCGGGTTTCGAGCCGCGTGAGATCGTTGCCCATGGGCATCGGGCCAAAGTTGGCATCCGTCAGCGTGATGGCGGCGACGGGTCGGTTGTCACCCTCGAACTCGTCCTCCATCATGTAAGAGCGATCCACCGCAAAGAGCAGTTCGGCCAGGATACCCGTGTAGCACGAGCCGTGCTCGACAAGCGCCACAAGGCTGCGCGAGGTCACATCCACGCGCTTGAGCACACGCTTCCAGTATTTCAGCACCTCATTGGCCAGCCAATGGTCGGCATTTTCCAGGAGCAGCGCCTCATGGGCGGCAAAGCGTTCCGGATCGCCCTGTGTCTGGAATGCCCAAAGGCCAAGCTCCATTTCATTGAGGCGCAGGTGCAGGATGGCGTCATCCAGCTCCCGGGCGAGGCGCAGCATATAGGCCTGATCGCCCTGCGCGGTGAAGGCGTCCATATCCGCCGGGACGTCCTCGTCCGGTCCGTGAATGGTGATCGTCGCCTTGCGCGCGGCGCGGTCCACGGCGACCTCGACGCAAGAGTAGGTGACGCTGCCATCCTCGGAAAAGCTGCGGCTGATCGGGGTCAGTTTGATGCCCTGCGCCACGTCCGCCTTTGTCGAGTTCGCCGCCATTTCGGCCACGCGCTCTGCGACGACCTCGTCGAATTTCGCGTTGGAGATCACCTCATCGACCAGGTTCCACTCCTGTGCCCGCTTGCCCCGCACGCCCTCTTCAGTCGAACAGAAGATATCGGCGCGGTCGCGGCGCACCTTGCGTTTGTCCGTCACGCGGGTCAGCCCGCCGGTGCCGGGCAGCACGGCCAAGAGCGGCACTTCGGGCAGCGAGACGGCGGAGGTGCTGTCGTCGGTCAGGAAGATGTGGTTGCACGCCAACGCCAGCTCATAGCCGCCCCCGGCGCAGGCGCCCTTCACAGCCGCCACATATTTCTGGCCGCTGTCTTCTTCGGCAGCCTCGAAGGTGTTGCGCGTCTCGTTGGTGAACTTGCAGAAGTTCACCTTGTGCGAATGCGCCGCGCCGCCCAGCATGCGGATGTTGGCCCCGGCGCAAAAGATGCGATCCTTGGCCGATTTCATCACCACGACCTTCACTTCGGGATGCTCGAAGCGCATGCGCTGGACCACGTCGGCCAACTCGATATCGACGCCCAGATCGTAGGAGTTCATCTTGAGCTGGTAGCCGTCAAACAGGCCGCCGTTCTCGTCCACATCCATGACAAGCTCCGCAACCGGGCCGTCATAGCGCACCTTCCAGTGCTTGTAGGCGGTCGGGTCCACCTGAAAATCGATGCGTTTGGTCATGTGCGGTCTCCTTGTGTTCGCGGCAAGCACTATATTACACATCGGCCACCCTCAATGACCAGATTAGCACTATAATTCCTGCAATCAAGCCCTCTCAGGAAGGCATTTCGCATTCTGTTTCAATATCTTGCCAAACTATGCATTATTTTGCATAATTCGCAGTCGATTCTTGCAGCATCTGCGCTGTATCTTTTTCCGTCAGCCCCAGCACCGGCGCGCCGGCGCGGGCGAAGGCCTCGGACATCAAGCGGCGCGCCTCGGCGCGCAGCCGCGCTTCGGCATTACTCTTGCCCATCACGGCCTTGAGCCGGGCGTTCGCCAATTGGATCACGCCCTGCACCATCAGCTTCTCGCCGGAGTTCGCCGGCGCCGCCATCCAGACCGGCTCAAGGCACTCATGCGCTTCCCAGAAATACCCCTCACGCAGCATCCGCAGACCGTGCACAAAGGCCGGGCTGCGCTCCAGCGGCTGCGCGATCTGCTTGAGCGGATCGAACAGATCCTCTGGGTGGCGCCGCGTTTGCCCCGGCACATAGGCATGCGGCGGACGCCAGTGCGCCGTGACGTGCCCGCCGCTCATGGCTCAGGCCACCTCGACCTGCGCCGCTTCGATCCGGCCGAGGCGCAGGGCGAAGTCGACTACAGCATCAAGCACGGCCTGCGGCTGATCGAACTGCGGCGCGTGACGGCATTCGTCGATCACCACCACATCCACCGGCGCATAAGAGCGGGTCTCGATTTCCTCGACCTGAGCCAGCGTGCCGTATTGGTCCTCCCGGCCCTGGATCACCAGCGCCGGAATGCGCAGGTAGTCGATGGCGTCAGAAGTCAGCGCGGCGTTGAAGTCCGGATGCAGCCAGCTGTCGTTCCAGCCGCGAAAGGCGCTGTCGACGTGAGCATGGTATTTCGCCAACCGCGCCCGCAGATCGCCGGTATCATAGGCCTCTTTCGCCTTGGCGATCTCGGCCAGGCCCATCGCTTCGGTGAAGAAATGCGGCGCCATGAGGATCAGCCCCCGCACGCGGAAATCCTCGACCCCGCCCGCGTATTCCGTGGCAATGGTCGCGCCATCCGAATGCCCCATCAGCACACCATTCTCGAAGCCGATGGCATCGAGCAGCGCCGGGAGCACCACCTGGGCCTCGCGTTTCATGTAGTCGAGCGGGCGCGGCAGGGGCGCGGCCTCCGACTGGCCATAGCCCTGCCGCGAATAGGCAAAGACACCCCAGCCCGTCGCCTCGGCCAGCGCCTGCGGAAAATCCCGCCAGAGCGCGGTACAGCCCAGCCCCTCGTGCAGCAAGACGATGGTCGGCGCCTGCCCCGGCGCGGGACCAAATGTGGCATTTTCCAGCGCCTGCCCGGCGGCCAGCACCTGACCGCTGCGGTTGCTCCAGTCAAAAGCCATCATGCGTCCTCCGTCTGGCGCAGCTTGAAGCGCTGGATCTTGCCCGTCGCGGTCTTGGGCAGGTCCTCCACCACCTCGACCCATCGCGGGTATTTCCATTTGCCGACCTTGTCCTTCACAAAGTCCTTGAGCTCGCGGAGCACTGCGTCGCGGTCCGCGCCTTCCTTCAGCACCACAAAGGCCTTGGGTTTCTCCAGATCGTCCTTGTCGCGCTGCGGCACCACCGCCGCCTCCAGAACGCCGGGATGTTCGATCAGCGCCTGCTCGACTTCAAAGGGTGAGAGCCAGATGCCGGAGACCTTGAACATGTCATCCGTGCGCCCGCAGTAGATAAACCGCCCGTCCGTCGTGATCTCGTACTTGTCGCCGGTTCGGGTCCACTCGCCCTCGAAGGTGGCGCGGGACTTGTTGCGTTTGTTCCAATACCCCTCGGCGGCAGACGCCCCCCGGACTAGCAATTCACCCACACCGCCCGGCTTGATTTCATGGCCGTCCTCATCGACACAGCGCAGCTCATAGCCCGGCACCGGAAGGCCGGAGGTGCCATAGACCACATCGCCCGGTGCATTGCTGAGGAAGATGTGCAGCATCTCCGTGCTGCCGACCCCGTCGAGGATGTCGACACCCCATAGTTTTTGCCACTTGTTGCCAATCTCGGTCGGCAGTGCCTCCCCGGCGCTGATGCACAGGCGCATGGCCGCAGGCGGCGTGCCATGCTTTTCAAGATAGGCCACGGTGGCCGCATAGAGCGTCGGCACGCCGCAGAATATCGTCGGCTTTTCGCGCGCGATGATGTCGACGGCAACATCCGGTGTCGGACGTCCGTTGAACAGCACAGTGGTTGCCCCCACCGACAGCGGGAAGGTCATGGCATTGCCCAGACCATAGGCAAAGAAGATCTTGGCCACGGAGAAAACCGTATCCTCCTCGCGGATGCCAAGCACCTGCGCGCCATAGGTGTCGGAGGTCGCCTTGAGCGCCGCATGCACGTGACGCACCCCCTTGGGCTGACCGGTGGAGCCGGAGGAATAAAGCCAAAAGGCGCACTCATCCTCCGAGACATGGGCGGCGGGACGCGGCTCGGCCCCTTGCATGAAATCATCGTAGGACTGGGTGCCCTCCGGCGCCTCCCCACCGATCACCACGATCTTGCGCAGATGCGGCGCTTGCTGCGCAGCGGGCATCACGACGTCCAGCAATTCATGGCTGACAATCAGGCAGGCGGCGCGGCTGTCCTTGAGAATGAAGTCATAAACCGGCGCCGCGAGCAGCGTGTTGAGCGCGATCGGCACCACATGCGCCTTCAGCGCGCCCCAGAAGATCTCCGGGTATTCGATCTGGTCGAGCACGATGCAGGCGACACGCTCTTCGGGGCGGATTTCTGCCCGGGCAAACGCACCGGCGACGCGGGCGCTGCGCTCGGCGAGCTCGGCGTAGGTGATCGCGCGCTTGTGTCCGGCGGCCTCCCGGAACGCAATCTTGTCGCCGCGCCCCTCACTGGTGTGACGGTCGACGAAATAGAGCGCCGCGTTCATGTTGTCGGTCATGCTGTCCTCCCTTGAACCGGACAAGGCCGGATCGTGTTCGCGTCAGCCCCGGATTTGCCCGCCGCCCTCCTCCAAGAGACGCCGGGCCGGGGCCGGATTCGACCCTGTGGGGTTGAGTCGAATTATGCTTTATAATGCACCAAAGCCAGCGGACAGCAAGAATTTAAACCGCGGATTTTTGCATTTTCTTGCATAAATCAGGATCTGATAACCGCACACAGGAACAGGCCTCCGAGGCCGGACAGACTCTGCCCGGCGCGGCGCGTGGCTCCCGTCCATCTCTGCCGGGGACGCGTCGATTTTGTGCTGTGGCCCTGTAGGGCGGGGTTTTACCCCGCCTCCCCGCGGATCACCGCCGGATCGTTATCGTCGAACAACCGCTCATAGAGCGCGGCGCGCCGCGACAGGATTTTACGGAAGTTCAGGTTGCCCTTGGCTGTCGCTTCACCATCGCCGATCGAGGGCGGCTCGGCGAGGACAATCGCCCGCGCAATGCGCGAGGCAGAACCATGATCGTGCCGGTGCGCCAGGGCCGCGTGCACCGCGCCCGACAGCGCCTCACTGACCAGCGCGCCATCCTGCGCCGCGCCTTCCCCCGCCAGTGCCTGCGCCTGCCGGCCGGGAAAGATCATCAAACCGATCTCGGCCTTGTCCGCGCCGCAGATCACCACATCCTGGGCCAAGTCGCCAAGCTCCGCCAGAAGTTCCAGCCGCAGGGTCGCCGCCCGCACCCATGTCCCGGAAAGAAGTTTGAAATCCTCCGAGATCCGCCCGTCGAATTTCAGCCCTTTGGTCATATCGTCGGGATCGACGAATTTCATCGCGTCGCCAGTGATGAAGAAGCCCTCGTCGTCGAAGGCCTCCGCCGTCTTCTCCGGAGCGTTCAGGTAGCCCGGCATGATGTTCGGCCCGCGCACCCGAACTTCGCAGCGCATGTCCGCATCGGGGATCAGCTTGATCTCCACACCGGTCAGCGGCACGCCGACGATCCCTGAGCGGTCCGTCGGCTCGTGTTGCATCAGGCAGGCGGGCGCAGTCTCGGTCAGACCCCAGCTGGAGTTCATCAGCGGCACGTCCCCGCGCACGTCGCGCGCCATCTCCTCCAGATCGCGCCAGACATCCTGCGGCAGCGAGGCGCCCGCATAGAACAGCATGTCGAGGTCCCTGAAGTAGCTCTGGCGCAGCGCCTTGTCCTCCTTCATGGCATCGCGCAACTGCGCAAAGCCGACCGGAACGTTGAAGGCGATCGTGCCGCTCTTCATGCGGTTGTTCTCGAAGGTCTTGCCGATCAGCGCCGGGGTCGGCTTGCCGGTGTCGATGTACAGCGTGCCGCCGTTCGAAAGGGCGATGTTGAAGTTGTGCGAGCCGCCGAAGACGTGGTTCCACGGCAGCCAGTCCACGATGCGCGGGGGGTATTCCCGCAGGAAGGGCAGCGCATCGGCGATCTGTGTCTGGTTGGCGCACATCATGCGCTGCGTCGTGACCACCGCCTTGGGGCTGGAGGTGGAGCCGCTGGTCATCAGGTATTTCGCCACCGTGTCGGGACCGACCGTCGCGGAGGTCGCGTCGACGGCGGCGTCATCGGCGCCTTCGGTCAGGGAGGCAAAACCGGTCAGCCCGTCACCATCGCCTCGGCTGACCACCTTTTCCATTCCGTCAAAACAGTCGAGCGCCAGCGCCGCGCCATAGCGCTCCGCATCATCGGCAAAGACCATCACGGGCTTTACCACGCTGGCACAGTGGCGCAACTGACCATTGGCGGCGGGGATCAGCGCGTATTGCTCGGCCAGCGGCACGGTCGGAACGCCAATGTATTGCGCCGCAAGCGTCAACAGCCCGTGATCGACGCCGTTGCCGGAGATCACCAGGATTGGCGTATCCTGCCCCATGCCGCGCTTCAGCAGGCTGGCCGCGATGGCGCGCACGAGACGCCGCGCCTCGGCATAGCGGACCTCGCGCCAGCCCGCCGCCTCTCGTTCGGCGAGGAAGACCGCATCCGGCGTCCGCGCCGCCCAATCGTCAAGCCAGTCGCTGCTCCTGGCCGCGACCGGTCCCATCTCATACCCCGAGCGCAACAGGATCGTGCCATCCACCCGATCCTCGCGCACCACCCGGTGCTCGGCATATTTGCTCATTCCCGTGCCTCCCCGAGGTCAGATCAGCGTTGCGGCAGGCGCACGGCGGCATCGAGCCGGATCGTGGTGCCGTTCAGGTAGGGATTGGCCACGATCTGGCTGACCATCTGGCCATATTCTGCCGGCTCGCCAAGACGGTTCGGAAAAGGAATGTTCGCCACGATGCCCTGTGTCGTCTCTTCCGGCAGGCCCTCCATCATCGGTGTGTTGAACAGGCCTGGCGCGATGGCCATGACCCGCACGCCCATTTTCGCCATCTCGCGGGCGACCGGCAGCGACATGGCGGCAATCGCCCCCTTGGAGGCAGAATAGGCTGCCTGCCCGATCTGCCCGTCCTGCCACGCCACGGAGGCGGTGTTGATCACCACGCCGCGCTCGCCGCCCGTCAGCGGATCCAGCGCCATCATCTCACGCGCGGCATGGGACATCACGTAATAGGTCCCCATCAGGTTCACCCGAATGGTCTTTTCAAACAGATCCGTCGACAGCTTGCCTTCACGCCCGACAACCCGCGCCGCAAGGCCGATCCCGGCGCAGGACACCGCAACGCGCGGCGCGCCGAGCCAGTCCTTGATCTCGGCGATCGCCGCCGCAACGCTGGCCTCGTCGCCCACATCTGTCTTCACCGCGTGACCGCCAATCTCCGCCGCCACGGCCGCGCCGCGCGCCGCGTCGAAATCGAGAATGCCAACCTTGGCGCCATCGGAGGCAAGCCGCCGCGCTGTCGCCGCACCCAGACCACTCGCCCCGCCGGTGACGATCGCCACCTGTCCAGAAATATCCATTCCATCCTCCTCAGACCCCCTCGGGCCTTCATTGGTCCCAAAATATCCCGAGGGAGTCGCAGCCTCGCTGCGGCGGGGGCAGCGCCCCCTCCCCCAGTCGTCTCTGCGCGTCTCCGATCCGGCGGCGCACCCCTTGTCCTACGGCAACAGGAACAGCGTGATCGCCGGGAACGCGACAAGGATCGCCACGCGGACGAGGTCCGAAATCACGTAGTAGATCACCGCCTTGTAGGTCTCGACCATCGGTGTCTCCGGATCCATCGCGTTGATGACGAAGAGGTTCATACCCACCGGAGGCGTGATCAGCCCGACCTCCACCACGATCAGAACAAGGATGCCGAACCAGATCGCCACATGCTCCTGGCTCATGCCGAAATCCAGCGCCGAGATCACCGGGAAGAAGATCGGAATGGTCAGCAGGATCATCGACAGGCTGTCCATGAAACAACCGAACACCAGATAGAGCGCCAGGACCGCAATCAGCACCAGCATCGGCGAGAGCCCGGCCTCCACCACCATCCGGCTGAGTTCCTGCGGCACCTGCGTCAGAGCGAGAAAACCATTGTAGAAGGCCGCGCCCAGCACGATGAAAAAGATCATCGCGGTGGAACGCGCGGTGTCGGTAAAGCTGGCGATCAGCGTCCTGCCTGTCAGCCCGCCATTGAAAAGCGCGATGATCCCTGTGCCCAGCGCGCCGACGGCGGCGCCTTCGGTCGGCGTGAAGATCCCGCCATAGATGCCGCCAACCACGGCGACAAAAACCAGCAGCACGGGCCAGACGTCGATCAAGGCGCGGATCCGACCTGCCATAGGAACCGCCGCACGGACCCCGGCGGAGCCCGGGTTCACCCGCACATAGATCGACACCGCGATCATGTAGCCGATGGCGGCGAGAATGCCGGGAATGAACGCCGCGAGGAAAAGCTTGGCAATGTTCTGTTCGGTCAGGATGGCATAGATCACCAACACTACGGAGGGCGGGATCAGGATGCCGAGCGTGCCGCCCGCCGCCAGGGTCGCGGTGGAAAAGCCGCCCTTGTAGCCATAGGATTTCAGCTCGGGCAGTGCCACACGGCTCATGGTCGCGGCGGTCGCCAGCGACGATCCACAGATCGCACCAAAGCCCGCACAAGCGCCGATGGCGGCCATGGCAACACCGCCCTTGCGGTGGCCAAGGAAGCTCTCGGCGGCCTTGAACAGCGCCTGGCTCATGCCGCCCAGCGTGGCGAAGTAGCCCATCAGCAGGAACATCGGTACGATCGACAGCGAGTAGCTGGAGAAGGTCGTGTAAGCCTCGGACTTGAGGCGCGCCAGGGCCATGATGGCATTGCCGTTGACCATCCACAGCCCGGCAAAACCGGTGGTGAACATGGCCAGCCCGATGGGCACACGCAGGAAGATCAGAACCAGCAGCGCCGGAAAGGAAAGGATGCCGATTTCAAGGTTGCTCAATGGTCCGCTCCCACGGCATTCGCCACGATCACGCGGCCGGTCACGAGTTCAATGCCCCGGACGAGCGCCATGTAGACGCCCCCGGCAGCCGCGGCCACCGCCCCGACGAGGCTGGCGGAGTAGGACCACCAGACCGGGAACTGCAGCAGCAGCGTGGTTTCCCCGGAGCGCATCTTGCGTGCCAGGCCCGCTTCGAGCTGAACCGCGATCACCACCAGCGCGATGGCAAACAGCGCCTCCGCGAGGAAGATCAGCAGCCGGTTCGCCGGTCGTGGCAGAAAATTGGTAAAGATATCGACCGAGGCATGTCCGCTGGTCACCTGGCAAAACGGCAGGAAGGCAAAGATGCAGAAGGCCATACCCGCCTCGACCAGTTCGAAATCCCCCCGGATCGCGCCGACGCCGAAGTCGAGCAGCCCCTGCGCAAGGCCCGGTGCCAGCCCCATGACAAGATCCGAATGCAGAAGGGAGTTGGCTGTCCGGCCGACGATCGAAATGCAGATGATCAGGATCAGCACGGTCAGAACCGTACCACCCAGCACAGCCATGAGCTTGGCCAATGCCAGCACCGTGCGATGAACGCGTTGCATGGGGGAGTGTCCTCTTTGTTTGGACACGGGGCCACGGCCTTGCGCCGCAGCCCCGCGCCATCAACGCCTTATTTGACGGTATAGGTGTCCATGTCGGACGTGTACTCTGACATCAGCGCCCGGGCCTCGTCGATCAGCGCCTGACCGTCCTTGCCGCGCCCGTTCATGTCCTCGATCCAGGTCTGATAGATCGGGTTCACCAGAACATCCCACTCTTTGGCCTGCTCTTCGCTCACCGTGATGATGTTGTTGTCCATATCCACCGCGATCTTGCGCGCCGGGCCATCGGCGTCGGCCTGGGTGCCACCGGCGAAGATCGAGAAAGCAAGACCGGAGCTGGCATCGATCACGCTTTTCAGATCATCCGGCAGCGACTCGTAACGGTCGAGGTTCATGGCCAGAACGAAGGTCAGGTTATAAAGCGCCGGGCCATCAAATTCGGTGTGGTTGTGCACCAGTTCCGGCACCTTCAGCGCGCTCGTCACTTCCCACGGGATGGTCGTGCCGTCGATCACGCCCTTGGACAGGGCTTCGGACACGGCCGGAACCGGCATACCGATCGGCTCGGCACCGACGCGGGTCAGAAGATCGTTCACCAGGCGCGAGCCGCCACGTATCTTCATGCCTTCGAGATCACCGGGAACGGCAACGGGCTTGTTGGTGTGGAACATGCCGGGGCCATGCACCCAGGTGCCGAGGATATGGACGTCGGCGAATTCGCTGTCCTTCATGTGCTCTTCGAACATCTTCCAATAGGCGTAGGATGCCGCGCGGGCGTCAGACACCATGAACGGCAGTTCGAACACCTCGGTGGTGGGGAAGCGACCCGGCGTATAGCCGACCACGGTCCAGACCACATCCGCGATGCCGTCCATCGCCTGATCCATCAACTCCGGCGGCACACCGCCAAGCTGCATGGAGGGGTAGCGGTCGACCTTGATGCGGCCGCCGCTGTCCTTTTCGACATTGTCCGCCCAGACGTCGAGCACCTGCCTGGGCACGTTTGCCTGCGCCGGCAGGAACTGGTGCAGCTTGAGCGTCACCTCCTGTGCGTAGGCTGCCGTGGAAAGCAGCGATGCGGTGAGCGCCGCGCCCGCGAGTCCAAGAATGTTTCTGCGAGTGGTCATGAATATCCTCCCTGATGACCTTTGCCCCGATGCCGGAGCGTTTGTTATGCCGTTTAGTATCCAGACAAGAGCCGCAGGCCCGGTCGACCGGCCGCGCAAGGCGCGTGCCACACCCCGCCGCCAGAGCGGGCCCGCCGAATCGCATGAGTGGTCGCTTGGTCGTAGCAAGGCTGAACAGCGCCGCGCGCAGCAGGGTTCTTCACCGTGCCGCATGGCTTGCAGGCTGTCTGTGATGCCGATCTTGCCATCATTCCCTCCCCTGACGGCCCCCGCGCCTCCCCGCGCGGCCTCGTTATGCAGGATCATGCAGACTTCGCATTATAATGCAAACTCTTTTAACCGACCCCTCGGTCACTTTTTCACAGGGTCAGAGCAATCACTGCTCTGCCAGCCATAACATGATTTTGTTTCCCTGGAAACAGAAAGTTCACGTACCATCCCGTCCCGGCGAAAGCGCTTCCCGAACAATCGCGTCATACAGCGCCGCGCCAAGCGGGATCAACTCATCCGGAAAATCGTAGGTCGGGGTATGGACCGGCGCAACGTCCTCCCCAGCGCCGAGCAACATGAACGCCAGCGGCGCGCCTGCCCCGAACTGCCCGACATCTTCCGAGGCCCGCATTGGCAAAGGCTCAGGCCCATGCCGAACGCCGAGAGCCTCCAGCGCGCGGGTCACGATGTCCGCGGCGGCGGGATGGTTGGTCGTGGCGTCAAAGACATCCTCATAACCGATCTCGACCGTCAGCCCTTCGTCTGCGGCCATCCGCCGTGCCAGCGCCTCGGCCCCGGACACCAGCCGCTCCATGCGCGCATCCGTCAGCGTGCGCAGCGTGACATAGAGATCGGCCTCCCCGGGCGTGACGCCAAAGGCCGGCTCGCCCATGCGGGCATGGGTGACGGTGACAAGGGCAAACTCCGGCTCCCCCGGAGCGCCTTCCGCCAGATCGGCGAGCGCGGGCATCAGACGCGACAGGGCGCGCATCGGGCTCAACGCCTTCTCCGGCTCGGCCGCATGCGAAGGGCGGCCCTTCAGGCGCAGGTGCATGCCCCGCGAGGCGCAGCTGACCGGCCCCTTTCGGATCGCGACCTGCCCAAGCGGCACACCCGGCATATTGTGGATTGCAAAGACAAGATCCGGTGCGAGGCCCTTGAACGCCGGATCGGACACAACGGCCCGCGCCCCGGCGCCCGTCTCTTCCGCAGGCTGGAACATCAGGATCACCGTACCGCGCGGCGGCCTTTGCTTGCTCAGACGCAGCGCCACGGCCGCGAGCAGGGTCATATGGCCATCGTGCCCGCACAAATGCGCCTTTCCCGGAACGCGGGATCGGTGCTCGGCCGTGGAGGTCTCCTCGATCGGCAGGGCGTCAAGCTCGCACCGCAGCATGACGCGCGGCCCCGGAACGCCGCTGCGAAACTCCGCGGCGACCCCATGTCCGCCAAGCCCCTCGTGGATCGCATCCGCACCAGCCTCGCGCAGCATGGCGGCGACGGTGGCGGCGGTTTGGCGCTCCTCGCCCGACAGCTCCGGTGCCCGGTGCAGCGCATGGCGCCACGCGGCCAGCGCGGCAATCTCATGAGTGTCGAGCATCATGCGAATATCCTCCCGCAGCAAGTCGTTGCACATGCAATGAGCACGGTCAAGCCGCCACCGGCGCCCGCTTGACCAGTCCCAGGCGCTTGCGAACCTCTGCCGGGCCGATCACCCGCGCGCCCATGCGCTCGATGATGCCCACGGCGCGGTCCACCAACTGCGCATTCGTGGCCAGCACGCCCTTTTCCAGCCAGAGATTGTCCTCCAGCCCGACGCGGACATTGCCCCCGGCCAGAACCGCAGCAGCGACATAGGCCATCTGGTTGCGCCCGAGGGAGAAGGCCGAAAATGTCCAGTCCGGCGGCACATTGTTCACCATCGCCATGAAGGTATTCAGATCATCCGGCGCCCCCCAGGGAACGCCCATACACAGCTGCACCAACGCCGGCGCGTCCAGGATGCCCTCCCGCACCAGCGCCTTGGCCAGCCACAAATGACCGGTGTCGAAGGCCTCGATTTCCGGCTTGACCCCCATCCTGGTCATCTGGGCCCCCATGGCCCGCAACATGCCCGGCGTATTGGTCATGACATAATCGGCTTCAGCAAAGTTCATCGTGCCACAATCCAGCGTGCAGATCTCCGGCAGGCAGGCCGCCACATGGGCAACGCGCGCCTGCGCGCCGATCATATCCGTGCCCGCCTCGCGCAGCGGCAGCGGCGCCTCCGCCGATCCGAACACCATATCTCCGCCCATCCCCGCGGTCAGGTTCAGCACCACATCGACCTCCGCATCCCGAATGCGGTCGGTCACCTCGCGATACAGATCGAGCCGCCGCGAAGGCGCGCCGCTGACCGGATCACGCACATGACAATGCACCACCGCCGCCCCGGCCCTGGCCGCCTCGATGGCGCTGGCGGCGATTTCTTCCGGCGAACGCGGCACATGGCGGCTGCGGTCCTGCGTGACCCCCGATCCGGTCACCGCGCAGGTGATGAAGACCGCCTGGTTCATGGTCAGTGGCATGGCTGCTCCCTTGCTGGCACCGGGCGCCCTGCCCCGGCTTCTTCTTGCGGAAAATACTCCTGTTCCGCTCCCCACTTTGCAACCCGGCAAATGCATGGCGGGTCATGGGACGGCGGGCGGGGCGATGTTCCGGCCCCGGCCGGGACGAGCGCCGCACAGCCGCGCCGCGCGGTGGGCTGGACATCCGGGCCGGCCGATGCTCTGCAGATCGACAATATCAGGGGGAGCCGCCGATGACCGATCTGACGTTCCGGGACGCATTCGAGGCTTACGAATCCGTGCGCGCCCGCCTGCCGAACGCCGCCCAAGCGCCCGAGCCGAGGCGGATCGACACGCTCGAAGAGATCATCGCGTGCCACGACGCCTTCCTGCTCGACGCGTTCGGCGTGCTCAACATCGGCGATCAGCCCATTCCCGGCACGGCGGAGCGCATTGCCCAGATGCGTGCCGCGGGCAAACAGGTTCTCGTGGTCTCCAACGCCGCCGGTTTGCCGCAAGCGCAGCTGGTGGCGAAATATGCGCGGCTTGGCTATGACTTTGCGTCCGGGGACATCATCACCAGCCGCGCCGCGCTGCTGGCCGGGCTGGCCGGGCGAACGGACCGGCATTGGGGTTTGATGGCCACACGCAGCGCCGGTCTTGCGGATCTCGAACATCTTACATTGACCTATCTGGAAGAGGACCCCGCCGCCTATGACGCGGTGGAGGGCTTTGTACTGCTCGGCAGCGCGGCCTGGACGGCCGAGCGCCAGGCTTTGCTGGAAGCCGCGCTTTCGCGCCGCCCGCGTCCGGTGCTTGTCGGCAACCCCGATATCGTCGCCCCGCGCGACATGGGCTTTTCCACGGAACCGGGATATTTTGCGCATCGCCTCGCCGACCGCACCGGCGTGGTGCCGGAGTTCTTCGGAAAACCGTTTTCCAACATCTACGCCCTGGCCTTTGCGCGGCTGTCCCCGCTGCCCGATCCCGCGCGAATCCTCATGGTCGGTGACAGCCTGCACACCGATATTCTCGGCGCGCAGGCGGCGGGCCTGTCTTCGGCCCTGGTGACCGGATACGGCCTGTTTGGTGGGCAAAGCGTCGACGCCGCGCTGGATAAGGCCGCCATCCGGCCTAGCTTTCTGACGACGCGCCCTTGACGGGGCACGCTTCTGTCAGGTCAGATGAAAGCAACGGCTCGCGGGACAACGCAGCGGATTGCGCACATTTAATGGGCGTCAGATTAAAAATCAGGCTGACCCGACAGAGGATTGGGTTTGTTTGGCTTTTTCAGGACGTCCCGCATGGAAGCCCGCTTCCGGTTGCCATGAGAATGGCACCAAACGAGGGGAAAAAATGAGCGGAAACGAATATTTCGACGAAATGTGGGGCATGGACGAAACCCTGCGCGACCCGTATCGCGGCTTTCACACCTGGTTCAGCGAGGAGAACCCGTCGCGCCTGCGTGCCAAGCAACGAGAGGCCGAAGAGATCTTTCGCCTGACCGGCATCACCTTCAACGTCTATGGCCGGGCCGAGGCCGAAGAACGGCTGATCCCGTTCGACATCATTCCCCGGATCATTTCCGGGCCGGAATGGTCCAAACTGTGCCGCGGCATCGAACAGCGCGTCCGCGCCATCAATGCCTTTCTTTATGACATCTACCACAAGCAGGAGATCGTGAAGGCGGGGCGGGTTCCAGCCGATATGATCAACCGGAACGAAGCCTTCCTGCCCGAAATGATCGGTGTCGAGCCGCCGGGCGGCGTCTATACCCATATCGTCGGTATTGACCTCGTGCGCACCGGGCCGGGCGAATTCTTTGTGCTTGAGGACAACGCGCGCACCCCCTCCGGTGTCAGCTACATGCTGGAAAACCGCGAAACCATGCTGCAGATGTTCCCCGAGCTGTTCTCCCAGAACCGGGTGCTGCCGGTGCAGGACTACCCGGCGCATCTGCATGGCTCTCTGGCCAAATGCGCGCCCGGCAATCTCGGGCGCAAGCCGGTGGTCGCGGTGCTCACGCCGGGCATCTACAACTCCGCCTATTTCGAACACGCCTTCCTGGCCGATCAGATGGGCGTGGAGCTGGTGGAGGGCAATGATCTGAAGATCGTCGATGGCCGTGTCGCCATGCGCACCACCTGTGGATACAAGCCGATCGACGTGCTCTATCGCCGGGTGGACGATGACTTCCTCGATCCGCTGAACTTCAACCCCGAGAGCGCGCTTGGCATTCCGGGTATCATGGACGTCTATCGCGCCGGCAACATTACCATCGCCAATGCGCCGGGCACCGGCATTGCCGATGACAAGGCGATCTACAGCTACATGCCCGACATCGTCGAATTCTACACCGGCGAGCGGCCCCTGCTGCAGAACGTGCCGACATGGCGCTGCTCCGACCCCGACGATCTGAAATACGTGCTCGACAATCTTCCGGACATTGTCGTCAAGGAGGTGCACGGCTCCGGCGGCTATGGCATGCTGATCGGGCCGACCGCCTCGAAGAAGGAGATCGCCGAATTCCGCAAGAAGCTACAGGCGCGCCCGGCCAACTATATCGCCCAGCCGACGCTGAGCCTCTCGACGGTGCCGATCTTCAACAAGGCGGGGCTGAGCCCGCGTCACGTGGACCTGCGTCCCTTCGTTCTGGTGAGCCCCGAAGGCATCAACATCACCCCCGGTGGCCTCACCCGGGTGGCGTTGAAGAAAGGCTCGCTTGTGGTGAACTCGTCTCAGGGCGGCGGCACCAAGGACACCTGGGTTCTGGAGGACTGACCGGATATGCTTGGCAAGACTGCAAACGGCCTCTTCTGGATGTACCGTTACCTCGAACGGGCCGAAAACACCGCACGGATGATCGACGCAGGCCAGCGCATCGCGCTGACCCGGCTGAAAGACCACGACGACGAATGGACCTCTGTCCTGCAATCGGCGGGCGTCTACGACACGTTCCTTGAACACCATGACAGCGTGACAAAGGAAAGCGCCATCGACTGGCTGCTGCGCTCAAAGGACAACCCGTCTTCGGTGTTCTCCTGCATCGCCGCCGCCCGGCACAACGCGCGCCTCGTGCGCACCGCCCTCACCGGGGAGGTCTGGGAAGCGGTGAACGCCGCCTTCATGGCCGCCAAGGAGGACCTTGCCCGCAAGGTCAGCGAACGTGACCTGCCCGGCGTGCTGCGCAAGCTGCGCCAGCATACCTCGCTGGTGCGTGGCATGACCCATGGCACCATGCTGCGCAACGAGAACTACGATTTCGCCCGGCTTGGAACCTTTCTGGAACGCGCCGACAACACCGCGCGCATTCTGGATGTGAAATACTACGTGCTCCTGCCCTCATCGCGGGCGGTCGGCTCGTCGCTGGATAATGTGCAGTGGGAAAACATCCTGCGCTCGGTGTCCGCGCGCGGCGGGTTCCGCATGGAATATGGCGCGGTCAGCGGTCCGATGGAAATCGCCGAGTTCCTTGTCCTCGACAAACGCATGCCGCGCAGTCTCGCCTTTTGCATCAGCAAGATGCGCGACAACCTGCGGTATCTCAACGGAGGCAGCCTGACCTTGATGCCAACCCTGCAAAAGGTCGATCACGTTCAACGCACCTATCTGAGCCACGATATCAACGCCGTGTTCGATTACGGCCTGCACGAGTTCATTCAGAAGATCCTGAACGAGCTCAACGGGATAGCCCTGCAGATCGAAATCGACTTCCGCTTTTACAAATGACGGGCCATCCATGCGACTGAAAATCGAACACAGCACGCACTATCACTTTGAAACACCGGTGGATTACGGGCTGCAACAGATCCGGCAGACGCCCAAGACCGGCGCCCAGCAGAATATCGCCTTCTGGGAGACGCGCGTGGACAACGGAGTCAAGGAGGTCACCTTCCACGACCACCACAACAACCTGACCGAGATGATCACCTACGGCGACGGCGCGGTGGACCTGACCGTGACCTGCGCGGGAGAAGTCGACGTCACCGACACGCAGGGGATCGTCGGTCCGCACCGTGGCCCCGCGCCGTTGTGGCTCTATCAGCGCGAGACACCGCGGACCCGCGCCCGCGCCGGGGTCAAAGGTCTGCTGCGCAGCATCGACGCGGATTCAACCCTCGAGGGCATGCACAAACTGATGCTCGGGATCGGTGAAACGATCAAATACGAGGTTGGCTCATCCATGTCGGACTGGACCGCCGAGGACTCCGTGGAGGCCGGGCGGGGTGTGTGCCAGGATCACACGCACATCTTTATCGCCTGCGCCCGGCAACTGGGCCTGCCTGCGCGCTATGTTTCGGGATACCTGATGCTGGACGACCGAACCGTGCAGGATGCCATGCACGCCTGGGCCGAAGCGCATATTGACGGGTTGGGATGGGTTGGATTTGACGTATCTAACGGGATTTCACCCGATGCACGCTACGTTCGTGTCGCAACTGGACTGGACTATAACGAGGCTTCCCCTGTATCCGGAAGCCGAGTCGGTGGTGACGGTGAAAGCCTCGAAATCCAGATCGACGTCGCGCAACAATAAAAGACCAAAGGCGGCCGGATGACGTATTGTGTTGGTATGGTCCTGGACAAGGGCCTTGTTTTCATGTCCGACACACGGACAAATGCCGGACTGGACAACATTTCCACCTTCCGGAAAATGACAACCTGGGCGGCGCCGGGAGACCGTGTCATCACGCTGATGGCGGCAGGCAACCTCGCCACGACGCAGGCGGTCGTGAGCCTGCTGGACGAACGCAGCAAATCGCCGGAGGATCGCGTGCCCTCCCTGCTCGGCGTGCCGTCGATGTTCCAGGCCGCGCGCATGGTCGCCGAAACCCTGCGCGAGGTGATCGACCGCCATGCACAAACCGGCATGCGCGCCGACAGCACCTTCAACGCCACGCTGATCATCGGCGGACAGATCGCCGGGAGCGACCCGCGCCTGTTCCTCATCTACCCCGAAGGCAACTTCATCGAAGCCGGGGATGACACCCCGTTCTTCCAGATTGGCGAGACCAAGTACGGTCGTCCGATCCTCGTCAGGGCCTTTGACAAGAGCATGAGCTTCGAGGCGGCAATGAAGCTGCTTCTGGTCAGCTTTGACTCCACTCTGAAGGCGAACCTGACCGTTGGCGCGCCGATGGACTTTCACCTTTATGAAGCGGGGAGCCTGGAAAAAGGCGCAACAGGCCGCATCGAGCAGGACGATCCGTACTTCCAGCATATCTCGCAAGGCTGGGGCGATGCGCTGAAAGATGCATTGGACAGCCTGCCGGAGTTCGAAGTCCCGAAAGCCTGACGGCGCCGCGCCTAAGCGTCTTTGGTCCCTAAATACCTCGGGGGAGTCGCAGCTGTGCTGCGGCGGGGGCAGCGCCCCCATCCTTTCCCAGCCCGTCCGTAGGCTAAAACGACAGGAGGGGTTTCGCCTCGCAATGCGAGGCGACGGGCGGGCTTTTCCTTCGGAAAAGCCCGGTTCCGGGGGCGCTGCCCCCTCTTGGCCTTTGGCCAATTCACCCCCGAGGTATTTCAAGACCGAAGACATCACGGGGAGCGCCTACCGCGCCGCGCCGGTCTCTCAGGGCTGCGTCCTGACGCGCCAGACAGGCCCGGTGGTCGTCGACCACGGGTGCGTGGACGCCTCTCTTGCACAAGAAAACGGGCGCCCGATCAGGCGCCCGTTCGTCTTCTTTGATCAATCCGCCGCCTGTCAGTTCAGGGCCGCGTCGGTGATTTCCAGCGTGTAAGCCCCCTCGGGCGTTGCGGTGATCACCGGGTCAGACCCGCCTTCGAGCAGGGTCTTCACCGTACGCTCGTAGTCGGCCACGTCCAGCGCGCCGTTGGAGCCGGCAGTCAACTTGGCGACTTCGCGCATCATGCGCTGCTGGTGCTTTTCGGTCTGTGCGCCGGAAGCGTCGTTTTCGAGCACGATGTCCGCGGCTTCATCTGGGTTCTCCTCGGCGTATTTCCAGCCCTTCATGGAGGCACGGACAAAGCGGACCATCTTGTCCTTGAACGCCGGGTCTTCGAGGTTGCTTTCAAGCACGTACATGCCGTCCTCAAGGGTCGCCACGCCCATGTCCTCATATTTGAAGGTCACGAGATCGTCCGGAGTCAGACCTGCGTCGATAACCTGCCAGTATTCGTTGTAGGTCATCGTCGAAATGCAAGCCGCCTGCTCCTGCAGTAGCGGATCGACATTGAAGCCTTGCTTGAGCACCGTCACGCCGCCTTCGCTGCCATCCGTGGGAATGCCGAGTTTGCTCATCCACGACAGGAAGGGATATTCGTTGCCGAAGAACCAGACGCCGAGCGTCTTGCCCCGGAAGTCCTCGGGGCCGGTGATGCCACTCTCCTTGAGGCAGGTCAGCATCATTCCGGACGATTTGTAGGGCTGCGCGATATTCACCAGCGGCAGGCCCTTTTCGCGCGAGGCCAGAGCGGAGGGCATCCAGTCGAGCACCACATCGGCGCCGCCTCCGGCCATGACCTGCGCCGGGGCGATGTCCGGGCCGCCCGGTTTGATCGTCACATCGAGGTCTTCCTCTTCGTAGAAGCCCTTCTCCTGCGCCACGTAGTAGCCGGCGAATTGCGCCTGTGTGACCCATTTGAGCTGCAGCGTGACCTCGTCGGCGGCCTGCGCCGCACCGGCGCTGAGCGCAAAGGCCCCTGCGAGGGCGGTCTTGAGGATGGATTTCATGGATAGTGCTCCCTGTTGGTTTGTGTTGTTGGTTTATTGTTGTCGTTGCGATGCGTGCCAGAAGGTCGCCCGTTTTTCAAAGAGCGCCACAGTGCCGTAGAAGGCCGAGCCAAGCACCGCCGCCACCGCAATTTCCGCCCAGACCATGTCGAGCGCAAGCTTGCCCACTTCTGTCGAGATGCGAAAGCCCATGCCCCGGATTGGAGAGCCGAAAAATTCGGCAACGATCGCCCCGATCAGCGCAAGCGTGGTGCCGATTTTCAGCCCGTTGAAGATGAACGGCATGGCCGCCGGCAAGCGCAGAAACCGCAGTGTCTGGGCATAGCTGGCCGCATAGGTGCGCATCAGGTCGCGCTGCATCGCGTCGCTGGCCTGCAGACCCTGCACCGTATTGACCAGCATCGGGAAGAAGACCATGGCGACGACCACAGCGGCCTTTGACTGCCAGTCGAAGCCGAACCACATCACCATGATCGGGGCGAGCCCGACAATCGGCAGGGCCGCGATGAAATTGCCCACCGGCAACAGCCCGCGCTGCAGAAAAGGCGAGCGATCGATCAGCAAGGCCACGATGAAGGCCGAGCCGCACCCGATGACATAGCCCGACAGCGCGCCCTTGAAGAAGGTCTGCACGAGGTCGCCCCAGAGCACGTCCGTCTTGGAGACGAAGGCCGCGCCGATGGCACTGGGCGGCGGCAGAAGCACCGGCGAGATACCAAAGCCCCGCACAAAGCCTTCCCAGACGAAGAGCAGCGTCAGGCCGAAGATGACCGGAACGATATAGCCCGCGCCCGGCGCCCGGCTGCGCACCAGAATGACGTTCAGCGCGAAGGCGGCAGCCCAGACGATCAAGGCAAGTGAAATCCACATCATGTCGCCATCCCCATGCGTTTGAGCATCGCCTTTTCAAGCGCGCCAAGGGAGATCACCATGAGCGCCGCAACGGTCGCCGCAGCCAGCAAGGCCGACCAGATCTGAATCGTCTGGCCATAATAGCTGCCAGCAAGGAGCCGCGCCCCGAGGCCGCCGTTCTGGCTCAGAGAAAGCTCCGCCACGACCGCCCCGACAAGCGATGCGGCCGCGCCGACCTTCAGCGAGGTGAAGAGATACGGCACGGAGTTCGGCAGGCGCAGTTTCCAGAAGGTTTGCGCCGGCGAGGCGTTGTAGGTCTTCATCTGGTCCAGCAGCATGGCGTCCGGGCTGCGCAGGCCTTTTACCATGCCCACCACCACGGGGAAGAACGACAGATACATGGAAATCACCCCTTTGGCGACGATATCGTCGACCTGCAGCGCGGCGAGGACCACGACGATCATGGGTGCGATGGCAAGGATCGGCACGGTCTGGCTGGCGATGATCCAGGGCATGACGGACATGTCCACGACCCTGAAATAGACAATCGCCACGGCCAACCCGATGCCCAGCGCGATGCCGAAGGCAAAGCCGAGGAGCGTGGCCTGCAGCGTGATCCACCCGTGGTAGATCAGCGAGCGTTTGGAGGTGATCTTTTTTTCTACCGTGGTTTCCCAGATTTCCACCGCAACCTGATGCGGGGCGGGCAGGCGCGGCTTGTCCTGGGCCATTGTGTCGGTGACCATTTGCGAGAAAGAGAGCGTCACGTCGGCGCGTTTCGCCTTGGAATAGGCCCAGGGCGCGTTGAGCACGACGGCAAGCGCGTACCACAGCGCAACGATAACGGCGACCACCGTCAGGATGGGCAAGAGGTTACGCATGATCCCCGCCTCCTGTCGCAAGATGTCTCGACGGCCCTGTCACGGTCCCTTCGAAGCGGTCTCGGCGCGCCTGTCTCATGCGTGCCCCTCCCGCAGCCCTTCGCGCACCCGGTGGGCCACTTCGATGAATTCGGGTGTGTCACGGATGTCGAGCGGGCGCTGGCGGGGCAGCGGGCTTTCGATCACGTCGGTGATGCGTCCGGGACGCGGCGACATGACAACGATGTGGGTCGACAGGTACACGGCCTCGGGGATCGAATGGGTGACGAAGCCGATGGTCTTGTCCGTCTTGTCCCAAAGCTGCAGCAGTTCCTCGTTGAGGCGATCCCGGACGATTTCATCCAGCGCGCCAAAGGGTTCGTCCATCAGCAGAATGTCGGCGTCAAAGGCCAGAGCGCGGGCAATGGAGGCCCGCTGCTGCATGCCACCCGAAAGCTGCCATGGGAATTTCTTTTCAAACCCGGTCAGCTCAACAAGGTCGAGCACGCGCGCGATGCGCTCTTTCTGCTCGGCACGGGAATAACCCATGATCTCCAGAGGCAGGGCAACGTTGCTCCCGATGGTGCGCCACGGATAGAGACCGGCCGCCTGAAACACATAGCCATAGGCGCGATTGCGACGCGCCTCGTCCGGCGTCATGCCATTGACGCTCAGAGTGCCGCCCGTGGGAGTCTCCAGCCCCGCGATGCAGCGCAGAAAGGTTGTCTTGCCGCACCCGGACGGGCCGATGAAGCTGACAAAGCTGCCCTTTGGAATGTCGAGGCTCACGTCCTTCAGGGCGTGCACGGGGCCATCGCCGGTCTGAAACGTCAGGTCAAGATGGCTGGCGGTGATGACCGCGGGAGCGGTGTCTGGCTGGCCTTGGGCCGGGCTGGCTGAGAGTGTCACAAGCGTTTTCTTTCCATGTCTTCAACGTCGCGCCACGGGGGCGCGTGTGTGTTATTGGCAGGCGAACAGTTCGGTTCCGTCCGTCTCCGGCTCACGCGAAAGGATGAAACTGTCCCGATCCGTGGTATAGATGAAATAAGTCTCATCCCACGTCTCGCCCTCGCCGCTGCACTTCGTGTTCAGCATCACAGCCCCCGCGCCGAGGCTTTGATAATCATGCAACGCGCAGCGGCTTTCCCAGAATTCGAGGCGGTCGCTGGGGTAAAAAATCGCCACGTCGTCGCTTTGCGTGCCCTGCCCCGTCACCCGGGCACAGCCGGAGGCATTGCCATAGGCCTCTTGCGCCTGCACCGCCCCGCCCGTCATCAGAAGGGCCATGCTCAGGCCCAGAATGTTGTGTGCTCTCATGCTTGTGCTTTCATAGGTTTGAGGCAGGCGCGTCAGCCTGCCTCTTTTCTTTGATCAAACGCCCGTTACGGGGATGCCCGAGCGCTCAACGGGACGCGGCGCGGTGAGCTCCTTCCATGTCGACAGCGCCTTGTTCGTGGCCGTGTTCGGCGCGCGTTTGACAAACTCGCCGTGGCCTTCCTTGGAGCGCAGCTCGCCGTCGTGCACGGCGACATGCCCGCGCGTCAGGGTAAAGCGCGGCAGACCCTTGACCTCCTTGCCCTCGAACACGTTGTAGTCGATCGCGCTGACCTGTTTGTCGGCGGTGATCGTCTTGGTCTTTTCCGGGTCCCAGACCACGATATCGGCATCCGCGCCGGGCAGGATCGCGCCCTTTTTCGGGTAACAATTCAGGATCTTGGCGATGTTCGTTGATGTGACCGCCACGAACTCTTCCGGTGTCAGACGCCCTGTGCCCACGCCATAGGTCCAGAGCATCGGCATGCGATCCTCAAGCCCGCCGGTGCCGTTCGGAATCTTGGTGAAATCGCCCACGCCATAGCGCTTTTGATCAGTGGTGAAGGCGCAGTGATCCGTGGCCACGACCGAAAGAGAGCCGCTTTGCAGGCCCGCCCACAGGCTGTCCTGATGCTGCTTGTTGCGGAAGGGGGGCGACATGACGCGGCGCGCGGCGTGGTCCCAATCGGGATTGAAATACTCGCTCTCGTCGAGCGTCAGGTGCTGGATCAGCGGCTCGCCCCAGACGCGCTTGCCTTGTTGGCGGGCGCGGCGGATGGCCTCGTGGGACTCCTCGCACGACGTATGCACGACATACAGCGGCACCCCCGCCATATCCGCGATCATGATGGCGCGGTTGGTCGCCTCGCCCTCGACCTGCGGCGGGCGGGAGTAAGCATGCGCCTCCGGGCCGGTGTTGCCCGCAGCGAGCAGCTTGGCGGAGAGCTCGGCCACCACGTCGCCATTCTCCGCATGGACCATGGCGATGCCGCCAAGTTCCGCGAGACGGTTAAAGGAGGCGTAAAGCTCATCGTCATTCACCATCAAGGCGCCCTTGTAGGCCATGAAGTGCTTGAAGGTGTTGATGCCGCGCTCCTTGACCACGGTTTCCATCTCGTTGAACACCTGCTCGCTCCACCATGTCACCGCCATGTGGAAGGAGTAATCGCAATGGGCGCGGGTCGATTTGTTGTCCCACATCTTGAGCGCATCGAGCAGCCCCTGCCCCGGGCTCGGCAGCGCAAAGTCGACCACCATGGTCGTCCCGCCCGCCAGCGCCGCCTGCGTGCCACTGTCAAAATCGTCCGTGGAATAGGTGCCCATGAAAGGCATCTCCAGATGCGTATGCGGGTCGATCCCGCCCGGCATGACATAGCACCCGGTGGCGTCGAGCGTCTCATCGCCCTTGAGGTCCATGCCGATCTCGATGATCTGACCACCCTCGATCATGACGTCCGCCTTGTAGGTGCGGTCATGGGTGACGATGGTTCCGTTCTTGATGACTGTGGTCATTTGATCTTCCCTGTTCTTGTGCAGTGCTGCGGCGTTCAAAAAACGGCGGCCTGCATATTGGTGAATGTCTTTGAATCCGTGGTAGCCATGAGCCTACGCCCATCCTTGAACTTCGCAACGAACGTCACGTCCTTGCCGCGACCGCCCATGAGCGCACCGGCCAGAAATCCAACGGGACCCAGAGCAAGCGCGCCCACCGCGCCCCAGCCAACGGTGCCACCAAGCCGCTTGACGGATTCTTCCGTGGCAATCTCAAGCTCCGCTAGTTGCTTGAACGAAATACGCTCCCCGATGAGCATATGTTGCTCGGACCTTAAGGAAAAGGCTCCGAAAGCGATGGCTTCCTGACCTTTCAGGAAATCGCCCGCGTGGATCTTGAGCTTGGCCATATGTTACACGACCACCCCCGCCGTCTCGACAACCGCGTGGAAGAGCACGTCCGTTCCGGCCGCCGCCCAGTCCTTGCTGATTTCTTCCGCCTCGTTGTGCGACAGACCGTCCACGCAGGGGCACATGATCATCGCCGTCGGCGCGACCTGATTGATCCAGCAGGCATCGTGTCCGGCGCCGGAGATGATGTTCATATGGCTGTAGCCGAGTTTTTCCGCCGCATTACGCACCGCCGTCACGCAGCCTTCGTCAAAGGTCACTGGGTCAAACCCGCCAACCTTCTCGAATTCCACCTCCAAGCCCATCTCGTCGCAGATCCCCTGCGCCTCCGCCCGCAAACGCGCTTCCATGTCCTGAATGACGCTCAGGTCGGGGGACCGGAAATCCACCGTAAACACAACCTTGCCCGGGATCACGTTGCGCGAGTTGGGGTAGACGTCGATATGCCCCGCCGCGCCGACCGCGTGGGGTTTGTGAGACCATGCGATCGCGTCGACCTTGTCCAGAATGCGCGCCATGCCAAGCCCGGCGTTCTTGCGCATCGGCATCGGCGTCGAGCCGGTATGCGCGTCCTTGCCCGTCACGGTGACTTGCGTCCACGACAGGCCCTGCCCGTGGGTGACAACGCCAATATCCTTGCCTTCCGCTTCCAGAATCGGCCCCTGCTCGATGTGCAATTCGAACATGGCGTGCATCTTGCGCGCGCCGACCTCTTCCTCGCCCTTCCAGCCGATCCGCTCCAGCTCATCGCCAAATTTCAGCCCTTCGGCATCGACCCGGTCATAGGCCCAATCCTGCGTGTGCACCCCGGCAAAGACGCCGGAGGACAGCATCGCGGGGGCGTAGCGCGTGCCTTCCTCGTTGGTCCAGTTGACCACCACAATCGGATGCTTTGTCTTGATGCCATGCTCATGCAGGCTGCGCAGCACCTCAAGCCCGCCGAGCACGCCGAGCACCCCGTCATACTTGCCGCCCGTCGGCTGGGTATCCAAATGCGAGCCCACATAGACCGGCAGCGCCTCGGGGTCCGTGCCTTCGTACCGGGCGAACATGTTGCCCATCTGGTCGAGCCCCATGGTGCAGCCCACCGCCTCGCACCAGGATTGAAACAGCGCCCGGCCTTCGGCATCCGCGTCGGTCAGGGTCTGGCGGTTGTTGCCTCCCGCGACGCCGGGGCCGATCTTGGCCATCTCCATCAGACTGTCCCAAAGGCGATCGCCATTGATGCGGATGTTGCTCAGAGGTGCCATTTCATTCCTCGTTGTGTTAGTGCGTGATCGCCGTGATCCGGCCTGTGGCTTGCCTCGGCAGAATCCTGACCATATGGTCAAATATCAAGGCGCGGTGTCGCTCCGGTCAAGGAATTAATTCCGCGCCGCGCACCCAGCGTGCAAAGCGCCTTAAAAACAGGCGTTCTAAAGATTTGACACTGTGCGAAAAGGGGTTTTGCGCGTGAACTTTTCCAGCAAGTCCGGCCTGGAGCCGGGGGGAAAGACCCGAATCCAGCGCCAGAAGCGCAGCGAGATTTTCGAAGCAGCACTGGATGTGTTCTCCGAAGCAGGGCTGCGCGGAGCAACCCTCGACCAGATCGCCACGCGCGCCGGGCTGTCAAAGCCGAACGTGGTGTATTATTTCGACAGCAAGGAAGCGATCTACCGCGATCTGCTGGAGGCGCTGCTGGATATCTGGATCGATCCGCTGAGACAGATTTCCCCGGAGGGTGAACCTGTCGCCGAGATCCTGGCCTACGTGCATCGCAAGCTGGCCATGTCGAAGGACATGCCGCGCGAAAGCCGCCTCTTCGCAACGGAGATGATCCAGAACGCACCGCGCATTTCCGAGGTGCTCCAAGGGGATCTCAAGGCATTGGTGGATGAAAAGGCTGCGCTGATCGAGGGATGGATTGCCGATGGCCGCGTCGCCCCGCTCGACGCGCGGCATCTGATTTTTTCGATCTGGGCCACGACCCAGCATTACGCGGACTTCGACGTGCAGGTGCGCGGCGTGCTCGGGCCAGCGCATGAGGCCAGCCGGTTCGACGAGGCACATGCCTTTCTGACAACGCTTTATACGCGAATGCTGACACCCTGACTTGCGCAGGCCGCGTGGCGGGGGGTAGCGTTGCCGGGATCTCCCCTGTTGCGACGGATTGCCCATGCTGCGCCTTGCCCTGTTCCTTGCCTTTTTGGCCGTCCCGGCCCACGCCGAGGAGGACCCGCTTGCGGCCTGGGGGCTGAGCGAAAGCACCGGCGCCGCGGCGGGCTATGTCGCCGACAGCGCCTGTGCGGAGTGCCACGCGGACAAGGCCGAAACCTATGCGGACATGGGAATGGCCAAGAGCTTTCAGGCCGCCAGCGGCGCCGATGTCATCGAGGATTTCAGCGCCTTGCCGTTTTTCCATGCGCCGTCTCAGCGCTGGTACGATGTGCGGCTCGACAACGGCGATTACATCTTTCGCCGCTGGCGGATCGCCCCCGACGGCACAGAGGTCGACGTCTGGGAGCGCAAGGCCGACTGGATCGTCGGGTCCGGACACCATGTCCGAACCTTCCTGTTCCAGACCACCGACGGCGCCCTGTTTCAGATCCCGCTGGCTTGGTACACGCAGGGCGGGTATTGGGAGATGAACCCCGGATTTGAACATGCCGACCACCAAGGCGTGAACCGGGATGTCGTCCGGCGCTGCATGGCCTGTCACAATGCCCTACCCGAGGTGCCCGAAGGCAGCGATGCGGCAGGTCAGCCCGAGGTCTTTCCGCACGAATTGCCGGAGGGTCTCGGCTGTCAGCGCTGTCATGGCCCGGGGGCCGAGCACGTGCGCGCGGCCTTGTCGGGGGCCGAGGTGGAGACCGTGCGGGCAGAGATCGTCCAGCCCGGCAAGCTGCCAAAGGACCGGCTCTATTCCATCTGCTACGGTTGCCACATGCAGCCGACCGTAGCGATCAACGCGCCGCTGCGCGGCGGGCGCGGCATCTATTCCTTCCGCCCCGGTCAGGACGTGAACGACTATCTGACCCATATCGACATCATCGACGCAAATCGCCCGAAAGCCGATCGCTTCGAGATCAACTTTCACCCCTATCGCATGGAACAAAGCGCCTGCTTTCAGCAATCACAAGGAGAGCTGGGCTGCCTCACCTGCCATAATCCGCATGTGAAGATCAAACCCGCCGAACGGGCTGCGCACTATCGCCAGGCCTGTCTGAGCTGTCACGAAACCGATGATCAGGCGCTGCCGGTCATGGCGTCCGGCGTGCATCCGCAAATCGAGGCAGAGGCCGATTGCACCACCTGCCATATGCCCGAACGGCGCACGCAGGATGTGATCCATGTGACCATGACGGACCATCGCATCCAGCGCGACCCCGGCGATCTCGGCGCGCTGACCGCAATGATCCCCAAGGTGCCGGCCGAGGTGATCTCTCTCGGGCTCTTGCGGGACGGCTCGCTGAGCGAGACCGAGACAGTGATCCAGAACCGGCTCGCCATTCTGTCCGGCACCGGGCGGCAGGCGGATTATGCGGTGGACGCGCTTGAAGCGGCGTTGAAGGCCAGCGACTGGCCCCATGCGGATGCCTGGCTGGAACTGGCCAAGGCGCAGATGGCACTGGAGCGCTATCCGGCGGCGTTGTCCTCTGTTCGGGAGGTCCTCGCCCGCAATCCCGGCAACCCCGAAGCGCTGAACATCCGGGCGGTGGCCTTTCAGCGCCTCGACCTGCAGGAGCCGTCCCTCAGTGTATTTGACGAGGCCCTGCGCGCGACGCCCGACAACATCAAGCTGCTTTTCAACAAAGCGGTGGTCCTCGCCCGCGCCGACCGCTTTGATGAGGCACGTCCTCTGGTGCAGAAGATCATTGCGCTGCGCGAGAACCACTGGCCCGCCTACCGGCTGCTTGCCCAGATCGAGAGCGCCGAGGGCGCCAGCGGCGCCGCCATCGAAGCCTACCTGCAAACGCTGGCGATCAAGCCCGATGCCCCGGCGACGCGCGCCCCGATGATCGAGCTTCTGAAACAGAACGGGCGCGCAGGGGAGGCCGCGCGCCACGTGGTGCCCTGAGGGCATCCCGCCGGACAAACGCCGACGGGCTGGAGGATAGTTCCCCCGAATTACTCCGCGGCGGTGGCCGACGGGTTGTTCGGGTGGGTCGTCCAGTTGGCGTAGCTGTCCTCGACCACCTTGCCGGTGCGCTTGTCGATGCTGCCGGGCGACAGGGTCTCCATGGTGATGCAGTTTTCCACCGGGCAGACGTTCACACACAGGTTGCAGGCCACGCATTCGTCGTCCTGCACCTCGAAGACGCGGTCCGGCGACATGCTGATCGCCTGATGCGAGGTGTCTTCGCAGGCGGCATAGCAGCGCCCGCATTTGATGCAGGCATCCTGGTCAATGCGCGCCTTGGTGATGTGGTTCAGGTTGAGATACTGCCAGTCGGTCACATTCGGCACCGCCATCCCGACGAACTGCTTCGTTTCGGTATAGCCCTTCTCGTCCATCCACTGGCTCAAGCCCGAGATCATCTCCTGCACGACCTTGAACCCATAGGTCATTGCCGCCGTACAGACCTGCACGTTGCCACAGCCCAAGGCCATGAACTCCGCCGCGTCGCGCCATGTGGTCACGCCGCCGATGCCGCTGATCGGCAGGCCGTGGGTTTCCGGATTGCGGGCAATCTCCGCCACCATGTTCATCGCAATCGGCTTGACCGCCGGGCCGCAGTAGCCGCCGTGGGTGCCCTTGCCGTCGATCATCGGCTCGGGGGACATGGAATCGAGGTTCACCGAGGTAATCGAGTTGATCGTGTTGATCAGGCTGACCGCATCCGCGCCGCCGTTCTTCGCCGCTTCCGCCGGACGGCGGATGTCGGTGATGTTGGGCGTCAGCTTCACGATGACGGGCTTGTCATAGTATGTCTTGCACCAGCGGGTGACCATTTCGATGTACTCGGGCACCTGCCCCACCGCGCTGCCCATGCCGCGCTCGGCCATGCCATGCGGGCAGCCAAAGTTCAGCTCGATCCCGTCAGCGCCAGTCTCGGAGACGCGCGGCAGGATGGCTTTCCAAGCGTCTTCCTCGCAAGGGACCATGATCGAGGCAATCAACGCCCGGTCCGGGTAATCCGCCTTCACCCGCGCCATTTCCTCCAGGTTCACCTCCAGAGGGCGGTCGGTGATCAGCTCGATATTGTTGAGCCCGAGCAGCCGCCGGTCCGCGCCCCAGATCGCGCCATAGCGCGGGCCGTTGACGTTGACCACCGGCGGGCCTTCCATGCCGAGGGTCTTCCAGACCACCCCGCCCCAGCCCGCCTCGAAGGCGCGGCGCACGTTGTATTCCTTGTCCGTCGGCGGCGCGGAGGCCAGCCAGAAGGGATTGGGGCTCTTGATGCCCAGAAAGTCAGTTGTGAGATCAGCCATTGATCGAAACCTCTCGTAGGGCGGGGTTTTACCCCGCCGCCCCCGTCAGGGCGCTGTGAATGTCCATCGCCGCGTCGCGGCCCTCCGCAACGGCGGTCACCGTCAGATCGTCGCCGCCCGTGGCGCAATCGCCCCCGGCCCAGACGCCCTTGACCGAAGTCGCGCCGGTTTCGGAGACCAGGATCTTGCCGCCGATGACGTCGAGCTCCTCCGGAATACCGTCGATCTTCTGGCCAATGGCCTGGAAGAGTTGGTCGGCCTGGAGCGTGAAACCCTCGTCCAGCGTGACAAGCTTGCGGTCCACCGTCTCAGTATAGGCAAAGCGCACGGCGCTCAGACTGCCGTTGCCCTCTACACCCACCGGGGTCGCGTTGTGGATGATCCGCACACCCTTCTGAGCGGCCAGATCCTGTTCGAACTCGGAGGCCGCCATGGCCGCCTTGTCGCGGCGGTAGACGATCGTCACCTCTTCGGCCCCGAGCAGCTTGGCCTGCACGCCAGCGTCAATCGCGGTCATGCCGCCCCCGATGACGACCACGCGCCGCCCGATGGGCAGGCTGGCCAGATCGCCGGATTGACGCAGCTCCGAAATGAAATCCACCGCCGCAGCGACGCCTGCCTTGTCGGCACCGTCCATGCCAAGCGCATTCACCCCGGCAAGGCCCATCCCGAGGAAGACCGCATCGAAGTCCTCACCGAGGCTCTGCAGGCTGATCTGCTCTCCCAGCCGCGCGCCATAGCGGACCTCGATCCCGCCGATTTGCAGCAGCCAATCCACCTCGCGCTGTGCGAAGTCCTCGGTGCTCTTGTATGCGGCAATGCCGAATTCGTTGAGGCCGCCGCCCTTCTGACGCGCTTCGAAGATCACCACGTCATGGCCCAGCATGGCCAGACGATGCGAACAGGCCAGACCCGCAGGCCCCGCCCCGACCACGGCGATCGTCTTGCCGGTGGCCGCGGCGCGGGTGAACGGCTGGCTGCCCTTGGCCATCACCGTGTCGGTGGCATAGCGTTGCAGGCGGCCGATCTCGACCGGCTTGCCCTCGGCGACTTCCCGCACGCAGACCTCTTCACAGAGCGTCTCGGTCGGGCAGACCCGGGCGCACATCCCGCCCAGAATGTTCTGCTCGAAGATCGTCCTGGCCGCCGCCTCCGGCGTGCCCGTGGCGATCTGCCGGATGAACAGCGGTATGTCGATGCTCGTCGGGCAGGCCGTCATGCAAGGCGCATCGTGACAGAAATAGCATCTGTCGGCGGCGACAAGCGCCTCGTGCGGGTCATAGGCTGGGTGTAGGTCGGCGAAATTCGCCTGAAGCGCCTCGTCATCAAGGCGTCCTGCGGCAATGCCGTCTTGTAGCTTGGAGGTCATCCTGGCTCTCCGGTCGTGAATGTCCACCTGACGCTGGCATGATTCAATTTTTTTATCAAATGGTAAAATTTTGGATCAGGATAAAAAGTCCCGGCGCCTCGGCTTCACTGCACATTTTTTATGCACGAACTGTCGATCTTCGCTCAGTTTTCGGCAAGAATGACCTCTGTCCCCCACCCTTTGCAGGCTTCCAGCACTTCGGAGGGCGGCGCGAGATCGGTGTAAAAGGCATCGACGTCCGAGAGCGACGCGATCTTGGCCGGGGCGGTTCGGGTGAATTTGCTGTGGTCCGCAACAAGGACCGTGCGCCGGGATTGCCGCAGGATGGCCTGACTGACGCTGATTTCCTGAATATCGTAATCGAGCATGTCGCCATCGGGATCCAGCGCCGAACAACCGATCACCGCCAGATCGAATTTGAAGCGGCGGATGGTTTCCGCCGCGAGGGTGCCCACAAGGCCGCCGTCCGAGCGGCGCAACTGTCCGCCGGTGACGATGACCTCGCAATCATGGTTGGCCGCGAGGATGTTGGCCACGTTCATGTTGTTTGTCACCACCATCAGGTTACGATGATGCAGCAGCTCGCGCGCCACCGCCTCCGTGCTGGTGCCAATGTTCAGGAACAGCGAGATATTGTCCGGGATTTCCGCCGCACAGGCGCGGGCGATCGCGCTCTTGCCGCCGGGGTTCATCGAGCGCCGCTCTTCGTAACCGATATTCGACGTGCCGGAGGCCAGAACCGCACCGCCATGCACCCGGTCGAGCTGACCTGCCTCGGCAAGGTCGGTCAAATCGCGCCGGATCGTCTGAAGCGTCACCCCGAAGTGCTGGGCCAAACCTTCGACGCTGACCTTGCCCTCACGGCGGGCGATTTCGAGAATCTCCGGGTGACGAAACGACTGCGACATGGGTCTGCTCTCCACTTGTGCGGCAAGGGCGCGCCACCAAAACGCAAGAAATCGCGCCTCTCCATGTTCGAATTTACCCACGACGCGGGGGTAAAACCAAGCCATCTTGCGGTTTTGTAGGTCATTTTATGGAAAATTAAGCATTATTTTCGTGGATTTTCAGAGGGAAAGACGAATTCGCACCTGAAAACGAACAGAAACGAACATTTCCGCTTGCGAAGCGCGACGGGCCAAGGGTACCTTCTGCATGTCTCTGGGAGGGGAATCGCGTGACCGAACGCACTGACACAACACCTTGTGACCTGTTCATCATTGGCGGCGGCATCAATGGCTGCGGGATTGCTCGTGATGCGGCGGGACGCGGCTTCTCGGTTACCCTCGCTGAGATGAATGATCTCGCCTCTGCGACGTCCTCGTCTTCGACCAAGCTTTTCCATGGCGGACTTCGCTATCTCGAATACTTCGAGTTCCGCCTTGTACGCGAAGCGCTGATCGAGCGCGAAACCCTGTTGCGCGCCATGCCGCACATCAGCTGGCCGATGCGCTTTGTTCTGCCTTATCATAAGGATATGCGCTTCGAGAGCGAAACGCCGACCTCGAAGCTGCTCAGCCTGTTCATGCCCTGGATGAAGGGCCGCCGCCCTGCGTGGCTGATCCGGCTCGGCCTGTTCATGTATGACCATCTTGGCGGGCGCAAAATTCTGCCCGGCACCAGCACCCTGTCCCTGCCCGGCACACCCGAGGGGGCGCCGCTCGAAGATCGCTTTGTCAAAGCCTACGAATACTCGGACTGCTGGGTCGAGGATTCGCGTCTTGTCGTGCTCAATGCCCGCGACGCCGAAGCACGCGGCGCGGCAATCCTGACCCGGACAAAGGTCCGTTCGGCGACGCAGCAGGACGGCCTCTGGCACGTCGAAACGCAAAATAGCGAAACCGGCGAGATCCGGCATCATACGGCCAAAATGCTGGTGAATGCCGGTGGCCCCTGGGTCGGTAACGTGATCCACAATACCGTTCGGCTGAATTCCCGTGAAGGTGTTCGCCTCGTGCGCGGATCGCACATCGTCACGCCCCGGCTTTATGATCACGACAAATGCTACTTCTTTCAGGGCACCGACGGGCGCATCATCTTTGCCATCCCCTACGAGACGGATTTCACCCTGATCGGCACCACCGATGCGGAGCATCATGATCCGTCCGTAAAGCCGCAGATCACCGGTGAAGAGCGCGGCTATCTGGTGAATTTCGCCAATCAGTACTTTGCCGCCGACATCTCCGAGGACGATATCGTCTGGACTTATTCCGGCGTTCGCCCGCTCTATGACGACGGCGCCAGCAGCGCCACGGCCGCGACGCGCGATTACACGCTGAAAGTGGACACGTCCGCCGGGGCGCCGGTCCTGAACATCTTTGGCGGCAAGATCACCACGTATCGGCGGCTGGCCGAAGCCGCGCTTGAAAAGATTGGCGAGCATCTGCCGCTGAACACGGGCAAATGGACCGCCGGTGTCCCCCTGCCCGGCGGTGATTTCCCGGTAAACGGCGTCGACGCGCTGGTGCGCGGCCTCCAGGCGGACCACCCATTCCTGACGGACCGATGGGCGCTGCGCCTGGTGCGGGCCTATGGCACCGAGGCGGCAGAGATCCTGAGCGGGGCCACGCGCGCCGAGGATCTTGGCCAGGACTTCGGCGCCACGCTGACAGAGCGCGAAGTGCGCTGGTTGATGAACAAGGAGTATGCGCGGACCGCCGAAGATGTGGTCTGGCGCAGAAACAAGCTGGGGCTGCGTATGGACGCGGACCAGATCGAGCGGCTGAACGCGTGGATGGCGGACACCCGTCCTTCCCTCGCGGAAGCGGCGGAATAACAAGGAGCCAACTGTGACGCTTGAACTTCGAGGCGTATCCAAGGTGGTCGACGGGCAGACACACATCTATCCGACCGATCTGACATTGGAAAAAGGCACGATGAACGTCCTTCTGGGCCCGACCACATCGGGCAAGACGTCACTGATGCGCCTGATGGCGGGGCTTGATGCGCCGGCCGACGGACAGGTGATCTGGAACGGCACCGACGTGACCGGGCAGCGTGTGCAGGACCGCAAGGTCGCCATGGTCTACCAGCAGTTCATCAACTACCCGTCGATGACCGTCTACGACAACATCGCCTCACCGATGAAGCTCATGGGCGTGGATCGCGCCGAGGTCGACCGCCGCGTGCGCGAGACCGCCGAGATGATGAAGCTCACGCCGATGCTCGACCGCAAACCGCTGGAGCTGTCCGGTGGCCAGCAACAGCGCTGCGCCCTCGCCCGCGCGCTGGTCAAGAACGCCGGTCTGGTGCTGCTCGACGAGCCTCTGGCCAACCTCGACTACAAATTGCGCGAGGAGCTGCGCGCCGAAATCCCGCGCATTTTCGAAGCCTCTGGCAGCATCTTCGTCTATGCGACGACAGAGCCCGAGGAGGCGCTGTTGCTGGGCGGTCATTGTGCAACCCTTTGGGAAGGCCGCGTGACCCAATTCGGCCCCACCCCGGATGTCTATCGCAAGCCCGTCGACGCGACGACAGCCCGCGTCTTCAGCGATCCGCCGATGAATTTCCTGCAGATTTCCAAGACTGGAAACCGCATCATGTTCGGCGACGGACAGAGCGCGGAAGCGTCGGGCAAGCTCGCCGATCTGGCCGATGGTCGGTACACCGCCGGGTTCCGCCCCAACCACCTGGAAATCAGCCAGCACGCCGCGGAAGCGATGCCCTTCGAGACGACGCTGAGCGTAACGGAGCTGACCGGGTCGGAAACCTTCGTGCACCTCGATCATCATGGCGAGCGCTGGGTTGGTCTCGTGCACGGGGTACATGAGCTGGAGATCGGCGCGTCGCTGACCGTCTGGCTGGAACCGCGCCACGTTTACATTTTCGCCGAAGACGGCAGCCTTGTTGCCCCAGCAGCCTACGCGCTGGCGGCCTGAGGGGGAGAGACATGGCCAAGATCACACTCGACAACCTCGCCCACTCCTACCTCGCCAAGCCGACATCGGAGGATGATTTCGCTCTCAAGGAGCTGAACCACGATTGGGCCGATGGCGAGGCCTATGCCCTGCTCGGCTCGTCCGGTTGCGGGAAGTCAACGCTGCTGAACATCATTTCGGGTCTGTTGACACCTTCGCAGGGCCGCATCCTCTTCGATGGGAAGGACGTCACCAGTGCCCCCACCGCCGAGCGCAACATCGCGCAGGTGTTCCAGTTTCCCGTGGTCTACGACACGATGACCGTGCACGACAACCTGGCCTTTCCACTGCGCAATCGGGGCCGTGACGAGGCCTATGTCGCGGAACGCGTTCAGGAAATCGCAAGAATGATCGGCATGGAAGACATGCTTCGGAAAAAGGCGCAGGGCCTGACCGCCGACGCCAAACAGAAGATTTCCCTTGGCCGTGGCATGGTGCGCAAGGACGTGAACGCGCTGCTGTTTGACGAGCCGCTGACGGTGATCGACCCGCATATGAAGTGGGAGCTGCGCACGCAGCTCAAGAAGCTGCACCACGATTTCGGCCATACGATGATCTACGTGACCCACGACCAGACCGAAGCACTGACCTTTGCGGACAAGGTGGTCGTGATGTACGATGGACGTGTGGTCCAGATCGGCACGCCCGAGGAGCTTTTCGAGCGACCGGAGCACACCTTCGTCGGATACTTCATCGGCTCGCCGGGCATGAACGTGATCCCGGCCAAGGTCGAGGGCAACAAAGCCTATATCAACGGCTCGCAGGTGGATCTCGCATCCGGCTATGCGGCGATGGACGGCAAGGTGGAAATCGGCGTCCGCCCCGAATTCGCCCGGCTGTCGCAAACCGAAGGCCTGCCCGTCAAGGTGCGCCGCATTGAGGACGTGGGCCGCCACAAGATCATCCGCGCCGAGTTTTTCGGACATGAGATCAATATCATCGCCGGTGAAGACGAGCCTGTGAGCGCAGACATGAACCGTGTCAGTTTCGATCCGGCCCATGTCAACGTCTATGCCAACGACTGGCGCGTCGCCCCCGAGGGGCACAACCTACATGCGGGAGCGGCGTGATGCAAAAGACCGTCAATCAAAAAGCCTGGTTCCTTGTTCTGCCCGTGCTGTTGCTGGTGGCGTTCTCTGCGGTGATCCCGCTGATGACCGTGGTCAATTATTCGGTGCAGGACACGTTCGGCAACAATCAGTTCTTCTGGGCGGGCCTTGAGTGGTTCGAGGAAATGCTGGCCTCCGAGCGCATGTGGAACGCCTTGGGGCGTCAGTTGATGTTCTCGGCGATCATCCTCGCCATCGAGGTCCCCTTGGGCATTTTCGTGGCACTCAACATGCCGAAGGGCGGCTTCTGGTCTTCGTTCTGCCTTGTGCTGATGTCTTTGCCACTCCTGATCCCGTGGAACGTGGTCGGCACGATCTGGCAGATTTTCGGACGTCTGGACATTGGCCTGCTGGGATACACGCTGGATGCGATGGGGATTGACTACAATTACACGCAGGACACGCTCGACGCCTGGATCACGATCATCGTGATGGATGTCTGGCACTGGACCTCGCTTGTCGCGCTGCTCGCCTTTGCCGGTCTGAAGTCCATCCCGGACGCCTACTACCAGGCCGCCAAGATCGACCAGGCCAGCCGCTGGAAAGTCTTCCGCTACATCGAGTTGCCCAAGATGATGGGCGTTCTGATGATCGCCATCCTGCTGCGCTTCATGGACAGCTTCATGATCTATACCGAGCCGTTCGTCGTGACCGGCGGTGGCCCTGGCAACGCCACCACGCTGCTCTCGATCGACCTCGTGAAAATGGCGCTGGGACAGTTTGACCTTGGCCCCGCCGCCGCCTTCAGCCTGATGTACTTCCTTGTGATCCTTCTGGTGAGCTGGGTGTTCTACACCGTGATGACCAACCTCGACAAAAAGGGGATGTGAGATGACTGACACGACAACACTCCCCGAAAACCTCACCGCCGGGGGGAGCAACACGCGCCCCGGGTTCAAGGTGAACTCCCGCGCCATCGTCATGGGGCTTTACCTTCTGTTCCTGCTGCTGCCGATCTACTGGCTGCTGAACATGAGCCTGAAGACCAACACGGAGATCCTGAACGAATTCACGCTCTTTCCGCGCGATCTGACCTTTGCGAACTATGCCACGATCCTCACCGATCCGGCGTGGTACATGGGCTATGTGAACTCGCTGATCTACGTGGTGATGAACACGGTGATCAGCCTCGCCGTGGCCCTGCCCGCCGCCTATGCCTTTTCGCGCTATCATTTCCTGGGTGACAAGCACCTGTTCTTCTGGCTGCTGACCAACCGCATGGCGCCGCCTGCCGTGTTTGCCCTGCCCTTCTTCCAGCTCTATTCCTCCGTTGGCCTCTTTGACACGCATATCGCCGTTGCCCTGGCGCACTGCCTGTTCAACGTGCCGCTGGCGGTGTGGATCCTCGAAGGCTTCATGCGCGGCGTGCCGAAGGAAATCGACGAGACCGCCTATATCGACGGCTACAGCTTCGGGCGCTTCTTCGTGAAGATCTTCATGCCACTCATTGCTTCCGGCATCGGCGTCGCGGCCTTCTTCTGCTTCATGTTCTCTTGGGTCGAGCTGCTGCTTTCGCGCACCCTGACCACCGTGGATGCCAAACCCATCGCCGCGATCATGACCCGCACCCAGGGGGCCAGCGGCATCGACTGGGGCGTGCTGGCCGCAGCTGGTATCCTGACCATCGTGCCCGGTGCTTTGGTGATCTACTTCGTGCGCAACTACATCGCCAAGGGCTTTGCCCTCGGGCGGGTATAAGGAGAAAACTCATGGACTGGATGGCATGGACCTGGCCGACCGCGATTTTCTTCATGGTGATCGCGAGCCTGCTGATCACCTTCACGGTGCTTGCGATCAAATTCCCGGAAACCCCGCGCGTGGGTATTCTGCGGATTGAAACAACGCGGGGGGATCGTCTGTTCATCACCCTGCTCGGCAGCGCCTTTATCAATCTGGCGTGGCTTGGCCTCATCGGCCCGGACACCCAGCCCTGGGCGCTGGCCGCCTGTCTTGTCTACGCCGCAGCTGTGTTCCGCTGGGTGTAAGCCAAACCGGCGCTCTCCGGTCGTCCGGGCGGCGCTGAAGACAAACGAAAGTTCACATAAGGGAGGAAACCAATATGAACTTCACGTTGAAATCCACCACCGCACTGGCGGTGGCACTGAGCCTGTCCGGCTCGGGTGCGTGGGCCGATATGGCCGCCGCAACCGAGTTCCTCGACAGCGAAATCGGTGAGCTGTCCGCGCTGACGCGCGAGGAGCAGGAAGCTGAAATGCAATGGTTCATCGACGCCGCCGCGCCGATGGCCGGGATGGAAATCAAGGTGGTTTCCGAGACCATCACCACCCACGAATACGAAAGCCAGGTTCTGGCCCCCGCCTTCACCGCCATCACCGGCATCAAGGTCACCCATGACCTGATCGGCGAAGGGGACGTTGTCGAAAAGCTGCAAACCCAGATGCAGTCCGGCGAGAACATCTATGACGGCTACATCAACGACTCTGACCTGATCGGCACCCACTGGCGCTATCAGCAGGCCCGCAACCTGACCGACTGGATGGCCGGCGAAGGCGCGGATGTGACCAACCCGGGCCTCGATCTGGACGATTACATCGGCATCAGCTTCACGACAGCCCCCGATGGCAAGCTGTATCAGCTGCCCGACCAGCAGTTCGCGAACCTCTACTGGTTCCGCTACGACTGGTTCAACGACGAGAAGAACCAGGCGGACTTCAAGGAAGCCTATGGCTATGACCTCGGCGTTCCGGTCAACTGGTCGGCCTATGAAGACATCGCCGAGTTCTTCACCGGTCGCGACCTGTCGCACATGGGCGTCGAAGGCGAAGTCTTTGGCAACATGGACTACGGCAAGAAAGACCCGAGCCTTGGCTGGCGCTACACGGATGCGTGGCTGTCCATGGCCGGTGCCGGATCCAAGGGCGAACCGAACGGCCTGCCGGTGGACGAATGGGGCATCCGTGTGAACGAGCAGTCCCAGCCGGTTGGCTCCTGTGTCGCCCGTGGCGGCGCCACCAACGGCCCGGCCGCTGTTTATGCTGTGACCAAGGCTATCGAATGGCTGGAAAAGTACACGCCCCCGGCGGCGGCTGGCATGACCTTCTCCGAGGCAGGCCCGATCCCGGCGCAGGGCAACGTCGCCCAGCAGATGTTCTGGTACACCGCCTTCACCGCCGACACGGTCAAGCCTGACCTGCCGGTGATGAATGAGGACGGCACGCCGAAGTGGCGCATGGCCCCCTCCCCGCACGGCGTCTACTGGGAAGAAGGCACGAAGATCGGCTATCAGGACGTGGGTTCCTGGACGCTGATGAAATCCACCCCGGTGGATCGCGCCAAGGCGGCCTGGCTCTATGCCCAGTTCGTGACGTCCAAGACCGTCGACGTGAAGAAGGCCCACGTTGGCCTGACCTTCATCCGCGAGAGCACCATCCAGCACGAGAGCTTCACCGAGCGCGCCGACAAACTTGGCGGCCTGGTGGAATTCTACCGCTCCCCGGCTCGCGTTGCATGGTCGCCCACCGGCACCAACGTGCCTGACTACCCGAAGCTGGCACAGCTGTGGTGGCAGAACATCGGTGACGCAATGTCCGGTGCCAAAACCCCGCAGGAGGCCCTCGACGCCCTTTGCGCGGATCAGGAACGGGTGATGGAGCGTCTTGAGCGTGCTGGTATCCAGGGCGACATCGGTCCGAAACTGAACGAAGAGCAGGACCCCGAGTACTGGCTGTCCCAGCCCGGATCGCCCAAGGCGAAGCTGGACAACGAGGACGAAGAGCCGATGACCGTCTCTTATGACGAGCTGATCAAATCTTGGCAGTAATCCGCTGAGATTTTGGCCGGGGCCCCGAACAAGGGCCTCGGCCTTTTCTTTTTTCCCTTTTTCACAGACACTTCCACACAAGGCGGACCGGTAAAATCCCGGCCAATCCAGGGAGGAGACCCCATGACTCACATTCTCGCCATCGATCAGGGCACCACGTCGAGCCGCGCGATCCTCTTTGACAGCACGCTGAAGATCGTCGCCACCGCGCAGGAAGAATTCGAACAGCATTACCCTGCCTCCGGCTGGGTCGAGCATGACTGCGCCGATCTTTGGACGACGACCGCCGCAACCTGCCGCGGCGTGATGGAAAAGGCTGGCCTGAAAGCCAAGGATATTGCCGGGATCGGCATCACCAACCAGCGCGAGACCACGTTGATCTGGGACCGCAAGACCGGGCAACCGATCCACAACGCCATCGTCTGGCAGGACCGCCGCACCTCCGAAATGTGCCAGCGTCTGAAGGCAGAGGGACATGAACAGACGGTCACAGACCGCACCGGCCTGCTGCTCGACCCGTATTTTTCCGGCACCAAGGTGGCCTGGTTGCTTGATAACGTCGAGGGTGCCCGGGCGCGGGCCGAGGCGGGCGAGCTGGCCTTTGGCACCGTCGATACCTGGCTGATCTGGAAACTGACCGGCGGGGCGCAGCACGTCACCGACGCAACCAATGCCGCACGCACCATGCTCTATGACATTCGCAAGGGCCGCTGGTCACAGACCATGTGCGATATGCTGGGCATCCCCATGAACCTGCTGCCCGAGGTCAAGGATTGCGCTGCCGATTTCGGCATGGCCCGCGCCGATCTGTTCGGGGCGGAGATCCCGATCCTTGGCGTCGCAGGGGACCAACAGGCCGCCACCATCGGTCAGGCCTGTTTTGAACCCGGCATGCTCAAATCCACCTACGGCACCGGCTGTTTTGCCCTTCTGAACACCGGCGACACGCCGGTGACAAGCCAGAACCGCCTTCTGACCACCATCGCCTACCAGCTTGACGGCAAGCCGACCTATGCGCTCGAAGGCTCGATCTTCATCGCCGGAGCGGTCGTGCAATGGCTGCGTGATGGGCTGAAGATCATCCGTTCCGCCTCCGAAACACAGCCGCTGGCGGAAAAGGCCGACGACGCACAGGAGGTGATCTGTGTTCCCGCCTTCACCGGGCTTGGCGCACCCTACTGGAACGCGGAATGTCGTGGTGCCATGTTCGGCCTCACGCGCGGGTCCGGACCGGAGGAGTTCGCCCGTGCGGCGCTGCAATCCGTCGGCTACCAGACGCGCGACCTGCTGGAGGCGATGACCGCCGACTGGCCGGAAGCGCGGCAAACCGCTTTGCGCGTCGATGGCGGCATGAGCGCATCCGATTACGCGATGCAGTTCCTCTCGGACATCATCGGCGCGCCGGTGGAACGGCCCGAGGTGCTGGAAACCACCGCCATGGGCGCCGCATGGCTGGCCGGGCGACAGGCGGGCGTATTGCCGGATATGGCGGAATTTGCCTCCGGATGGTCTGCGGAAAAGCACTTTGATCCGAACATGGACAAAGACGCCCGCGCCCGCAAATACGCCGGCTGGAAACGCGCGGTCAAAGCCACCATCGACGTGGCCGGTTGACCTCACCAAACCGGCAGGTCGCCAAACCGTTTACGACAAATTAACCTTGGCCGCCGCAGGCTTGTCGCGAGGACGAACCACGCATTGCACTGATTCCATATGAAACCATGTGAAACACTGTCTTTCCGCTCTCCGCACGCAGGCTGCGCCGGATGAGTGGTGCCGGTATGCCAGCCTGGATCGCCCGGCATCTCGACTATGTTCGCAAGAACAAACCCGCGCCGAAGAAGGGTCCGGCTCATAGGGGCTATACGCAACCGCGCGGCACCGCCGCAACGCCCGGCTTTTCCGATGCGGCGATGGACGGCTTGCGGGATCTGGAGGCGCGAATGCCGCCGCCTGGGGCCGACGCGCGCCCCGCATTTCAGCCGGGACATCTGCACCGGGAGCGGCTCTCGGCCAAGAATGCCGCGGGCGGCGGACTGATCACGGATGACCGCGGCAACACGCGCCCGCACTACCACGGCCACCGCGAACGTCTGCGGCAACGCTTCTTGCAAGGCGGGCACGAAGCGATGCCGGAGTATGAGGTGCTGGAACTTCTGCTCTTCAACGCCATTCCACGGATCGATGTCAAACCCCTGGCCAAGCGCCTTCTGGCTGAGTTCGGCGATCTGAGCGGCGTCATTGCCGCCTCTGAACACCGCATCCTGCAGGTGCCGGGCGCGGACCGATGGGTCTTTCTCCAACTGCGCATCGCCGAGGCGATGGCGCACCGCATGACCAAGGCGAAGACGCTCAAACGCGATATTCTCTCCTCCTGGGATGCGTTGATCGACTACTGCCGCACCGCCATGGCGCATCGCGATACGGAGCAGTTCCGGATCCTGTATCTCGACCGCAAGAACAAGCTGATCGCCGATGAAAAGCAGGCAGAGGGCACGGTGGATCACGTGCCGGTCTACCCCCGAGAGGTGGCAAAACGCTCGCTTGAACTGAATGCCACGGCGATCATTCTCGTGCACAACCACCCGTCCGGTGACACCACGCCAAGCGGCGCCGATATCGACATGACGGAGCAGATCGTCAGTGCTGTCGGGGTGATCGGGGTGACGGTGCATGATCATGTGATCATCGGCAAGGAGAGCGAATTCTCCTTCCGCTCGAACGGCTATATCTGACCGTTTGAAAAGCGGCCCCCATCTCGGAAACGAAAAAGGAGGCCCAAAGGCCCCCTTTCCTATCGCATTTACGCGCGTCGGTCAGCCGCCGAAGTCGTCGAGCATGATGTCCTCGCGGTCCACGCCCAGCTCCAGCAACATGTTGATCACCGACTGGTTCATGATCGGCGGGCCACACATGTAGAACTCGCAATCTTCCGGGTTCGGGTGATCCTTGAGGTATTCCTCGTAAAGAACGTTATGGATAAAGCCGGTGTACCCCGTCCACTCATCCTCCGGCAGCGCATCGGACAAGGCCACGTGCCATTCGAAGTTGTCGAATTCCTCGGCCAGTTGATCGAAATCCTCGACAAAGAACATCTCGCGCTTGGAGCGCGCGCCATACCAGAAGGTGATCTTGCGATCGCGGTTCTCAAGGCGCTTGAGCTGATCGAAGATGTGGCTGCGCATCGGGGCCATGCCCGCGCCACCACCGATGAACACCATTTCCTTCTGCGTGTCGCGGGCAAAAAACTCGCCGAACGGTCCGGAGATGGTGACCTTGTCACCGGGCTTGAGGTTGAAGATGTAGGAGGACATCTGCCCCGGCGGGATGCCCTGCGAGCCCGGAGGCGGCGAAGCCACGCGGACGTTGAGCATGATCAGGCCCTTCTCGTCCGGGTAGTTCGCCATCGAGTAGGCCCGTTCAATGGGCTCGTCCACGGCGGATTCATACTGCCACAGATTGAACTTGTCCCAATCCGGACGATACTCGTCCTCGACGTCGAAATCCTTGTAGGACAGCTTGTGCGCAGGCGCTTCGATCTGGATATAGCCGCCGGCGCGGAACTTCACGTCCTCGCCTTCGGGCAATTCCAGAACGAGGTTCTTGATGAAGGTCGCCACGTTTTCGTTGGAACGCACCGTGCATTCCCACTTCTTCACGCCAAAGACCTCTTCGGGGACCTCAATCTCCATATCCTGCTTCACCGACACCTGACACGACAGGCGGTCGCCGCAGGCGGCCTCGCGCTTGGTGATGTGGCTTTCTTCCGTGGGCAGGATCGAACCGCCGCCGGAATGGATGCGCACGCGGCATTGCGCACAGGTGCCACCACCGCCACAGGCGGAGGGCACGAACATTTTCTGCCCCGCGAGGGTTTGCAGCAGCTTGCCGCCGGAGGGGACCGAAATGGTCTTTTCGCCGTTGATGGTGATGTTGACGTTGCCCGAGCTGACCAGCTTGGAGCGCGCCGCGATGATCATCGCCACCAGCGCCAGAACGATCAGCGTGAAAAGAAAGACGCCAAGTCCGAAAGTCATCATGGATCGGGTCCTCCGCTTACAGTTTCACGCCGCTGAACGACATGAAGGCCATGGCCATCAGTCCCGCGGTGATGAAGGTGATGCCGAGGCCCTGCAGGCCGTCGGGAATGTCCGAGTACTTCAGCTTCTCGCGCACGCCCGCCATGGCGGTAATCGCCAGGGCCCAACCAAAGCCGGAAGAGACACCGTAGGTCGCCGCCTCGGCAAAGTCGTAGGAGCGTTCCACCATGAACAGCGAGCCACCGAGGATGGCGCAGTTCACTGTAATCAGCGGCAGGAACACGCCGAGCGCGTTGTAGAGCGGCGGGAAGTACTTATCGAGCACCATTTCGAGGATCTGCACGATCGCGGCGATCACCCCGATATAGGAGATCAGGCCAAGGAACGTCAGGTCCACATCCGGGAAGCCCGCCCAGGCCAGCGCGCCGGGGGCGAGCAGGTAGGTCAGGATCAGGTTGTTCGCCGGGACGGTAATGCCCTGCACCACCATGACGGAGATGCCGAGACCCATGGCCGTCTGGATTTTCTTCGACACGGCAAGGAAGGTGCACATGCCAAGGAAGAAGGACAAAGCGAGGTTCTCGACGAAAACCGCTTTGACCGCGAGGGAAATCAGACCTTCCATCAGTGCGCCTCCACGTTCTGGATGCGGTACTCACGCTCTTCGACCTGTTTCGGCTTCCACGTGCGCACAGCCCAGATCAGCAGCCCGATGACGAAGAAGGCCGACGGCGGCAGCAGCAGCAGACCGTTGGGCACGTACCAGCCGCCATTGTTCACGGTTTCGAAGATGGTGATGCCAAAGAGCGAACCGGAGCCAAAAAGCTCGCGGAAGAACGCCACGATCATCAGCAAAAGCCCATAGCCAAGCCCGTTGCCGACGCCGTCGATGAAGCTGTCCACCGGCGGGTTCTTCATGGCGAAGGCCTCGGCGCGGCCCATCACGATGCAGTTCGTGATGATCAGGCCGACAAAGACCGACAGCGTCTTGGAAATCTCGTAGGCATAGGCCTTGAGGAACTGATCCACCACGATCACCAGTGAGGCGATCACGACCATCTGCACGATAATCCGGATCGAGCTCGGGATCTGGTTGCGCAGCATCGAGATGAACATCGACGAAAACCCGGTCACCAGCGTCACCGCCAGCGACATGACCAGCGCCACCTGCATCGAGGAGGTCACCGCAAGCGCCGAACAGATGCCCAGCACCTGCAGCGTGATCGGGTTGTTGTCGATCAGCGGATCGACAAGTTGCGAACGATAGGTCTGTGCCATCAGCCAACCTCTCCTGCTTTGAGGCGCTCAAGGAAGGCGCCGTATCCGGCCTCGCCCATCCAGAACCGCACCAGGTTGTTCACCCCGGCCGAGGTCAGCGTCGCCCCGGCCAATGCATCGACGTAGTAGTCCTGCCCTTGCGGCGGCGGTGTCTTGGCCACGGTGATGGCCAGTGTGCCGTCGTCGGTAAAGAGCTTTTTGCCGTTCCACAGGGCTTTCCAGCGCGGGTTGTCCACCTCGGCGCCCAGGCCGGGTGTCTCGCCGTGCTGATAGAATTGCAGCCCGAAAATATCGTTGCCGTTCTCTTCCAGCGCGATGAAGCCATAGAGCGTGGACCACAGGCCATAGCCTTCGATCGGCATGATCACCTTGTCGATTTCGCCGGCCTGATCGCGCAGCAGGTAAACCATGCGATAGGACTGCATCGAGCCGCCCAGTCCCGCGGGGTCCTCATCCAGCGCGCGGACAATCGCGGGATCGTCCTTGGCTGCCAGCTGGTCGAAGGTTTCGATCTCGAACTGATCGGTGAATTCACCGGTCGACAGGTCGAGCACATGCGGCTCGAAGCTGGCGAAGGCGTCGTTCACCGGGGTCGCCGGATCGTAGACACCGGCCACCTGCAGGATGTTGACCCGCTTGTCGCGAAGCTGGTTTTCCGCCTGAACCGGGCGCAGGGCCACAGCGGCGGCCGACACCACCATAGAGCCGACAAGGCAGAGCGCGACAGCAACGGCGACCGTCTTGCCCACGCTATCGGGTGGCGCATCGAGGAAACGGCCGATCGGGCCTTTCTTCTCCTGATTATCAGGCATGACGCTTGGCCCTCCGTTTGATGTTGGCCTGCACGACGAAGTAGTCGATCAGCGGTGCAAAGACATTCCCGAAAAGGATCGCGAGCATCATGCCTTCGGGAAAGGCCGGGTTGATGACGCGGATCATCACAACCATGAACCCGATCAAGGCACCGTATATGTAGCGGCCCACGTTGGTATGGCTGGCAGAGACCGGTTCCGTGACCATGAAGGCGAGACCAAAGGCATAGCCGCCAACGACAAGGTGCCAATACCACGGCATTGCGAACATCGGGTTGGTATCCGACCCGATCAGGTTCAGCAGCGTCGAGAAGGCGATCATGCCGCCAAGGCAGCCCACGATCAGGCGCCAGTTCGCGATCTTGACCACAAGAAGGAAGGCCAGACCGATGAGAGCCGCAAGGGTCGAGGTTTCGCCGATGCACCCCTGAATGGTGCCGATAAAGGCGTCCATCCAGTCGATGCCGCGCTCGGGCAGCGCCTGATAGCCGTCAGAGGCGCCAATCGCCAGCGCGGTCGCCCCGGAGAAGCCATCAACCGGCGTCCAGACGCTGTCGCCGGACATCTGCGCAGGGTAGGCGAAATAGAGGAACGCCCGACCGACCAACGCCGGGTTGAGGAAGTTTTTCCCCGTGCCCCCAAAGACTTCCTTGCCGATGACCACGCCGAAGATGATGCCCAGAGCCACCTGCCAAAGCGGCGCGGTGGCGGGCATGATCAGCGTGTACAGCATGGAGGTCACGAGGAAGCCTTCGTTGACCTCATGCTTGCGCACGGTGGCAAAGACGACCTCGAAAATGCCGCCCGCGACCAGCGTGGTGATATAGATCGGCAGGAAATAGGTCAGCCCGTGCAGCATGTTCGCCAGCGGGTTGTTCGGGTTGAAACCGATGCCGAGGCCGTCAATCAAGGCCGCGCGCCAACCGGACGGGCCGTATTCGGCAATCGCCAGATTGGTCTGCAGGCCGGTGTTGTACAGGCCCATCAAGATGCAGGGGATCGTGGCGAGGACCACATAGGTCATGATCCGCTTCATATCGATGTAGGAGCGCGCATGGGGCGCGACGGTTGTCACCGTCTTGGGCGTATAGACGAAACTCTCGACCATCTCGTAGATGGGGAAATACTGCTCGTACTTGCCGCCCTTGACGAAGTGCGGCTCGATACGGTCGAAGAAACTGCGAAGACCCAAGGCCTAGCCCTCCTTCTCGATCTTGGTGAGGCTGTCGCGCAGAGCGATGCCGTATTCATACTTGGCGGGGCAGGCAAAGCCGCAAAGCGCGACGTCCTCTTCATCCAGCTCCAGCGCGCCGAGCGCCTGGGCCGTATCCGTGTCCATCACCAACAGCGACCGCAGAAGCTGAGTCGGCAGGAAATCCTGCGGCATCAACTGCTCGAAGGTGCCGATCGGCACCATGGCGCGGCGGCCACCATTGAGGTTGGATGTCAAAGCATAAAGCTTGTTCGCAAAGGCAGAGCCAAGCACCGGCTGAAAGGCGAATTTCGACGGCATTGGCCGAATCCAGCCAAGCGGGATCTGCTTGTGATCCTCTTCGATCAGGGTGATCTGCCGCGCATAGCGCCCGAGATAGGCGGTGGCGCCCTCCCCGGCCTTGCCACTCAGAATCGATCCGGAAATGATCCGCAACGGAGTGTCGGTCTTCAGGTCCTCGGCGCAGAGATCCAGCATGGAGGCCCCGGCGACCGTGCGCACCAGACGCGGGCGCGCGCACATCGGCCCGGTCAGGGCGATGATGCGGCCACTGTCGATCCGGCCTGTGGCCAACAGGCGGCCAATGGCGATGACATCGTGATAGCCGATGGTCCAGACGGCCTTGTCCGAGGTCGGAGGCTCAAGGAAATGCATGTGCGTGCCGGCCAGACCTGCGGGGTGCGGGCCGGAGAAGGTGGCCACCTCGACTCCGGCGACATCTCCACCCGGCACTGACGCGCCGGTTTCGTGGCACAGGTATGTCTTGCCCTCGGTCAGCAACGCCACCGCCGCGAGACCGCGCGAGAAGGCCTCGGGGTCATCCGCGATGATCTGCGCCGCATCCGCCGACAACGGCTCGCTGTCCATCGCGGTCACGTAGATTGCCGCGGGGCGGGCATCGGACGCGGGCACCTTTGAATAGGGACGCGTACGGAACGAGGTCCAGAGCCCGGCGGCACAGAGCTTGGCGGCGACGCCATCGGGCGTGCTGTCATCCCCTGTACCCGAAAAATCCACCGGCTCGGCGGCGTCCTCGATCACGTCGATCTCGACGCTGATGAGAACCCGGCGCGCGCCTCGGTTGATCGCCTTGATCCGGCCGGACACCGGCGCTGTGACCACCACCTCTGGCGTATCCTTATGGGCAAGGATTGGCGCACCGGCGGCGACGATATCGCCCTCCTGAACCGCGAGGCGCGGCTTCAGACCGATGTAATCCTGTCCCAGAATCGCGACGGTTCCGACGGTTGCGGCCTCGATGGTCGTGGCGTCAGGTGCCCCCAGCACCGGAACATCCAGACCCTTTTTCAACGAATGTTGCTGCACGTCTTGAGTCCTGTCCTTCGTATTCGCCGCCTTATGCGACAGCATCGCCGGGTTTGAAAGGCGTTTCCGGTCACATTTTTCGATTCAGTGTTGAACCCAATGCCATTCTGCCCCAGAAGCGGGCAAACACGCCAGTTGACCACTCAATAGCATATCCGGAGTAGGCCCGTGACAAACCCTCTTCTCCTTTCTCGCCGCAGCTTCATGATCATGCCGCTTGCTCTTGCAGCCTGCAAGCCGGGTTGGTCCGTGCTGGAGCTGTCCGGACTGACGATGGGCACCGGGTATAACATCGTGGCGGTGGACCACGGCAAGTCAGTCGACAAGGCCGCGCTTCAGGGCGCCATCGACGGCGCGCTCTCCGACGTCACCGCCCAGATGTCGAACTGGGATGCCACCTCCGAGATTTCGCGCTTCAATGCGGCCGCCAAGGGCGAAAGCCTGACCGTGTCGCGCGAATTGGCCGAAGTCATGCAGGCCGCCTCCGACGTGCATCGCGCCTCGATGGGCACCTTTGACGTGACGGTCGGTCCGCTGATCGACCTTTGGGGCTTTGGCGCCGGCAAGGGCCACGGCGCCCTGCCCTCCGATGCGCAGATCGCGCAGGCCATGGGATGCTGCGGTCAGGAACGCTCGGTCGCACAGAGCGGCAACACCCTGACCAAGACCAACGACGGCGCCGAAGTCTATCTCTCGGCCATTGGCAAAGGCTATGGCGTTGATCACGTCGCCCGTGCCATCTCCGCCTTTGGTATCACCGATTACATGGTCGAAATCGGCGGCGATCTGGTGACGGCGGGCCGCAACCCCGAAGGCCAGCCTTGGCAAATCGGCATCGAGACACCACAAAGTTTTGACCGTGGCATCATGCAGGTCGTCGGCCTGTCCGACCTCGGCATGGCCACCTCGGGCGACTATCGCAACTACTTCGAAGCGGACGGCCAGCGCTATTCGCACATCATCGACGCCACCACCGGCCGCCCCGTCACCCACGATACCGCTTCGGTGACCGTGCTGACCGACAACGCGATGCTGGCCGATGCATGGGCGACCGCCCTGCTGGTCCTTGGCCGCGAGCGCGGGATGAAAATCGCAAATGATCGTGATCTGGCGGTCCTCTTTGTTGACCGCGCGGGCGATGAAACCAAATCTGGATTCAAAACCGCCGCATCGAACCGGTTCGCGGCACTGACCGCCTGAATCCAGAAAGGCCCGCCCCATGTCCACCTTCCTGCTGACCTTCGGCCTCTTTGCGCTTGTCATGGCTGGCATGGCGGTGGGCGTGATGTTCAGCGGACGGACGATCAAGGGCAGCTGCGGCGGGCTGAACGCCATTTCCGATGCGGATCATTGCCTCGTCTGCAAGAAGGAAATCGACCCGGACAGCCCCCTGCGGGAGCGGCTGTCCTCCTGCCCCCGAGCAAAGAAAATGCTCGACGAGATGGAAAAGCAGGGCTGAACCGACCGCTCGGATGGATCTCTTTGGTCCCGTACGCTCAGGCCGCTTACCCTTGCATTGGCACAAATCCCAACGTCAACAACGCCGCGGCAGCAATGACGCCATAGACCCAGAGCTGCCAGCGCGGCCCTTCGGTCTTCCACACATGGCGATACCTGTAGCCCGCAAAGCAGGCGATCACGAAGATCACCGTTGCGGTGGCGGGTGTCAGCACAAATTCAATCAACTTAAGGCCGTCCTTCGCTCAAATCCGTTTACTCGTCCGCGTTTTGCACTACGCTGATAGGCGTACAAGCGGAGGAAAGCCATGCCTGCATCCTATCAGTCCCCCACCCGCGGCGATGACGAGCAAGAAAAGTCCACCAGCCAATCGCTGGAAACCAATCTTTCGGCGGCCGAGGTGACGGTGGGTCATGTGCTCGACAGCAAGGGCGGGGACATCTTCTGGATCAGCCCCGACGACACGGTGCACCACGCGGTCGAGGTGCTGAGGGACAAGCGCATCGGCGCGCTGTTGATCAAGAATCCGCAAGGCGAGGTCGCCGGCATCCTGTCGGAACGGGACATCGTGCGGCGCCTGGCCGATACCCCCGGCACCACCCTGCCCCAAACGGTCAAGGACCTGATGGTGACAAAGGTGGAGACGACCACCCGCGACGAGACATTGGTGCGCGTTCTGCGCCGCATGACCGATGGCCGGTTCCGCCATATGCCGGTGATGGACGAAGGCTTTGCCATCGGCATGATCACCATTGGCGATGTGGTCAACTACCGGCTGACCGCGCTGGAATACGAGGCCTTGAAACTCAAGCAGCTGATCGTCGGCTGAGCCGGGCATAGGTGGCGTAGCCACGATAGAGCGCGTCTTGCCGAAGGCCATCGTCGGCCCCGGCATGACGTCGCATGACGTCCGGCAAATCCGGGCGCGGCGTGACGTGGAATTTCGCCAGCCACATCAGGAGGCCGCGCCGGAACCAGCGCGGCAGCGCGCTTTGATCGCCAAAATCCACAAGATGCAGAGTGCCCCCCGGCGCCAGATGGCGCAACGCTTCGCTCAGCGCCGACTGCCAATCCGGGATCATCGACAGGCTGTAGGAAAACACGATGTGGTCGAAATGGTCCACGCCGAGCAGCGTTTCGGGATCGAACTTGCAGGCATCCGCCCGCGCCAGAGCCGCCTCGGAACCCAGCTTTGCCCGTGCCGACAGCAGCATTTGTTCCGATATATCAAGCCCGAAGAGCCGGGCCTGCGGGTAACGCTGGCGCATCGCCGCCAAATTGCGCCCGGTGCCGCAAGCCACCTCCAGCACGCTTTGCCCCGACTGCACATCCATCTGCTCGATCAGATGATCGCGCCCGAGCAAATAGTATTTTCGCGTGACGTCATAAATCCGTCTCTGACGGCGGTAGACCTCATCCATCAGCGCGCCGTGATCGCCCGCATGGCTCATGTCAGCCCCGCAACCGGTAAAGATGCACACCGCCGTAGATCGCCGAACGGTCGCTGTCAAAGGCCGCCCGAGAGGCTGCCGCGTCATAGTCCCAGCACCCGAGGATCGCGTCCGGCACACGGCCCGGCAGAATGTCCGCCGCGCCGCCGGTGCGGAACAGGACACGCGCGCCCGGCATCGCGGTCCGGGTGATCTCGCGCCAGAGCGCGGTCAGCTGCTCATCCGTCATCCAGTCCTGCGCATCGAGCAGCACATAAGCCGATTTCGACGCAGCGGGCAGCTTTCCCAGCAGATCCGTGATCCCCAGATTATGAACGGAGGCCCGCGCCGCCGCATCCCGCAGGGTCTCGAAATGCCGCGCCTCAAGGTACGGCGGCACCGGCCCCGTTCCATCGGCCTTGTAGGCGCGGTTTGCGGCCTGCCAGGCAAAGTAGTTCTCCGCCATCGGAAAATCGCAGAACAGCTTGCGCGTGCGCGCCTCCAGAACCGGCAGGATATCTCCCCCCGCATCGGCGGCAAGCTTGTCGTATTGCGCCGGTGGAATGCCCAGACCAAAGAGCGACGCCCGGCGCCGCGCCATCATCCGCACAAAGCGCGAGCGGAACAGCGGCGCAATCTCCGCGTCGAAAAAAGCGCGCTGCTCACGCAGTGTATTGGCCTTCAGCAGCCGATCGAAATCCACCCGACCAATCCGCGCCACAAGATGCACCAGCCCGAGAAAACGGCCCAGGACGCCAAAGCGATAGAACCCCTTCTCGAACATGGCCTTGCGCGGGCGCAGTCCCTCCCGCCCGTTCCAGAAATCGCGCGCCGGACGGGGCATGTAAGGCAGGATGTAACGATTCATCAGGGCGCTGTTCCCGTCCCGGTCCGCATGCCCGAACAGCGCATAGAATGCCCGATGATCCGGAAGATGCTGCGCAGCGGCCAGCTTCAGCCAGGTCAGCTGCACATGCCAGGGCGACAGATCCACCGCCGTCACCGATCGCGGCGCGGCCGTCAGATAGGACATCACATTGCAACCGCCCGAGGCGATACAGACGACGTGGTCACGCTCTGACAGCGCCAGTGCGTCCATATCACAGACCGGATCCTCCCAGATCTGCGGATAGACAAGCCCCTGGAACAGTCGCGCAAACAGGCGTTCGGACAGCGTGCCGAACGAAAAACTCCGGTTTTGGTAAACCGCTTCGCCAATGATGGTGCCGGATGTGTCGTTCATGCCATTCTCTTTTCGCTCTGTCCGTTGGCTGCGCTGCGGTGCTTGCGCCGCTGTCGCCGTTTCAGCAGTTGCTCTCGATTGTTGCGCGCCTCCCAATCCACCAGCCGCAGGTCGCCCTGATGATTTTCGATGACCGCCGTGCAGCTTTCGACCCAGTCGCCGGTGTTGATATAGCGAATATCGCCGATCTGCCGGATGCAGGCGTGGTGGATGTGGCCACAGATCACCCCGTCAAACCCTTTTTGACGCGCGTCTTCGGCCAGAACTTCCTCGAACTTTGTAATGAAGTTCACCGCCTGCTTGACCTGGTTCTTGCTCCATTTGGACAGTGACCAGTAGCGCGGCGACCACAGACGGCGCAGGGCATTGATCTTCGGATTGAGCCAGATCAGCAGCGAATAAGCCCGATCGCCGAGATGCGCGAGCCATTTGGCATTCATCACCACCGTGTCGAACTCATCGCCATGCACGACCCGGTAACGCAGACCGCTGGCCGAAACAAAAACATCCTCGGCCTTCACCTCGATGCCGCCGAAATGCACTCCGAAGTAGCCGCGCATGACCTCGTCATGGTTGCCGGGAATGAAGACGACCCGCGTGCCGTCATGCGCCTTTTGCAAGATCGCCTGGACCACGGCATTGTGGCCTTCCGGCCAATGCCAGCCGCGCCGAAGGCTCCATCCGTCAAAGATGTCACCAACGAGATACAGCGTATCGGCATCGTGCTTTTGCAGGAACTGAACAAGAAGGGCCGAGCGACAACCACGTGTTCCAAGATGAACATCCGATAGAAAAATCGTGCGATCGCTCACCGTGCCGCCCCCGCCGTGTTCCGTCCGCAAGGCCCTACGAAGCCGATGCAACACCTGCGTGACAAATTTGAATCAGCTCGGTGATCATGAGGGTCAGCGCAGCGCGCCCCCGGGGGCTGCGCCAAAAAAAAAGCAGTGCGCAACACCGCACTGCCCCTTTGATCAGAGCGGGATACCCCCCGCTCAATCGTCTGTTATTCCGCCGCGACGTCCGACGTGACCGTGTTGCGCTCGAACGCCTGCATCTGGTCTTCTGCCCAGAAGCGGACATCGTGCTGAGCGACCATGGCACGGTTTTCCTTCATCCGGCCCCGGCGGTCTTCTTCGGGAAGCTCAAGCGCGTAGAGAATGCCGCTGTCCATGGAGCGGTGGGAAAACGGATTGGTCGGCACAGCCGCGCCGAGCTCCACCGCCGCCCCGGCAAATTCGGACAAAACAAGCACCCCGTCGCCATCGGTCCGCGCGGCGCAGAACTCCTTGCAGACCAGGTTCATGCCATCGGCCAGCGGTGTGATCCACGCCACCTCTGCCGCGCGGTAGTAGGCGATGAGATCTGTAAACGGCACCGGCCTCGAGATCAGCGCCACGGGCTGATATTCGAATGTGCCATAGCGGCCATTGATCCGCCCGGCCAGCGCCTCCAGCTGTTCCTGGATTTCCTGATAGGCCGTCATATTGGCATTCGCCGCGACGGAGACGTGCATCAGGCGCAGAGTGCCGCGTAGATTCGGGTTGCTTTCCAGCAGCCGCTCGAAACTCTCAAGCTGCTCGATGCCGCCCTTGGTGTAATCGGTCCGGCCAACGGACAGCACCAGCTTGGTATCGCCCTTCTCGGCCTTGATCTGTGCGACTTTCTCTTCTGTCTCAGGGCTTGCGGCGAGTGTTTCGATGTAGGCCACATCGACACCGACCGGGCTGGCCTGCAGCCGGATGCGCCGTCCCTCAAAGTCCAGTTCGGTCACGACCGATTGCTCCGACAGGGCGGAGGTCACCGCGTTCATCTCCGGTTTGACCTTCTCGCGCTTCATCGTCTCCACTTCCAGCAACGAGCGCGCCGCCGAGACGAAATTGTTCACATAGCGGGGAATGTGGAACCCGACCACGTCACAGGCCAGCAGGCTTTCAAGGATTTCCTTGCGCCATGGCAAAGCGTTGAACATATCGGCGCTGGGGAACGGGGTGTGGTGGAAGAAGCTGATCTTCACGTCCGGACGCAAGGTGCGCAAATACCCCGGCACCAGCCACAGGTTATAATCGTGGACCCAGACCACGGCGCCCTCTGCGGCCTCGTTTGCGGCGGCTTCGGCAAAGGCCCAGTTCACCTCCCGAAAGGTCGGCCAATCCACAGGGTCATAGTTGTAACGCTCCTTGAAGCCGTGCAGGATCGGCCAGAACGCTTCCTTTGACGAGACATGATAAAAACTCGACACCTGCTCCGCCGTGAGCGGCAGGCGCGACACGGTGTATTTGCCATATTGGTCATCAATCTCGATGACGCGCTCGAAATCCGGGTTCGCCGGGTCCTCTGCCTCTTTCCACGCGACCCAGGATCCCTTGTCGACGCGCCCGAAAAAGCTCTTGAGAGTTGGCACGATGCCGTTCGGGCTCTTGTTTTCGCGGTATTCGGTTTTGCCGTTCACCACGACTTCTTCGTAAGGTTGACGATGGTAGACGATCACGAGATCGGACGGCATATATCAGGCTCCCTTCGGGGCTTCGTGAAGGTTGAGCGCATTGATGGCTTCCATAATCCCACCTGCGCCATGGGCTTGTGCGGAGTAAACGCTTTTGCAGCCACGAAGTTCCGTAATCAGCGCGGTTTCCGAATTGCCGACCGCCACCGCCGGCAGACCGGAGGCCAGCATCGACAGATCGTTGAGCGTATCCCCGGCACACAGAACGACATTCTCCGGGATCTCCAGATGCTGCACGAGGCGGCGAATGGATGGCCCCTTGGAGATACCCTTGGGCAGCACATCAAAGTACCGGTCGTCCGAAATGAGCCAGTCAAACCCCATATCCTCAACCAATGACTTGGCGCTGTCGTCAAAAGCGGCGGCGTTGAGATCATAGCTTACACGATAGCGGAACGCGGTCGGCTGCAGCGTGAGGCCGGGATGCCCGTCCAGCGCCGCCTTGACGCGCGCGCCCGCATCGCCCCAGATCTTCGCAATATCCTCTTCCAACGCCGGGATCGGCTCCACATGGCCATCGCTGCGCACATGGGCGATGGTCGTGCCGACGTCGCCGACAACGTATTCGGGCCATGGCAGCCCTTTCTCCCGGCACATTTCCATGATGAATTCCGGATCGCGTCCGGTCACGAAAATCAGGCCGACGCTGTCGCGGTTGTCTTCGATCCAGCGATACAGGGTCTGCCGGTCCGCGTCCGAGCCTCCAAGGAACGTGCCATCAAGATCGGTCGCAAGGGTAAAGCGCCGCGCGGCGATCGCCGGGCGCGGCACGCTATGAACAGTCATGGATCAGGTGTCTCCGAATTGCAGCGGAAGATTGGGGGAAGGATGGGCCAGCGACAGCTCAAGCGCATAGGGCTCCGCTTCGATGGGCCGCGCCCAAAGCGCCGTGAAGGCCGCGCGCAGATCAGCGCCGTCGTGCAGTACCGCGTTCACTGTTTCGCAAATCGGCATGGAGACGCCCACGCGCGCCGCCAGCTCTGTCACGGACACGGAATTCACCTCGCCTTCGACCACGACGGGACGGCCCTCGAAGCACGCGGCCCGCGCCGTTCCTTGTCCCAACTGGAATCCAAGCGACATATTTCTTGAGGTTGTCGAACTGCAGGTCAGGGTCAGATCCCCGGCCCCCGACAGCCCCGTCACCGTTTCGCGTTTGCCGCCCAAAGCCTGCGCCAGCAGCTTCATCTCGTCGATGCCTCTGGTGATGAGTGCGGCCCGGGTGTTCTCGGCGAATCCCGCCCCGGACATCATCCCGCAGGCAATGGCAATCACGTTTTTGACCGCCCCGCCGACTTCGACGCCGACAAGGTCATCGGACACGTAGGGCCGGAATCCCCCGCCCGACAGTGACATGGCCAACCGCGCCGCCGGGCTCTTTTCCGGGTTCAGCCGGTCTTCATAAGAGAAGGGAAAGGCCACGGTGGCGGCCGTCGGATGATCCAGAGCGGCCTCGCGCGCGAAGGTCGGCCCCGAGACACAGCCCACCGGGTGACCCGGCAAGGCGTCCGTGACAACCTCGGACAACAGGTATCCGGTGCCCCGCTCCACGCCCTTGCAGGCCAGCGCAATCGGCGCAGCGTCGGGCAGATGCGGCTTGATCGCCTCGCACATGGCGCGCAGCGTGGACGACGGTGTCACCATCAGCACCGCGTCCACATCGGCCAGCGCCTCGGCGATGGAGGCCGTCGCCGTGAGGCTCTCCGGCAAGGGGACATCGGCCAGATAGTCGCCGTTCATCCCGGTCTTGTTAATGGCCTCGGCGAGCGCCGGGCGCCGCGCCCAGAGCCGCACGTCATGACCATTCCGCGCCAGTATGGAGGCAAGCGCCGTCCCCCAACTGCCTGCGCCAAGAACGGCAATGCGGCCAAAGGGAACACAAGGTTTGTGTGATCTGGAATCCGCTTCGGAATCCTTCATGGTCAGAGCTCCTTTCAAGGTCTCGGCCATTTGCGGTCTTTCCGAGCGATCCTCCGGCGGCCGATGTGGCGCGGAGCGGCAGGGCACCGGATCGGACACGATCGGCCCATGGATCACGGTCTGTAGGCGCGATACCGAACGGCGCGCACCGATTTGTCCGTATCAAAGCCTTTTGCCAGCTCGAAGAGCCCGCGATGCCGGCTCTCTCTCGCCTTTAAGGTTAGGGTGGTGCCCGCAGCGGTCAAGAAAATATTGCCGCATTGCAGCATGACATCCCCGCCTTGCCTCCTCAGAGGCAGAATGCCGCTCTTGCGTGCATCCGCTGAACCGTCCCCAAAATCCACTTTGCCGCAAATGGATAGACGAACAGCACGGCGCAGATCCAGCCCGTTGAACGTGGCCGACTTCATCGCTATTTCATCGAATGGAATTCATCGCCCGCCGACCGCCGCCCGCAGAGGGGCGCCCATCATTTGGAGAAGACATGTCCTTCCGCCAGCGCCTTGGCGCCCTGCTCGACCGGCCTTCCACCCGCAATGTGATCACCGCCGTAATCCTGTTCAACGCGCTCATCCTCGGGATTGAAACGTCCGACGCGGCCATGGCGGCGGCGGGCGGTTTGATCATTGCGCTGGATCAGGTCTGCCTTGCGATCTTTGTTCTGGAACTGGCCGCCAAGCTCTATGCTCGCGGCCCGTCCTTTTTCAAATCCGGCTGGAACATCTTTGACTTCGTCATTGTCGGCGTCGCCCTGATCCCCGCCGCCCAAGGGCTTTCGGTCCTGCGCGCCCTGCGCATCCTGCGTTTGCTGCGGCTGATCTCCGTTGCGCCAACGCTGCGCCGCGTGGTCGAAGGCTTCGTCACGGCCTTGCCCGGCATGGCATCGGTCTTCCTTCTGATGGCGCTGATCTTCTACATCGCGTCGGTGATGGCGACAAAACTCTTCGGCGACGGCTTCCCGCAGTGGTTCGGCTCGATCTTTGACTCGGCCTATACCCTGTTCCAGATCATGACATTGGAAAGCTGGTCCATGGGGATCGTGCGCCCGGTGATGGAGGTTTATCCCTACGCCTGGGTGTTCTTTGTGCCGTTCATCCTGATGACCACCTTCGCCGTGGTGAACCTGATCGTCGGTCTGATCGTGAATTCCATGCAGGAAGCACACGCCGAGGAGAGCAACGCCGCAACCGAGAACTACCGCGACGCCGTGCTCGTCCGTCTCGAAGCCATCGAACGCCGCCTTGCGGAAAGAACCGCCGATCGGGAGTGACCGCAGCCGCGCCCGATTGGGGGTCAAGGCAAACGGCCGCGCGTGCGCCGCGGTGCAATCGCCCCGGCAGCCGAAGCCGCGACGAGACAACGATGAACCGCGTGAAGCCACCGGGTCTCCGTATCATGGCCCGCGCCGTCAATCCTCACAATGCCGAACTCCGGAGCCGCGCGCCATGTTGAACGCCTGCGACGCGCTCGGCAGGCCTGGACTTGTTCCTGTGGGATTCGCCGGTCTGGGCAAAGGGCGGGTCTAGGCTTCACCGCCTTTGGCGGCGACGCCTATTACACTCCGTCGCTGTCGGATGAAAAAGGGCTAACACGATCCAAGCGCGCGCAGCTGCGTCGGGATCTCTTTTCGCCGGTAGAAACTGCGGGCTGTTTGCCCGTAGCTTCGCAGAAACGCGTCTCTCTCCCGCGCGCGCCTCAGCGAGGGAAAGAGGCTGATCAGCTCATCATAGGCCCCCCTATCCAGCGCCTTGATCGCCTCCGGGCCCGGGAAGAAGCTTTCACTGGGCAAGCCGTTAGAAAAGATCACCTCATGACGCTCGAACAAGAGGTGCCAGTATGTCACGCTGCGGCATCCTTTCTTGATGCGCGCCGTCCCGCCACGCATTTCGGCGAGATGTTTTGCACGGATCATTATCTCGTTATTGTCGTGGCGGACCAAGACCCCATGTTGCGGCGACACGACAAGCGCGTCGTGATTGCCAAAAGCGCCGGGTTTGATCTCGATTGGCTTGAGATCCGGCATGCGGGACAGATCCTTGATCCCGAGACGCCTCATCCCGCGCCAAACCACCGGCTTGGGGCCGTTATCCTTGGTCAAGACCAGATCACCGGGGCAGAGACGTTCGATCGGCACCTCGCCGGTGGGCGTCAGGATGCGTGTACCGGCGGCAAAGCAGACGACGCCTGTGTTGTCGGCGGCAAAGCTGCTCTGGCTTGCGCCCTGAAACGTCAGGCTGTCGCCGGAAGCAAACCGTGCATTGTCCGAGTAATCAACTGCGTTGCCCGCGAGATCGGTGGTGTTCGACTGATTGAGAATTCCGTCATCGGCAAAGTCGGCGCGCAATTCCCAAATGTCGTCGTAAAAGGCGGAAAGGTCGATGAAGTCGTTGTTGGTGGCGTCACCATCGTTCAGCGCGCCGGTGTTTCCGATGTTGAAGTCGGTGATCGTGTCGGCCCCGTCACCGGGCGCATAAACAAAGGTGTCGTTTCCAGACCCGCCCGACATCCCGTCATTGCCGATACCGCCGGACAGGACATCATCGCCCGAATTGCCCAGAACCGTGTCGTCGCCGGATCCCCCCGAAACGCTGTCGTCACCGCCGCCGCCCTGCACATAGTCGTCGCCGTCTTCGCCGAAGACGGTATCACGACCCGCGTCCCCGCCGATATCATCGTTTCCGGCGCCGCCGTAGATCAGATCGTCGCCGCTGTCGGCATAGATCTCGTCCTGACCCTCGCCGCCCAGCAGCGTGTCAGCGCCCGCGCCGCCCCACATGGTATCGTCGCCGCCACGACCCTCGGCGTAAACGCCAATCGAGTCCGCGCCCGACGTCAGTGAATCGTTTTGCTCGGTAAGAATGAACCGCTCGACTTCCGAAAACGAAAGCGTGTCGGCACCAGAGGATACTTCCCCGGATTCATTGCCGAAATAGTCCACTGTCGCGGCAGTGGTCAGAGCACTCAGATCGACGGTGTCGCTGTCGACGCCGGCCTCGCCACCGACAATCGTATCCGCGCCGAAACCGTCACGGACGATAAACGTGTCGGACCCGTCGCCGCCATCAAGTCTATCCGCACCACCTCCACCGTCGATGACATCGTCGCCGCCGTTGCCCTCGATGGTGTCGGTGCCGTCACCGGCCACGATGGTGTCATCTCCGTCACCGCCGACCACAGCCATCCAGCGTGTGTCGGCACCACCATCGACAAAACTGGCCTGATCGTTGAGGATCAGTGTCTCGATTTCACTGAACGTAATGGTGTGGGTGCCGTCAGTTATCGTGCCTGCGTCGGGGCCTGAATAGCTTATGGTGATTGGACCCGTCACCTGGCTAAGGTCGATGGTATCGACATCGGTCCCGCCCGCGCCACCATCAATCGTGTCGTCGCCAAATCCGTCCTGAATGACAAAGACATCTTGTCCGTCACCGCCAGACAGGCTGTCTGCCCCTGCGCCGCCAGTGATCGTATCGGCGCCGGTGCCGCCTGAGAGTGTGTCCGCTCCCGCCCCGCCGCTGATGGTGTCGTTGCCTGCGCCACCCCTGATGGAGTCGTCGCCGGCATTGCCGTTCAGCGTATCGTCGCCGTCACCACCGATAATCGTATCGTTGCCGGAGCCTGCGGATACGAAATCGTTCCCCGCTCCGGCGTCAATATAATTTCCGCTGTCGTCAACCTGTGCCGCGGTCTGATTGGCGCTGATCTGGTCGGAATATCCATTCGAGATGACGTCGTCGCCACCGGTGCCGTCAATTACAGGTTGGAAATCCTGAGACACCCGGTCTGCGATCAGACCGGAATGGTTGCTGGAAACCGCGCCAAATGTGACGGATTGGATCGGTTTCGCCTCAAGCGCGTCCTGGTGGACATCCTGGAAATGCGATCCGGTCATGAATGTGTTGCCGACATCGTCCTGAATGACCGCCACAAGCCCGTTCCCGCTTGTGCCGTCTGCATAGGTGAAAGTCGCATCGATCACGACCAGCGAGTCGAAGTTGTAAAGCCCGCCGCCGTTTATCGAAAACTGGTCGTTGGCACCCTGGAAGTCATAGACGTTTGGATCGCTGCCGGTTGTCGCGCCATTTCCCGCAGGCGCAAAGGTCTGGATGGAATTGTAGAGCGGATTGCCCGGCCCCCCGAAGGTCTGACCGGTCAGAAGACCAGCGTTTTCGGCGACACTGTCCGTCTCGTTGACATCAAGTTGTGAAAACGTCCCGAGGTTGAAAACGTTGAAAGTCGTCGGCATTGGGCAACCTGTATCGCATCGCGGCTGAACTTGGCCCGGACAATTAAGCACAGGAAACCTTACCAATCCTAAAGCAGTGAAACCCCGGGCAACGCTGGCAAGAGCATCCAATCCATATCGGCGAGACCAAGGAGCAAAGCCGGAACTACGGCAGATAACACACGCACACCTCCGGATGGTCAGGCCACGTCGGGCACGGCTCCGATCACATCGAGTCCCATCAGGGGCTAGGAAAATAGGCGCAGGATATATCTTGCTCCCGGGCAGCGACGTGCCCAAACCGGCAGTTGGGGAAGGAAGACTTTGCTCGGGGCGAAAAACGATACACCGTCCACAAGCAGCCCTCACCGTCACCCTGTCATTGTTGACAACCGGTGCCGGCGTCGAGGTCTACGTCAGCCTTGCGGCAATCCGACAGAACTCAGGCCGATGGCCGTTTCCAAGCCCAGTTTCGGCCCAAAGACGCGCCTATGAGGTTCGGCCAGTTCAACAAAAATCACTCTACACGCAAAAATTTCGTGCTCGTCAGAGCGGTCTGACTGGTTCGCAATGGGGAAAATGGCGGAGGATAATCCGTACAACCACCGTTTTCCCACGTTCCTACGTGTCTGGATTCACCCACATATTATACTGTGATAAAACAATAAAAATCCATGCGCCCCCGTTGCTGTTCGCACCTGCCTGTCCGAAATCAAGATGAAGTGTGGGAACAAATGTGGCAACGATCTATGCCGCTGAATGCTCGCAAGGTGGAAGCTGCCTCGCCCGGATGCCATGGCGATCGGCGCGGCCTTTTCCTCTACGTCAAACCTTCCGGCGCGCGATCTTGGGTGCTGCGCTATCACGTGGCGGGACGGCGACGTGATCTTGGGCTTGGCCCTTATCCCGATGCCAGCCTCGCCATGGCGCGAGAACGGGCGACTGAGGCGCTGCGGCTCATTGCCGATGGCGAAGACCCCATCGCCAAGAATCAACAGGTCAAGCCCAAGACCTTCCGCGACGCCGCGCTGGAATTGATAGAAAGCAAGCGTCCCGGCTGGAATAACGCCAAGCACGCGGCGCAATGGACTTCAACGCTCGCAGCCTACGCCTTTTCAAGATTGGGCCAAGTGCAGGTCGCCAAGGTTGAACCGGCGGATGTGGTCGTGGCGCTCAAACCGATCTGAGCGAAGAAACCAGAAACCGCAAATCGCGTACGTCGGCGGATCGAAGCAGTGATCGACCATGAGTCGGCGCTGGGGATACGTGAGGGCGACAACCCGGCGCGCTGGCGCGGGCATTTGGACCACCTTTTGCCTAAGCCGACCAAGGTGCACTCGGTTAGGCCCGCAGCCAGACGATCTTGCCGTCTTGCGGCTCGAGCCCCGCGGTCCAGGTCAGCGTCTCTTCCATCCTGCTGATGGATTGCGGCGATGGAAGCACGCGGATTTTCCTGGGCTCTTGCCCGACCTTGTCCGCGAAACTGTGAACGATCTCTGGTCAGGTCCTGAAGTACCCTAGCATGCGTGGCTCCGGCAGCCGTTTGAGCACGAACGCCGCCTCCGACAACCGGGCTTCCACGAGGCCGGCGGTCCAGACCAAGTTGTGCGAATTCGCATGAGCGTTCATCACTGCCCGCCCTTCGAGTCGAGGGCCCACGGAAGGAGCGCGAGCGCATCGGTCTCGTTGTCATCCTGTGGAGAAAAGCCACGCTGCCGGATCGCTTCGATCATGGCGGCCTTTTTCGCATTGCCCTTGCCGGTGGCAAAACGCTTGATGGTGCCCACGGGCACGCCTTCGTAAGGGATGCCGCGCAACTCCGCCCATGCGGTGAGCGTGGCCATGTGCCCGCCATAGACGTGGCTTGCATCGGTGCCGGCGTGTCGGCGGACTTCCTCGAACCAGATCGTAGAAATAGGGCCTGAAAGCCTGTCGAGTTCAGTCATCCAGTTGGTGAAGCGCAGGTACCGCATGCCGCCACCGTCGAAGCGGCGTGGCCGAAAACACGCGGTTCCGCTGACGATCAGCCCGTCCGCGCCGCGCAACGCCCAGCCGGTCTCCGTGCCGAGACCAAGGGCGAGCACGGGATGAGGCAATGCATCCTCAGCATGGGATTTGAAGTCGCTGGCGGGTGCGACGGATGTGACGGGTCGTTTGGTAACTCTTTACGGGCGCGCGTATGCGTGCGTGACGGTTATTTGGGTATGACCCTCACATCCGTCGCGGTGTCTGATTTCTTTGGCATTTTTAAACTCCGGTCAAATAGGTCATCATCGCTGTCGCAAACCTTGATTCCCTGGAATCCGCGGGCGTTTCTGGTGTTGCGTTTCTCGAATCCGCGAGCGCCAAGACTTTCAGAGAAGCGCTTCATTGAACCGGCGTATTCGCCGTTCGCCTCGGCCCAGAACTTCCAGCTGGCAAAGAGCGCGCTCGAGCCGGTCCAGTGCGATGGGCCTGTCTCACACCGTTCCTCGATCCAGCGTCCAAGCGCATCTCATGCCTCAAAGTAATCCTCGGTCGCCGCCATCACCGCTTCGGGCGGCCGCAACCCGGTCTCCTGCCATTCGAGGCATCCTCGCAGCGCCCAGGCGAGGATGCCGTCCCGTTCAGCCAGCAGACGGTCAGGCAGGCGGTGTCCACATTGTTCGTCGCCGCTGGTCCGGTGTGTTGAAACTGAGAACATGGCGTTCAATAATCTCTGGTTCGAGTGTGCTGAATGCGGTGAAGAGATCGACCGAGAACCTTTGTTCGGAAAAGCCTTTGGCGATGTGAACGATCAAGAGGCCTATTCTGTCGCGAAAGATGGCGGAATGCCTTCGGTCACGACTTGTCCGATCTGCGACCGAGAATCTTGGAGTCGCTGGGATCGCAAATGCGTCTTTTGCAACGAGGACCGGTTGATCTGCGATCTATGCGAAACCGAGTGTGATCCGGAAGACTAAAACAGCCTTGATGGCCTTTGTTCCTCATGTTCATGGGGAATGCAGAAAGCGATGCTCGATGACTGAAGCGGCCTGGTTTCCACCGATACAGTTGACCAGTGCTGGTTCGATCTGTGTTCCATCTTTAGAGCACGACCGCCGTCGAAGTGTTCAGCTGCATATTCTGAAATATCTAAGCAATTTCATTCGGTTGCAAGCTGATCACCAAATCGGCGCAGTCATGAGGTTCGGAGAATATCGGCCCTGAGAGACCGCTTCCGGCGCTCTTGGCCCGGTGGCCGGTGCTCAGCCCCTCCCTCATAACCCTCTAAAATAACGGAAAAACCCGGCCCCAGCCGGATCGAGAGAAACGTTTCTCAAGGACAAGTGGCGGAGGCTCAGGGATTCGAACCCTGGGGACGCTTTCACGCCCGCTGGTTTTCAAGACCAGTGCAATCGACCACTCTGCCAAACCTCCGGTGTCACGCCTGATAGCGCCCCGAAAATGATTCTGAAAGCGCACGGTCAAGGGAAAATCCGTCGCTCCTCTTGTCAGCAGGCTTTTCTTATGAACCGCATCGGGGTACTGTGCCTTCAAAAGGGCCGTAAAGTGCCCGAACCGAGGCAACAACACCGGGACATCTTCCAAACGATCCCGGCATATGGCGCGGCACCGCCGCGGACAAAAGGCGAGAGGCACGATATGAGCAGGTGGACCTTGGCACTCCGCAGCAGAACGCTGCGTAACTCAGTGCTAATCCTTGGATTTTTCGCATTGTCGGCCTGCGCCGATGGGCAGATGCCATCCTTCCTTCAGGGAAAGTCGAACGCGAATGTCGAAGGGGCCGTCACGCGCGCGGCCACCGGCGGGATCGGCACCGAAGAGACGATCGAACGTGACATCGAGGCTCCGGAGATCTTCGACGCGAAGGAAGCCGGGCTTTGGGACGGCCGCCCCTCTCTTGGCGGTGTCTGGGTTGCGCATCCGGACGTGGATGAGCCCGGCCGCGTGATCATCCGCAATGAGACCAACGGAAAATTCGTGATCGGCGCTCTTTTCCGCCGCGAGCGTCAATCGCCGGGACCGCGTCTGCAGGTCTCTTCGGATGCCGCTGCCGCGCTCGGCATGCTGGCCGGACAGCCAAACAATCTCAACGTTGTGGCGCTCAAGCGCGAGGAAGTCGCGCCCGCGCCTCAGCCACTGGCTCAGCCCGTCCCCGAAGGCGCGGTCCCTGCCGCGCCCGAAGTCGCGGAAAACGCGCTTGCCCCGGCTGACGCCGAACAGGATCCGGTCATTTCCGGCGCCTCCGCGGCCATCGAAACCGCGTCGCTTGCCCCGTCCAAACCCACCGTCACGCCGCCCGCCGCGCCGAAACCCGCCGCTGCGGCAGCCCCGGCTCCGAAGAAACCTTCGGCGCTGAGCAAGCCTTATGTGCAGATCGGCATCTTCTCGATCGAGCAGAATGCCAAGAACACCGCCACCGCGATGCGCCAGGAAGGCATGGTGCCGACAGTGAAAAAGCACAATTCCAACGGCAAGGTCTTCTGGCGGGTTATCGTCGGCCCGGCCCAGACCAAGGACGATCTGTCTGCCCTGCTTACCAAGATCAAAGGCACAGGGTTCACGGATGCCTATGCAGTGACGAACTGAACCGGCGCGCCCATTCGCGATACATTTTATCCCTGCGCCCCTCAGCGCAGGGATTTTTTTTGTTGCACACCACAGAGCGCCAAAGGCTGCACGGTCCAGCCAACAGGGCCGTCCCGCCGCGGAACGCGCAAAACCCCGCCGCATCGGCGTGACAGCCCCGGCGCAATCGGCCATAAACGTGCTGACTCGAGCATTCCCCAGAGGAGCATTCCCATGACCGCCCTCCCCCGTCGCCTTCTGACTGGCGTTGCCGCCCTGGCCCTCATGGCCAGCCAGGCGTTCGCCTTCGACACCCGCGCCAAGGCCGCCTTTGTCATGGATCAGACAACGGGCACCGTCCTTATGGCCAAACGCGCCGATGAGGCCCTGCCACCGGCCTCCATGTCGAAACTCATGACTCTCTACCTCGCCTTCGAGGCTGTGCGCGACGGTCGCCTTCGCCTCGATGAGGAGCTGCGCGTTTCGCAACATGCGATGAACTACGGCGGCTCGACGCTGTTTCTCAAGGCGGGCGAACGGGTGTCCGTTGATGACCTGCTGCGCGGGATCATCGTGCTGTCCGGCAATGACGCCTGCGCCGTGATCGCGGAGGCTCTCTCGCCCGATGGCACCGAAGCCGGTTTTGCCCGCCTGATGACCCAGCGCGCCCAGCAGCTTGGCATGACCTCTTCCACCTTCAAGAACGCCAACGGATGGCCCGCCGACGGCCATGTCATGTCCGTGCGCGATCTGGTCCTGCTGGCGCGCTATATCATCGAGGACTTCCCAGATTTCTATCCGATGTTCGCGCAGGAGGAATTCCTCTTCGACGAAAACGAAAGCCAGAACCGCTACAATCGCAACCCGTTGCTTGGCCTTGGCATTGGCGCCGATGGCCTCAAGACCGGCCACACTCAGGAAGCGGGATATGGTCTTGTGGGCAGCGCGGCCCAGGGCGAACGCCGGGTGATTTTTGCCATCACAGGTCTCGACACCGCCAAGGCCCGCGCCGAGGAATCCGAAAGCATTGTCAACTGGGCCTTCCGGCAGTTCGCCGAACAGACCATCGTTACCAAGGACAGCGCGATCGCCGATGCTGACGTCTGGCTTGGCTCGCAGGAGAGTGTGGCGCTGGTCGCGGACAAGGATGTCACCCTGCTGCTACCGCGCGCCACGCCCGGCGGGCTGAAGGCCGAGGTGGTCTATACCGGCCCCGTCGAAGCCCCGATTCAGGCCGGGCAGCAGTTGGCCGAGCTGATCATATCGCCAGAGGGGCTGCCGGAAACCCGGGTGCCGCTCTTTGCCAAATCCACGGTCGAGGCGGGCGGCTTCGTGGACCGTATGATGACCGTGAGCAAACACCTCATCACCCGCCTGCAGGATCAACCCAGCGGCGCCGACGCAGGTCAACCGCAGGACAACATGTGAAAAAACGCGGCCTTTTCATAAGCTTCGAAGGCATCGACGGATCCGGAAAATCAACCCAGACCAAGGCCCTCGCTGACCATCTGCGCAACATCGGACGCGACGTGGTTCTGACCCGCGAACCCGGTGGCAGCCCCGGTGCAGAGGAAATCCGCGCGCTCGTCCTGCAGGGCGAGCCGGACCGCTGGTCCGCCGAAACCGAACTGCTGCTGTTCACCGCCGCCCGCCGCGATCATCTCGAACGGGTGATCTGGCCAGCGCTGGACAAGGGCAGCGTGGTGATCTGCGACCGCTTCGCCGATTCCACCCGCCTCTATCAGGGGCGCTCCGGCCTGCGTGACAAGGTCGACGCGCTGCACGCGCTGATGATCGGGGTCGAGCCGGACCTTACCATTCTCATCGACATGGACGCGCACGAGGCCCTTCCCCGTGCCAAATCCCGCGCCACCGCAGAAGAACGCTTCGAGGACTTCGGCCTTGCACTGCAGGAACAGATGCGCACCGGCTTTCTGGCACTGGCCCATGCGCACCCGAAGCGCTTTCGCGTGGTCGATGGTGGCCACTCCGCCGAGACCGTCGCCGCCGAGATCCGTAAACACGTCGAAGACCACCTGTCATGAGTACCGACAGCGCCCTGCCCGAACCGGACCGCGTTCCCGGTGCGCCGCACCCGCGCGAGACCCCGCGCCTGATCGGTCAGCCGCGAGCCGAGGCCGACTTCCTGACGGCCTATACCACCGGGCGGCTGCACCACGGATGGCTGATCACCGGCCCGCGCGGCACGGGCAAGGCGACGCTGGCCTGGGCCATAGCCCGGTTCCTGCTGGCCACGCCGCCAGAGGCGGACGACGGCCTTTTCGGCGCACCGCCTCCGCCGGAAAGCCTGCACATCGACCCCGAACACCTGGTGGCGCGCCGCATGATGGCGCTCTCCGAACCGGGGCTGTTTCTGCTCCGGCGTGGCCCGAACGACAAGGGCGACAAGCTGGCCGCAGAAATCCGCGTCGGCGAGGTGCGCAAGCTGGCGAACTTCTTTGCGCTCTCTGCTGCTGACGGCGGGCGGCGCGTGGTCATCGTGGATGCTGCGGATGATCTGAACGTACAGGCCGCCAATGCCATCCTCAAGATGCTCGAAGAGCCGCCCGCCCGCACCACGCTGCTGCTGATCTCGCACCAGCCGGCCCGGCTGTTACCAACGATCCGCTCACGCTGCCGCGAACTGCGGCTTGGCCCGCTTGACGCCGGGCAGATGGCCGAGGCACTGACACAGGCGGGCATAGAGACACCGGACGCAGGCGCTGCGGCGCTGGCCGAACTGGCTGGCGGTTCCGTCGGCGCGGCGGTGCGCTTGCTGAACCTTGACGGTCTTGCGCTCTACCGCGAACTGCTTGGCGTACTCTCCAGCCTGCCAAGCCTCGACCGTCCAAGATTGCTTGCCCTGTCGGACAGCTGCGGCGGAAAGGGACGCGAGGAGCGGCTGGACCTGCTGCTGACATTGACCGACCTGCTGACCGCGCGCATCGCCCGCACCGGCGCCACAGGACAACTGCCCGCAGCCGAGGCCGCGCCGGGCGAACACACCGCTTTGCCCAAACTCGCTCCGGACGTCCGTGCCGCCCGACGCTGGGCCGACATGGCGCAGAAGGCCGCCGACCGTGCCCGCCACGCTCGCGCCGTCAATGTCGATCCGGCGACGCTTGTGACCGATCTATTCTTGCAGCTGCAAAAGGCCGTGTGAGCAAAAGGAACGGTTTCGGCCCGAATCGGGAATCGCCCGGTAGTCGGTTTTCCTCGGGACGCCGTTTCTTTTCCGGCGGCCCCCCCTGACTTTCTTGTTCACCGGACTTTCTTGTTCAGGAGAAGGCGGAAATGACGCCGCTGATCCCGGCCAGACCCTCTGGGTGGTTTCCTGCGATCGTGTAGTAGCGGCACTGTGCCCCCGCGCGCCGCAGTGATCCTGCCGCGCGGGGACTTTATCTCGGACCGGCAGCTCACCGGGGCGGGCGTTACAGGATGCCGCCGTGAATCAGCCTGTCGGCCAGCTGTGCGTAGGCCTGCGCCATTGGCCCATCGCCCAGTGCGACCGGCCAGCCGTCGTCGCCGCCAAGCCGGGTCTCAAGATCAATGGGCAATTGCGCCAGCAGCGGCACGCCAAGCTTTTCCGCCTCCGCCGCGACGCCGCCGTGACCGAAGATATGGCTGTCCTTGCCGCAATGCGGACAGGTGAACACCGCCATGTTCTCGATCAGCCCCAGCACCGGTGTCTTGAGCGTGGCAAAGGCGTCCAGCGCCTTGCGCGCATCGAGCAGTGCCACGTCCTGCGGCGTGCTGACGACGATCGCGCCAGCGACCTCGCTTTTCTGACACAACGACATCTGCACGTCTCCTGTGCCGGGAGGCAGGTCGACGATCAGCACATCCTGCGTACCCCAATTCACTTGCATCAACATCTGCTGCAGAGCGCCCATCAGCATCGGGCCACGCCAGATCACCGCCTTGTCCTCGGCCAGCATCGAGCCAATGGACATCACCGTGACGCCATGGGCTTTGAGCGGCGTGATCATCTTGCCGTCCGGGCTTTGCGGCTTGTCCGTCAGGCCGAACATGCGCGGCTGCGAAGGGCCGTGAATATCCGCATCCAGCAGTCCTACGCGCTTGCCCGCGCGGGCCAGCGCCACGGCAAGATTGGAAGACACGGTGGACTTGCCCACGCCGCCCTTGCCCGAACCGATGGCGAGGATGGTCTTGACGCCCGGCGGGCGCATCGGCCCTTCCTGCGCTTTGGCATGGCCGCCGATCTTCAACGAGGGCGCCTTGGGCGCGTCATGTGCGGTCAGCACCGCGCTCACCGAGGTGACGCCGGGCACCTGCCCGACAGCGCGCTCTGCCGCTTGGCGCAGCGGCTCCATCAGGCGGGCAATTTCGGGGCTTGGCGCTTCGATGACAAAGCGCACAGCACCCGTTTCTTCGCGCAGGGCTCGAATCATGTCCCGGGAAATCAGGTTTCCTCCGTCCGGCAATTCAAGCCGTTCAAGCGCTTTGCGAACGTCGTCCAGTAATTCTGCCATGCTCATCCTCTGTGCGTGTTGCCGCATTACGTGGCTGTAACCTAAGGTCAACTCAACCGTGACACCAGAATGTGCACATTTTTCAAGCTTAACACAAACTTAACCCCTCTGCTTCCCATGCATTTGCTGCATAGCGGCATTGACGCCCTGTCTATTGTGCAGGTGCAGCAATTGCCCCATGTTTAGCGCAACCAGACAGTAACACCCGGCCAATGAGGCACGATACAATGGCATACGCAACCGACCTTACAAACCGCGCTCCCTCCGGATTGGGGGCATTCTTCTCGACGCTGACAGGCGATCTGCGCGCTCGTTTCTCCCGCCGCAAGGTTTACAAGACGACCTTCCGCGAGCTGGCGTCCCTGAGCGACCGTGAACTCAATGATCTCGGCCTGAACCGGACCATGATCCGCCGCGTCGCCTATCAGGCGGCCTACGAAATGTAAGAATTCCGCCGGGGTCTCTCCTCCTCCCTGACCCCTTCGGGACCATCGCGGTGATGTCTCTCCTCCTCCCTGACGTCATCGCGCTCAATACCGGGCCTTACGGCCCGACAAGATGAAGATCCTCTCTCCTCCTCCCTGAGGATCGACATCAAAGCGGCAGCTTCCTCTCCTCCTCCCTGGGAGCTGCCGCACGAGATTTCGGACCGGACGGTCCACGGCATTGGCATCGGACCCTCTCCTCCTCCCTGGGAAAGGTGCCATACAGCGGCAGAGCCCTCTCCTCCTCCCTGGGTGGCTGCCGCGCTTTTACCGGGCCTTCGGGTTCGAGACATGCGGGTTCTCTCTCCTCCTCCCTGAGAGCCTACATGCAGAGCGGCGGCTTCCTCTCCTCCTCCCTGGGAGCCGCCGCAAAAATTCGGATCGGGGCCCCTCTCCTCCTCCCTGGGGTGCCCGTACATGGAACGGCGACGCTCTCTCCTCCTCCCTGAGCGTCGCCGTTTTCTTTTTCCGGCCCGTCCATCCCCACGATCCAAGGGCAAAGCCCTTTCATTCCCGGCCTCATCCCGCTATCTGCCAAAGCAAGCAAATATTGGGAAAATGACCGATGGCGATGGACAAGAGTTTCGACGCAAAATCCGCAGAACCGCGCCTGTATGAGGCATGGGAAAAGGCCGGGGCCTTCCGGGCCGGGGCGAACAAATCGCGCGATGACAGCTTCTGCATCATGCTGCCGCCGCCGAATGTGACCGGCGCGCTGCATGTCGGCCACGCCTTCAACCATACGCTCATGGATATCCTTGTCCGTTGGCACCGGATGCGCGGCTTCGACACTTTGTGGCAGCCGGGTCAGGACCATGCGGGCATCGCCACGCAGCTTCAGGTCGAGAAGAAGCTGAAGGCGGAGAAAGGTCTGGCGCGGCGGGATATGTCCCGTGAGGACTTTCTCTCCCATGTCTGGGACTGGAAAACGCAATACGGCGGCACGATCATCGACCAGATGAAGCGGCTCGGGGACAGCTGCGACTGGGAACGCAATGCGTTTACCATGTCGGGCGCACCGGGCGCGCCTGCGGGCAACGAGGGCAACTTCCACGATGCGGTGATCAAGGTCTTCGTAGACATGTACGAAAAGGGCCTGATCTATCGCGGCAAGCGCCTCGTGAACTGGGACCCGCATTTCGAGACGGCGATTTCCGATCTTGAGGTCGAGAACATCGAAGTCGCAGGCCACATGTGGCACTTCAAGTATCCGCTCGCGGATGGCGTCACCTACACCTACGTCGAGAAGGACGAGGACGGGAATGTCGTCTTCGAGGAGGAGCGCGATTACATCTCGATTGCCACGACGCGCCCGGAGACCATGCTTGGCGACGGAGCCGTTGCGGTCTTCACCACCGATGAACGCTATGCGCCCATCGTCGGTAAGCTCTGCGAGATCCCGGTGGGTCCGAAGGAACACCGCCGCCTGATCCCGATCATCACCGACGAATACCCGGACCCGAATTTCGGTTCCGGTGCGGTGAAGATCACCGGCGCGCATGACTTCAACGACTATCAGGTCGCCAAGCGCGGCGGCATCCCGATGTATCGCCTGATGGATACGCGCGGGCAAATGCGCTCCGATGGTGCGCCCTATGCGGAGGCCGCACAGATCGCCATGGAGGTCGCGCAGGGCAAGCGGACCCTGACGGAGGCGGAGGCCGATGCGGTCAACCTGGTCCCCGATCATCTGCGCGGTCTGGATCGTTTTGAGGCCCGCGACGCTGTTGTGAGGGAGATTACCGAAGAGGGTCTCGCCGTGATGACCGTCGCCACCGACCCGCGCCTTGGCAAGCCGGTAAAAAAGCCGGTCGCCCCGGAAGAAGGCGGCGAGGATCGCACGGAGGAACTTGTCCCGCTGGTCGAGGCGAAGCCGATCATGCAGCCGTTTGGCGACCGCTCCAAGGTCGTCATCGAACCAATGCTGACGGACCAGTGGTTTGTTGACGCTGAAAAGGTCGTTGGCCCCGCGCTGGACGCGGTGCGCGGCGGCGATATCAAAATCATCCCGGAGAGCGGCGAGAAGACCTATTACCACTGGCTGGAGAACATCGAGCCGTGGTGTATCTCGCGCCAGCTTTGGTGGGGGCATCAGATTCCGGTTTGGTACCTGCCCGGCGAAGAAGACTGGATTGCGCTCTGCGCCGCCACCGAGGAAGAGGCGCTGGAGAAAGCAAAGCTGCGATTCCCGGACGACTATTCCATACGCATCGTCGCCGACCGCTTCGAGGCGGCCAAGGTATTGCAGGCGGATATCGACGTCATGGACACGAGGGACGAGGGTACGATCCGCACCTTCGAAGGGCCAATGACCATCCCGATGTTCCGCGACCCCGACGTCCTCGACACTTGGTTTTCCTCCGGTCTCTGGACCTTCGGCACGCTCGGCTGGCCAGAAGAGACGGACGCGTTGAAACGTTTCCACCCGACCGATGTGCTGATCACCGGCTCTGACATCCTGTTCTTCTGGGTGGCGCGGATGATCATGCAGTCGCTGACCGTGACCGGCGAAATTCCCTTCCACACCGTCTACCTGCACCAGCTCGTCCGCGACGAGAAGGGCAAGAAGATGTCGAAGACCACCGGCAACGTCATTGATCCGCTTGATATCGTGGACCAATACGGCGCGGATGCCTTGCGTTTCAACAATGCTGCCATGGCCTCCATCGGCGGCGTGCTGAAGATGAGCGTCGACCGGATCACCGGCTATCGCAACTTCGGCACCAAGCTGTGGAACGCCGCGCGGTTTGCGGAGATGAACGAAGCCTGCGGCTCGGATGGCACCATCCCGACGCCCAAAGCCACGCTCAACCGCTGGATTGTCGGTGAGACGGCGAAGGTGCGCGAAGACGTGGACAAGGCGCTGACCGAATACCGCTTCAACGACGCCGCCAGCGCGCTTTATGCGTTCGTTTGGGGCAAGGTCTGCGACTGGTATCTGGAATTCTCCAAGCCACTGTTCGATTCCAAGGACGCCGCCGTGGTGGCCGAGACGCGGGCAACGATGGCCTGGGTCATTGACCAATGCCTGATCCTGCTGCACCCGATCATGCCCTTCATCACCGAAGAGCTCTGGGCCGAGACGGGCAAACGCGATGGCTTCCTGATGCTGACCGATTGGCCGACCTATGGCAGCGATCTGGTGGACGCCGAGGCCGAGGCGGAGATGTCCTGGGTCATTGCCCTGATCGAAGGCGTCCGCTCGGCCCGCGCGCAGATGCACGTCCCGGCGGGCCTATATGTGCCGATGCTGGTCACTGGCCTTAATGACACCGAACGCGGCGCGTGGGAGCGCAACGAGACGCTGATCAAGCGCCTTGCGCGGATCGAAAGCCTTGAGACCGTCGAGAGCTTCCCCAAGGGCTGTGTGACGGTCCCTGTGGGCGGCGCGAGCTTTGGCCTGCCGCTGGCGGATATCATCGACGTGGCCGAGGAAAAGGCGCGTCTGGAGAAGACGCTGGGCAAGCTTGGCAAGGAACTCGGCGGGCTGCGCGGGCGTCTGAACAACCCGAAGTTCGCCGAGAGCGCTCCGGAAGAGGTGGTCGAAGAAACCAAAGCCAACCTGGCCGCGCGAGAGGCGGAAGAGGCACAGCTCAAAGAGGCGCTCGCCCGCCTTGCCGAGATCGGCTGAGCAGGCCCGGGTGCGGGGCACAGCCCCGCCCTACGGACTGTATCGCATAAAGACGCCCGTCTCCCCCGGAGGCGGGCGTTTTCGTTTGAGTATTTGTGAAGAGAAGAAGGTCAGCCGCGCCAGAAACGGATGGAAAACAACGTGAACACGGCCAGAACTTCGAGCCGTCCGGTCAGCATGGCAAAGCTCAGCATCCATTTCGCCGTGTCGTTCAGCCCCGCGAAGTTGCCCGCAGGGCCGATCTCATCGCCCAGACCGGGGCCTATGTTGGCAATGGCCGTGGCGGCGCCGCTGACCGAGGTGATGAAATCGAGCCCTGTCAGCGACAAGCCCACAGCAAGGACACCCAGCGAGACCACAAAGAACACGAAGAAGGACATGACGGAGCTGAGCACCTCGTCGGTGACGGGCCGGCCTTCGTATTGCGGTGTGAAGACGCCGTGCGGCGAGTAGATGCGCTTGAGCTGAACCTTTACCGAGGCGAAGAGCAACTGGTAGCGGAAAACCTTGACCGAGCAGGCGGTCGATCCCGCGCAGCCGCCGATCAGCCCGATGAAGAAGAATAGCATGACAAGGAAACTGCCCCACTCCATGTAGTCGACGCTGGCATAGCCGGTGCCGGAAATGATCGACGTAATGTTGAAGAGAGACTCGCGGACGGCCTGTTCCGGATGATGCGGGAATATCCACAGCAGGGCGACGGTGGTGACGCAGACGAGAAAAAGGATGATGGCAAGGAAGGTACGGATCTGCGCGTCCTTCCAGATCGCCGTGCGATTGCCTGCGACCAGCTGCACGTAGCGCACAAACGGCAAGGCCGCGAGGATCATGAACACCGAGGCAACATATTCCGCCGGTCCGGAGAACGTGCCGAAAGAGGCGTCGTAATTGGCAAAACCACCCGTCGAAATCGTCGTCAGCGCATGGACCGAGGCGTCGAATGGGTTCATTCCACACAGCAGGTAGGCGCCGGCGCAGATCAATGTAAGAGAAACGTAGATCGTTGAAATGGAGGACGAGATCTGCGTCGCACGGGGCAGGATCTTGCCCATGGTTTCGAAGGCTTCTGAGCGGAAGATCTGCATGCCGCCAACGCGCAGTTCCGGCAGGAACACCATGGCGACCACGATGATCCCGATGCCGCCAAGCCACTGCAAAAGGCCGCGCCAGAGCAGGATACCCTTGGGCAACGTGTCGAGCCCGGTCAGCACGGTGGAGCCGGTGGTGGTGAGCCCGGACATGGCCTCGAAATAAGCGTCGGTAAAGCTCGCCTGTGTCTCGCCCAACATCAGCGGCAGACCACCAAAAAGCGGCAGCGCGGCCCAGACGCCGACAGTGAGCAAAAAGGTCTGCTGGATCGTCAACCCTTCCTTGACCGCGTTGCGGCAGGCCAGCGCGGTCAGACCGCCAACGAGGATCGTAATCGCCGCACTTTCATAGAACACGGTCCAATGCCCCCGCCCTTCGGCAAGGTCCACGAGCATCGGCAGGAACATGGTGCCGCCAAGACAAGCGACCAGCAGGCCGATGACATAGGCGACGGGGCGGATATCGAACATGATCGCAGGCTTGGCCTCAGTCCGCGGGGCTGTCAAGCGCGCTTGCATCGTGGACCGCCTTGCGCCTTGAGGGTGGCGCTGCGGATGCACATCGGCTCGGAATAACGGACAGGCCGAACCGGTCTTGGTTCAGTTCAGCAAATCGCGGAAGACATGCGGCAGGATATCGCTCCGATCAAGGCCCATATCCGCCAGCTGTTGATCGCTGGCCGACTCAAGCGCAATGATCTCGCGCAGTCGCGCCCGGCGCATTTGTCCGGGGTTGAAGCCAAACCCGATCGAGGAAAAATAGCAGTCTATCTTCCTGGCAAGGGACGCATGTCCCATTGCGATCCTTACGTTGTGTCGCGGCATTTCGGAAACCTCCTGTCAGGCTAATCAGGCAATCGGCTTCCTCCCATCACCCGTCAACATCGCACAGTTTGCGTAATAAAACCGTGAAACCGTCCATCACGTTGTCGCGCGGCGGCTTTGATGCACAAAAAAACGCCCGTCGAAGCGGGCGCTTTTGTGAAAAGGCCAGTTTGCAGACGTTTCAGCCGACGTGAAACAGCGTGGAGAACAGTTTGGGATCAAGGCTTTCCGCCTCGAACAAGGACCCTTCTGTCAGCACAGACACAGCATCATGCGAATGCAGGCTTTCCTGATGCGACGCGACCACACGGTAATCGCCAATCCGCAAATCGGCCTGACAGCCCTGCGCAAAGAGGCGCGCGGCATCCTCGACGAAAATCGGATTGGCGGCGTTCAGTTCGGCAAACGCCTGCTCGTCCTCACGCTTGACCATGACCTGCGTCTCTGTCGGGACCGCGTCCCGGCACATTTCGATCAGGTCCTCGAACCACAGGCATTCGCCGTCCTTCACCTCGACCGAGACCCGCGCAACGGAGCGCTGCGAATGCGGCGTGGCCAGCTGACCGCGCGTGCGCCGCGCATGTTCAGAAAGCTCCAGAGAGCAGGGGCAGGTTGACGAATAGACATAGTCGAGGTGCATGATCTTGCGCCGCACCCCGTCCACTTCGACCAACTCCAGCGCAATGTCGTAATATTGGTAACCGGAGAGCCCGGACCGCAGCGAACGGACCTTCATCGGGAAGGAAAACCGCATGTTGATACGGGCATCGAAGCTTTCGAGATCGGTCTTGTAGTCATCCAGCGCCGCCTCAATCACTTCGAAGCTGAAGGTCTTTTCCGCATGCGCGTAGAAGGAGCGCATGATGCGGGACATGTTGATGCCCTTCTTGTCCGCATCGAGGCTGACCGTTCCGGTGACGCTTGTCTCCAGCGTCAGATCGCCATTGTCGCGGGTGCGGAATTGCAGCGGCAGGCGGAAGTTGGAAATGCCCACGTGCTGAATCGCCCGGTTTGCCCCTTTGATCAGGGAGGATGGTCCGTTCTGCAGATCCGGCAGAGACTCCTTATAAGCCGGATCGACCGCAAATTCGTCAGGATAGGCGCGGCGCAGGGCCGGGTATTCCTCTGGAGCGAGATCCACCAGGCGCGCCACCGCAGGATCGAGATCGCGCAGCTCGGTGCCCGGCTTGCCATCCGCCCAATGCCGGAGCAGCGCCAGCGCCGCCTCGGCTTCGTCGCGGCTCGGTTTCCGGTCAATTTCCGGCGTAAACATATTCATGGGGATCTCCCCTGCCCGTCGTGGTTCAAGTCATACATAGGAGTTGCGCAGTGCAATTTCCAATCACGCTGAGTCATACGCACAAAACGACAGATCGGTTCAGAATTAAAGTGCCGGGACGCAAGTTCGCGCCCCGGCACCGTCCGGAAAAGACATCACGCTGCGTCCAGCGCCTGCATCAGATCCGCGATGATGTCTTCCACCGCCTCCAGGCCAACAGACAGGCGCACGAGACCGGGCGTGATGCCAAGCAGATCCTTTTGTTCCTGCGGCAGGCGCTGGTGGGTGGTGGTGGCCGGGTGTGTCGCGATGGACTTGGCATCGGCGAAGTTGTTGGAAATCAGGATGGTCTGCAGCGCGTTGAGAACGCGGAAACAGGCGTCCTTGCCGCCTTTGACATCAAAGGTCAGCACCGTACCGCCCGCCTCCGACTGGCTTTGGGCCAGGGCGCACTGCGGATGCGCCGCGTGGGTCGGATAGCGCACGCTGTTGAGCTTTTCATGCCCCGACAATGCATCAGCCACCGCCAGAGCGCCCGCCGCCTGCGCCTTCACCCGCAGCTCCAGCGTTTCAAGCGCCTTCAGGTGCGTCCATGCTGTAAACGGGTTCATCGCACTGCCGGTGTGCTTCATATAGGCCTCGACCGGGCCACGGATCAGCTCTTTCGGGCCGCAGATCAGACCGCCAAGCATCCGCCCCTGCCCGTCCACATGTTTGGTCGTCGAAATGATGCAAAGGTCCGCGCCGCAGTCGCGGGCATAGGAAAACACCGGTGTCGCCATGGCATCATCGACCAGAACCAACGCCCCGACCTTGTGCGCAGCGTCACAAACATGCTTGAGATCAATGACTTCAAGCGTCGGGTTGGAAATCGATTCGAGAAAGACAAGCCGCGTATCCGCGCGCAGCGCCGCATCCCAGGCCGCGTTGTCCGTGCCATCGACAAGCGTCACCTCGACACCGAAGCGGGACAGGATGTCTTCCAGCACATAAAGGCAGGAGCCGAACAGCGCCCGCGACGCCACAACATGATCGCCGGCCTTCAGCAGCGACATCAGCGCGCCGTTCACCGCCGCCATGCCCGAGGCGCAGGCAAAGCCATCCTCGAAGCCGAGATAGCCGCTCAGCCGGTCTTCGAACATGCGCATGGTCGGGTTGCCATAGCGGGCATAGATGAATTCGTTGTCAGCGGCCTTGATAAACCGCTGCTCTGCGGCCTCTGCGGTGTCGTACACGAAGCCCTGCGTCAGAAAGACGGCCTCGGAAACCTCGTTCCACTGGCTGCGCTTGGTGCCCCCGTGCACCAATTGAGTGCGGCGGCTGGTTTTGCCCTGTTCGCTCATGTCCATTCTCCTTGGCGCCCGCGCCAAATAAAAAAGCCCCGATCGCGGTCAAGCGAAAGGAGCCCTTCGTCTGACCTCTTTAGCGGTTTTGGAACGTCGGCGCCAATGCGCCTCGTGCCGTGGCCCGCAATCCGGTAACAAATCGCCACGCCGCTCGCATACGGGTGTTGCGCGGCAAAATCAAGGGCGTCACGCAGGCGTAACAAATGCTTCACGAAATCATCGCAGCCTTCTGAGACACCGAGGCCACAAGATGTAGTGAGACGCGGCCATGCCCCTACTACGAATTTCTGCCAGCGAAACCGGACCTGCATTGCATGGGGCCACGGCACCATTGTTGCCCACCCTGCGCCACGCGCTTGCGGCCGATCCGGGACCGATCACGATCATGATCCATGGCTACAAATACCTGCCCGGGGATCCCGTGTATTGCCCGTTCATCGGGATTTTGGCTGGCAAACCGAGGCAACCCGGCGGGCGTGTGCTCAGCTGGCCCCGGCACCTTGGGCTGCGCGGACAGCGCGGCGAGGGGCTTGGCATTTGCTTTGGTTGGGCGGCACGCGGCACGATCCGTCAGGCCTGGCACGCGGCGGAATCTGCGGGCGGCGATCTTGCGGTGCTTCTGAATCGCCTGCGCGCGCTGACCCCGGCGCGCCCGATCCATATCGTCGGTCATTCGCTTGGCGTGCGCGTCGCGCTCTCGGCGCTTCGTTCAAGTCCGCCAGGCACCGTGCGCACCCTCATCGCGCTGGCCGCGGCGGATTTCGAAAACCATGCGGAGCAGGCACTGGCCGCCGCCGGGCCGGCGCTGCGCCTGCTCAACGTGACCAGCCGGGAGAATGACCTGTTCGACTTCCTGCTCGAACGCAGCGTCCCGGCGCCCGGCCCCAAAGCGCGGATGCTCGGCTTTGGCGCTCTGCGCCATCCGGGGCTTGTCACCGTGCAGCTTGACGATGTGCAAACCCTCGCCGCGCTGCGCCGACTGGGATTTCCTGTCGCCCCGCCGCTGCGCCGGGTGTGCCATTGGTCGCCCTATCTCAGACCCGGCGTTTTCCCGCTGTATCGTGCCCTGCTGCACGATCGCCTCGATTGGACGCAGCTGCGCCATGGCCTGCCCACGCAGCCCGCGCCGCGCTGGTCCGGTCTTTCGCTCCGCCTCCCACGCCGGTTTCCCGGAAAATACGCGCAAAGCCCAGCAATAGGGCAGATTTGATCCACAGAAAGCCCGGCGCCTGTTGCCTTTACCCGTCGTCACAAGACATCATCCGGAGCAAAGCAAAAAGGCAGGCACCCAATGGATTCCTTTCTCCTCGAAGCATCGGTCTTTCTGGCAGCGGCGGTCATCGCGGTGCCCGTGGCCGCGCGTCTCGGGCTGGGATCGGTGCTTGGGTATCTGATCGCCGGGCTGATTATCGGACCCGGCCTTGGCCTTGTCGCCGACACGGAAGACCTACGCCATTTCGCTGAATTCGGCGTTGTGATGATGCTGTTCCTCATCGGTCTGGAACTCGAACCCCGGGCGCTTTGGGACATGCGGCACCGGTTGATCGGGCTTGGCGGGCTGCAAATCGTACTGACGATGCTGGCTGTGCTGATCGCCTGCTCCATGCTCGGGATGCTGTGGCAGACGGCGCTTGCCGTTGGCATGATCCTCGCGCTCTCCTCGACCGCGATCGTGCTGCAGACCCTGACCGAGAAGGGGCTGATCCAGACCTCTGGCGGGCGGGCCACCTTCTCGGTGCTGCTGACCCAGGACATCGCGGTGATTCCGATGCTCGTCGCCATTCCGCTGCTTGCTACGGTCGCGCCGATCTCCGCAAATCCGGATGGCTCCATCAGCCGCCGCCCGGCGGGCGGCGAGGTTCACCACGGCTTGTCGCTTGTTGAAGGCCTGCCCGGCTGGGGTGTGGCTCTGGTCACGCTGGCCGCCATTGCGGCGATCATTCTCGGCGGGATCTACGGCGCGCGGCCGCTGTTTCGCTTCATCCATGCCTCGCGCCTGCCGGAGATGTTCACCGCAGTGGCGCTGTTGATCGTCTGCGGCATTGGCGCGCTGATGATGCTGGTCGGGATTTCGCCGGCGCTCGGCACCTTCCTTGCCGGGGTCGTGCTTGCCAACTCGGAATTCCGCCACGAGCTGGAATCGGACATCGAACCCTTCAAGGGCCTGCTGCTCGGGCTGTTTTTCATCACCGTGGGCGCGGGGATCGACGTCGATGCCTTCGGACGCGAGCCATTCACCATCCTCGGCCTCGCGCTTGGGGTGATCGTGTTGAAAGGCACGGTGCTCTACGTGCTTGGCGTGGGGTTCAAACTCAAGGGCCGCGGGCGGTGGCTGTTTACCCTCGGGCTCGCGCAGGCCGGGGAATTCGGCTTTGTGCTGATCTCCTTCGCGCTGCAACAGCAGGTTCTGACAACACAGCTTGGCGACCGGCTCTTGCTGATCGTCGCGCTGTCGATGCTGATCACCCCGCTGCTGTTCCTGTTGTTCGACTGGCTGGAAAAACGGTTGGATACGGCCACCGAGACCATTGAAGACGACGAGATAGACGAGCAAGGGCCAGTCATCATTGCCGGGATCGGCCGTTTCGGGCAGCTGGTCTATCGCCTGCTTCAAAGCGCCGGCAAGAAAGCCGTGGTCATTGATCGCGACATGCAAACCATCCAGATGATGCGCGCCATGGGCTACAAAGGCTTCTTCGGAGATCCGACCCGGCCCGAACTTCTGCATGCTGCCGGGATCGACACGGCGCGGGTTCTGGTTGTGGCGCTCGACGATCCCAAGCAGGTCAATCGCCTTGTGGCCTATGCCCGCCGTATCCGTCCCGATCTGCATATCGTTGCGCGGGCGCGCGACCGGACCCATGTCTATCAGCTCTATCAAGCGGGCGCGGATGATATCGTGCGCGAGCTGTTCGACAGCGCCCTGCGCGCCGGGCGCTATGTCCTGGAGAATGTCGGCATGAGCGAATACGAAGCCGCCATCGCACAAGAGACCTTTTTCCATCAGGATCGGCGTAATATCCGGGAACTGGCTTCGCTTTGGGATCCGACGAAAAGCGCGGCGGACAATCCGGCGTATCTGGCGCGGGCGCAGGAGCTTGAGAAAGAACTGGAGCGCAAGCTCTTCGAGACACTGGAAGCCCGGGCGCAAAAGGACAGCGACGCCGCCTGATCTCCCCCGCCCCCATCGGCAATGGGACAGGCACAAAAAAGGGCCGCCTCGCGGCGACCCTCAAAGCACAAATCCGTCCAGATCAGGCGGCGCGCAGATCCAGAACGTCGCCGACCTGCTTGGCCGCAGCCACCTCGTCACCGCCAGCGACCGCCGCAACTTCGCGGGTCAGACGCTCCAGGGCCGCCTCGTACAGCTGACGCTCCGAGTAGCTTTGCTCGCGCTGATCATCGGCGCGGTGCAGATCGCGCACCACTTCGGCAATGGCAATCAGGTCGCCCGAGTTGATCTTTTGCTCATACTCCTGGGCGCGGCGCGACCACATCGCCCGCTTGACCTTGGCCTTGCCCTTGAGCGTCTTCATAGCCTGATCCACAACGTCCGGCGAGCTGAGAGAGCGCATGCCCACTTCGGTTGCCTTGTGAGTCGGCACACGAAGGGTCATCTTGTCTTTCTCGAAGGAGATCACGAAAAGCTCCAGCTGGATGCCGGCGATCTCCTGCTCTTCGATGTTGACGATCTGGCCGACGCCATGCGCCGGATAGACCACGTAATCGTTGGGACGGAATTCGGATTTTTTGGCTTTGCTCATTTACGTCGCATCCTCGCAACTTCGCACAGGCGACAAAAAGAGCGACCGGAGGCTTACACGCTTCCGTTCACCCGATTGTATCGCTGTCAGATTACGCGCTTAACTGCACTGCAGCCCGGCACCCTGTGCTTTTCGGTTCCATTTATGGAAAGAGTGTAACACAAAATTCGTCCCACTGGTAGCGGTGACGCGATTCGCATTATGTTCAATCTTTACAAGATTATAGACTGCTTTCTTGCCGGTCGGTCCAATCGCGTGGCGCGAATCAATCAGCCACCTTCACCCGGCGCTTCGGAGAAGTATTTGTTCATCTTGTCGGCTTCGCCGTCCCGCTCTTCGGCTTCGGGCAGCTGATCCTTCTTGGTAATGATCACAGGCCACATTTCCGAATACTTGCGGTTGAACTCCACCCATTTATCCATGTCCGGCTCCGTGTCCGGGCGGATCGCGTCGGCGGGGCACTCTGGCTCGCAGACGCCGCAATCGATGCATTCATCGGGGTGAATCACCAGCATGTTCTCGCCTTCGTAGAAGCAATCCACGGGACACACTTCCACGCAATCGGTGTATTTGCAGGCGATGCAGTTGTCGACGACGACGTAGGTCATTGTTTCACATCCAGTTCAGGCGCTTCGCCGGACTAGCTAGACCAGCCTCCGGGATCATTCAAGCGCCCCGCGCCGATCAAGATCGAGTTTCCTGCGATCACGCTTGGTTGGGCGCGCGTTGCCTTCCAGACGGCGAATTGGCGGAATATCCGTCTCATCCCGGGGCTTTGGCGGATCAAGGTCCTCGTAGAGGGCCTGCGCCTCCGGGGCCGGGCCGCGCCGCTCGCCGAGCGCCACGACCTTGATCACGCGAATGTCACGATCCTTGCGGAAGGTCAGAACGTCACCGGCGGCCACCGAGAAGGCCGGTTTGGCCACAGGGGTGCCGTTTACCCGGCAATGCCCCGCGCCGACTTCTTTGGCGGCCAGCGTGCGCGTCTTGAAGAAACGGGCATGCCAGAGCCATTTGTCGATGCGGAGTTTGCCGGGCGTCTCAGCCACTTACTTCTTGTCCTTCAACCCCATGAGTGCCGCGGCGAAAGGATTGTCCGGGTCGATCCGATCCTTCTTTTCGGGACGCGACTGGAAGGTTTTGGGACCGCGATCCCGATCGCCTTTCGGCCCCCCTTTGCCTTTGCCCTTCGGGCCGCCTTTGCCGCGCGGCTTGCCGCTGGCCGCGCCTTTGCCCTGCGCATCGCCGTCACGGCGCGGGCGTCCGCCACCCCGGCGCTCATTGCGGCCGCCCCGGTTTCCGCCCCATGTGAAGGTATAGAAAACCTCCAACTCGGGACCGGCCACGGCGGCGTCCGGTGCGGTGCCCACTGCGTTCTCTTCGGCAGGCATATCCGGCACGACGGCTTCGTTGGAGGCAGCGTCCGTGGTCTCTGCGGGCTCCACGGAGACGGGCGCCTCGCCCTGATCCTCAAGCGCGGCAACCGGCTCTGCCACATCTGCGGGCGTTGGGACCTCCCCGGCGCCAGGCTCCAGGGTCGCAGGCGTTTCGGCCGCCACGTCCATGACCGGCGTGTCCGGTGCGGTGTGGGTGGCCTCACCCTCCACTTGCTCACCGGTTTCGGGCTGAACGACCGCATCGACGGCCTTGACCTTTGCCCGCTCGCCCTTCTCGGCGTTATAGCCCAGTCCGCCCATGAGGTCGGCGAATTGCTCCAGTGTCATGCCGGTGATCGACAGCATGTCCGCTTTGGCTTCGAAGCCGCCCCGGCTGTCCTCGGTGCGGATCATATCCGCCAGACGCTCCAGCATGTCGATACGGATCGCGCGCTGTCCCGCCTTACGGTATCCTGCCAGCGTGTAGTGCTGCTCCGGCACCTCTGCCATGTTCGGCACCGTCACCAGCCCCGGCGGCGGCGCCTCCGGGAATTCGTCCAACCCGTTGTAAAGGCTCCAAAGCACCAGACGCAGACGGGTCGGCGCGGGCTTGAGAAGAAGCGGCATGAAAATCGTGTACTGACCGAAGCGAACGCCGTGTTTGCGCAGCGCGCCACGGGCGTCCTGATCCAGCGATTTGACTTCCTCGGCCACGGCGGAGCGGGGAATAACGCCCATGCCTTCAACAAGCTGGAAGGCGAACCCGCGTGCAAGCCCGGTCAGCGCCTCGTCGCCCTGCAGTTTTTGCAGCGGCTCGAACTGCGCGGCGATCTTGCGATCAATAAAATGCTGCAGACGGCGCTCGACCTTCTGGGCCACATCGGCACCGGCTTCGTCGTCGACGAAGGCCACGACACGCGGTTTGAGCGCATCATCGCCCTTGGCGAGCTTGCCTACGGCCTGCTCGCCCCACATCAGACCACCCTGCTCGGTAAAGTCGATCTCGGTATCGGGTGCATTGTACAACCGATCCGCGCGCAGATGGAAATGCGGCGCCAGCGCCTGAAGCGAGGCTGCCTTTAGGGTCTTGGCCTCCTGGCCTTGAGCATCCTTGTCCTGGCGGAACCGGAACCCTTCGAGTTTCCCGACGAATTCACCTTCGACGGTCACTTCACCTTGATCGTTTACATCGGCCAAAAGGGCCTCCTTCTGTTTCAACCGCCGAAGCAGAACACTGGTCCGCCGGTCTACAAATCTTTGAGTCAGCGCCGCATGCAGGGCGTCCGACAGGCTGTCTTCTACAGCGCGGGTTGCCTCGCGCCAATGGGTTTCGTCACGCACCCAGTCACGCCGCTGCGCCACATAGGTCCACGTGCGGATATAGGCGAGACGTTTCGACAATGTGTCAATATCGCCATCCGTTCGGTCGATCCGCTTGAGTTGGCGGGCCAGAAAGTCGTCCGGAACCTTACCAGTTTCGTGCAGATGCTGGAAGATAACCTGCAACAGGCCGGCATGTTCCGCCGGCGAAATTCCGCGAAAATCCGGGATTCGGCACACATCCCACAGAAGTTGCACGGATTGCGGGCTACTCGCGCGGGCCCGTACCTCCGTTTCAGACGCCAGCGCGCGCAGCGCCCGCAGGTCATCCGCCTCTCGCGCCTTTACCAATGTGTCGTGATCCGGCGCCACGCAAAGGCTTTGGTCCAGCGCATCGATCGAGCCGAATCTCAACGCGGCATTGCGCCAGTTGAGCTTTTTCAGCGGAGTGAACCGGTGATCCGTGATCGCCTCGACCCAGTCGTCGGGGATCTGGCCCGCGTCGCCCGTGGTGCCGAAAGTGCCGTGGCTCATGCCCCGCCCCGCGCGCCCGGCGATCTGCGCCAGCTCATTCGGCATCAGGGGACGCATCCGCCGCCCGTCAAATTTCGTCAGACTGGAAAAGGCCACGTGGTCGATGTCCAGGTTGAGGCCCATGCCGATGGCGTCCGTCGCCACCAGGTAATCGACCTCGCCATTCTGGTACATCTCGACCTGCGCGTTGCGCGTGCGCGGGCTGAGCGCCCCCATGACGACCGCCGCGCCGCCCTTCTGGCGCTTCAGGAGTTCGGCAATCGCATAGACATTATCAACCGAAAATCCTACAATCGCGGTGCGCGGAGGCATCCGGCTTATCTTTTTCGAACCAGCATAGACCAATTGGCTCATGCGCTCCCGACGGACGAATTCAACACCGGGCACCAGTTGGGCAATGGGGCCGCGCATCGTGTCGGACCCCATGAACAGCGTTTCATGCGTGCCGCGCATCCGCAGCAGACGGTCGGTAAAGACATGGCCGCGCTCGGGATCGGCGCAGAGCTGGATCTCGTCCACACCGACGAAATCCGTACCCAACCCCTCCGGCATCGCCTCCACCGTGCACACCCAATATTGGGTGCGTGGCGGCACGATACGCTCTTCGCCGGTGACAAGCGCCACCACGGACGGACCGCGCAGCGCGACGATCTTGTCATAGACCTCGCGCGCCAGCAGCCGCAGCGGCAAGCCGATGATACCCGTGCGGTAGCCGAGCATCCGGTCGATGGCATAGTGGGTCTTGCCGGTGTTGGTCGGACCGAGGATAGCCGCGATCCGTGCGCTCATGGCCATGGGGCCGCCTTTTTACTTCAGAGCGTGACGCCCTTTACTTCGACTTCGAGCCGCTTGAGCGCCGAGAGAACGTCCTCATCGTGCGGCCTGAGTTCCAGTACCCTTTGATAGGCCTCGTAGGCAAGCACGGGATGACCGGTCTGCTCATGCACCGCGCCAACACCGCGCAAAGCGCCGAAGTGGTGCGGGTTGAGAGCCAGTGTCCGCTCCAGCGCATCCATAGCCGGTCCCAGACGCTCCATCTGAAAGTAGGCAAGGCCCAGCCCGTGCCAGCCTTCGGCAAAATCCGGCGCATGATCGCTCAGCGCGCGAAAATGCTCCGCCGCCTCGTCGAATGCGCCGCGTTCGAGGGCATCATTGCCACGCTTGAGAAGCAGGTCCATCGACGGCGATCCGGATTTCGACCATTCGTCAATGACTTGGCTTTCCAGCCGCGCCGCCGCCGTTGAATCCTCCGCCGATTGCAACTGTTGCAGAAGCTCTGCGGCGCGGGATTCCGCCGATGCGCCCTGTGGTAGGGAAAACATGACTGTGGCCAGAAGTGCCGCAAGGGTAGATTTGAAGTCCATTATACCTACGCTCATAGTGTGCCGGTAGTGTAGCGCCTGCGCCGGACATTTCCAGCGCACGAAACCGAGAGGACGACTAATGAGCGACACCTTGACGACCGCCGTGGCGGCTTTGAACGAAAAACTGGACGGCGAGGGCTTTGACGGCACCGCCAAGTTCGTTCTGGAGGGCGACGGCAGCCTGATGGTCGATTCGAGCGGAGCCCGGATCGCCGATGAGGATGCGGACGTGACGCTTACCGCCGAGCCCGAGACCTTCCAACAGATCTTTGACGGCGAATTGAACCCGACCAACGCTTTCATGGCCGGGAAACTGACGATCGACGGAGACATGGGCGCAGCCATGCGCCTCGCAACGCTTCTGGGATAATGTGATGCTGACACCTGCCCCGTTCCACTCCGATCTTGCCGAAGGCCCCGCAGACTCGCGGGCCTGGTGGATTACCTCCGAGGATGGCCTGCGCCTGCGCATCGGCCACTATCCGGTGGATGGTACGGCACGGGGTACGGTGCTGCTTTTCCCCGGACGCACCGAATACATCGAGAAATACGGCCGGACGGCGGCAGCCCTCGCCGCCGCCGGCTACCACACCCTCGCAATCGACTGGCGCGGCCAGGGCATGGCCGAGCGTATGCTCGACGATCCGCGCACCGGACATGTCCATGTCTTCGATGACTATCAAACCGACGTGGCCGCCATCCTGCACACCGCAGCCGAACTTGGCCTGCCGCAGCCGATGCACCTGATTGCCCACTCGATGGGCGGCTGTATCGGTCTTCACGCCGTGATGGAGGGGCTGCCTGTGGCCTCCTGCGTCTTCACCGGGCCGATGTGGGGCATTCGCATCGCGGATCCGCTGCGTCCCGCCGCCTGGGCGCTTTCCTGGGGCAGCAAGCGTGTGGGGCTGTCGCATCATTATGCGCCCGGCACCGGCATCGACAGCTACGTCGCCTCCGCCCCGTTCGAGGGCAATCTGCTGACCACTGATCCGGACATGTGGGATTACATGCGGCGGCAGGTCCTGGCCCAGCCCGAATTGCAGCTTGGCGGCCCCTCGCTTGGCTGGCTGCACGAGGCGCTGCGCGAAACCCGGATGCTGGCGCGCCGCCCGTCGCCGACCCTGCCCTGCCTGTGTTTCACCGGAACCAATGAACGCATTGTCGACGTCTCGCGCATCCGCGAGCGCATGGCGCATTGGCCCGGTGGCAAGCTGGTGATGGTCGACGAGGGCGAACACGAAGTCCTCATGGAGGGTGAAGAGCGTCGCGAACACCTCCACGCGCAGATCATTTCCCTCTTCGAAGGCGCCTCTGCCAGGCACGCGCTGATCGCCTGATCTGGACAGCCTGCGGCGCGCGCCTATCTCGCCGGTATGGCTGATCCGCTCCTCATCTTCACCGATCGCGGCATCTTTTGCCCGCGCGGCGATTTCCACATCGACCCGTGGCGCCCGGTTGCGCGCGCCATCATCACCCATGGTCACGCGGATCATGCCCGCCCCGGCCATGGCGCCTACCTCGCCACGCATCAGGCGCTGCCGGTCATGCGCCATCGTCTTGGCGACATTCACGCCGAAGGTGTGGCCTATGGCGAGACACGGGACATCGGCGGCGTCACCGTCAGCTTCCATCCCGCAGGCCACATTCCGGGATCTGCGCAGGTGCGCGTGGAACACGGCGGCGAAGTCTGGGTCGTTTCCGGCGACTACAAAACCACCCCTGACGGGCTGTGCGAAGCGTTCGAGCCGGTGACGTGTCAGCACTTCATCACCGAATGCACCTTTGGCCTGCCCGTGTTCAAATGGCGCGCGCAAGAGCGCGTCGCGGAAGAGATCAACGCGTGGTGGGCGGCGCAGGCAGCGGCGGGCGGCTTCGCCCTGCTCGGCGCCTACTCCCTGGGCAAGGCGCAGCGACTTTTGCATATGCTTGACCCGGAGATCGGTCCGATCCTGACACAGGGCGCGGTGGAGGCAACAAACGCGATCCTGCGCGCGCAGGGCTACACCTTGCCGGATACGATCCAGGTCACACCCGATCTGGATGTCAAAGCTCTGGCGGGGGCACTCGTCATCGCGCCGCCCTCCGCGCTCGGCAGTCAGTGGTCGCGCCGTTTCAAGAACGCGTCCACCGGTTTCGCAAGCGGCTGGATGGCGCTGCGCGGAATCCGGCGGCGGCGCGGGCCGGATCGGGGGTTCGTCGTCTCCGATCATGCCGACTGGGAGGGATTGCTCGGCGCAATCAGGGAAACAGGGGCGGAAAACATATATCCAACGCACGGTTACACCGATATCTTCGCGCGACACCTGAACGAAGTCGGCTATGCCGCACAGGTCGTTCCGACGGAGTTCGGCGGCGAGGAACACAGCCCTTCAGATGAGGCAGCGTGAGCTATGAAGGATTTTGCCGCGCTCTTTACGAAGCTGGACCAGACCACGAAAACCACCGTGAAAACAGCGGCTTTGGCCGAGTTTTTCAGAACCGCCCGCGATGAGGACAAGCTGTGGTGCATCGCGCTCTTTTCTGGCCGTCGCCCGAAACGGGCCGTCACCACGACGCAACTGCGGGCCTGGGCGGCGGAGCGGGCAGATCTACCACTCTGGCTGTTGGAGGAGAGCTATCCCATCGTTGGCGATCTGGCAGAGACCATCGCCCTGCTCCTGCCATCCCAAGACGTGGACACCGACATGGGTTTGTCCTTTTGGATCAATGAACTGCGCGCCCTTTCTCAAGTACCACAAGATGAGTGGAAACCGCGTATCCTGGACGCGTGGAACAGGCTGGACACAACCCAGCGGTTTCTTTTCAACAAGCTGATCACCGGGGGCTTTCGCATCGGCGTTAGCCAGAAGCTCATGACCCGTGCGCTTGCCCGTGCGACTGGACAAGACGAAGCCACGCTTGCGCTCAAGCTCATGGGTGGCTGGACCCCGCAGAGCACCACGTTTCATGCGCTGATCGAAGCTGATGACCCGGAGGCCGACGCCAGTCGCCCTTATCCCTTTTATCTTGCGCATCAGCTTGACGATGTCCCTGCCGCTCTTGGCGCGCCCAAGGAGTGGCAGGCTGAATGGAAGTGGGATGGCATTCGCGGTCAGCTGATCCTGCGAGACGGCGGGCATCATCTTTGGTCCCGCGGAGAAGAGCTGATCACCGACCGTTTCCCGGAATTTGCCCGCACCGCCGATTTCCTGCCGCCCGGCACGGTCATCGACGGTGAGATCGTGACCTGGGATGGCACCGCGCCCATGGGGTTTTCGACGTTGCAGCCCCGGATCGGCCGAAAAACCGTACCGAAAAAACTGCTCGAGGACGCGCCCGTGGTCCTGCTCGCCTATGACCTGCTGGAACACGGCGGTGAAGATATCCGCGCTCTGCCGCTGGCGGACCGCCGCGCCCGCCTCGACACCCTGCTGCAGGACCTGCCGCCCGAGGCCGCCGTGCGCCCCTCTCCGGTCATCGCCTTCGACACCTGGCAATCGCTGGCCGAAACCCGTGCCACCGCCCGCTACGAGAAGGCCGAGGGGCTCATGCTCAAACGGATAAGCAGCCCCTATCAGATCGGCCGCAAGAAGGGCGATTGGTGGAAATGGAAGCTCGATCCGCTGAGTGTCGACGCGGTGATGATCTATGCCCAGCAAGGCCACGGCCGCCGCGCCAATCTCTTTACCGATTTCACCTTCGCCGTCTGGAAGGGAAATGAGCTTGTCCCCTTCACCAAGGCCTACTCCGGCCTGACCGACGCGGAGTTCAACCAGATCACCGCATGGGTACGCAAGAATACGCTGCAGCGGTTCGGCCCGGTCCGACAGGTGCGCCCCGACCATGTCTTCGAGATTGCCTTCGAGGGCATTCAGGCCAGCCCACGCCACAAAAGCGGCATTGCCCTACGCTTTCCCCGCATGTCCCGCTGGCGCCACGACAAACCTCCACAGGAGGCCAACAGCCTGTCCGACCTGCAGGCGATGTTGGCGCAATATGGCTGAAATCGCACAGGCCGGTGTATCCGGCCTTGCCGGATCACGCGTCGGGGCCATACTGGGCGCACATTGACCTGTCAGGCCACGCCCATGCGCATTTTCTTGATCCTCACCCTGTGCCTGTTTCTGCCATCGATCGGAATTGCGCAATCCGCACGCCCCGAGATCTCTGGCGACATCGCCGTCAGCGCCACCTCCTACGGCCCGGATCACGGCATCGGCCAGTTGGATTTCTCCTTCGCCCTCCCCCTTGACCGCAGCGGGCGCCTCAGCGCGGAGATCGGTGCCTTTATGTATGTGCTGCCGCAAAAACGCCCGCACGAGACCTATCTCGCGCTCACATGGGATGACCGCTTGCGCCTCGGCGTGGTGCGTCCGGCCTACGATTTTGTCCTGCCTTCCGTGTTCGAAGAGCATGCCCCGCATCTTGCCTATGCCCGCGCCGAATACGCCCGCGCCTATACCACAACCACGGCCATGCGGCAGGGCGCGGTGCCGTGGGGGCTGTCCTATACCGACGATCAAGGGCCAGTCGGCTGGGCGGTCTCGCTGCACCACGCGGCACGGGGCGGTTTTTTCAGCGCCACATCGGCAGCCCGTTGGCAGCGCGGTCTCTGGCGGATCGCCGGAGCCATCGAAGGCGTCTGGGACACCGCCGGCGCTTTCAAGGGCACCAATGCCAAGCTTGGCGTCGCCTATCTGCGCGAGGGCTGGTCGCTCGGGCTTGCCTGGTTGCATCCGGACGCCGAGAATCTGCCCGACGCGCTGGCGCTCGCCGCGCGGCTCGATGTGGCGCAGAAAGTTGCCCTGTCGCTGTTTGGCGAGTTCACCGATGGCGGCTCGGACGACGCCTATGGCCTTGCTGCCAGTTACGCCCTGAGCCAGAGCGCAACGCTGTCGCTTGCGGCGACGCAATGGCGGGACGACACTGGCCTGCACCTTACCCTGACCCACCGGTTTTGAGAGCGGGCGCCCGGCTTTTGCGGTGGTCTTACCGTGCAATGACTCAGATTTTCAACGGAATCCAGTGACAGGCAAGCCCCGTCAGGGCTGCGTTACCCCCGTTCCTCAAGGCCAAAACCGCCCCTTCCCGGCCCGGCCTTCAGCAATTTTCACCATGGCCCCTGTTTCAACCGACCTCCTGGCGGACTATGTCTGAACCCAAGCAGACATGAGGACGCCATGAAGCACAGTTATTTTCCCCGCCCGAAACCGCTCTTTGATGCCAACGCCGGCGGTGGGGGCAAGGACCTCGGCGACCTGCCGGAATGGGACCTGACGGATCTCTACGCCTCCGAAGGCGCGCCGGAGCTGAAGCGCGATCTCGATTGGCTGGAGCAGGCCTGTGCCAGTTTCGCGGCGGACTACGAAGGCAAGCTCGAAACACTCGACGCGGACGGCTTTCTTGAGGCGGTCCACCGCCATGAGAAGATCGAAAACATCGCCGGGCGCATCATGTCCTATGCCGGTCTGCGCTATTATCAGCAGACCACCGATTCCGGCCGCGCCAAGTTCATGTCGGACATGCAGGAGAAGATCACGATCTACACCACGCCATTGGTGTTCTTCACGCTGGAACTCAACCGCCTCGATGACAGCCTGCTCGACGGGTTCTTCAAGGAAAACGCCGATCTCGCCCGCTACAAACCCGCCTTTGACCGCATCCGCGCGATGAAGCCCTACCAGCTTTCCGACGAGCTGGAAAAATTCCTGCACGATCTCGGGGTGGTCGGCGACGCATGGGAGCGGCTGTTTGATGAGACCATCGCCGGGCTGACCTTCGAGATGGAGGGGGAAGAGCTCAACATCGAAGCCACGCTCAACTACCTGACCGATCACGACCGCAGCAAACGCGAGGCCGCCGCGCAGGAGCTCGCCCGGGTGTTTCAGGACAACGTGCGCACCTTCGCCCGTGTGCACAACACGCAGGCCAAGGAAAAGGAAATCCTCGACCGCTGGCGCGGGATGCCCACGGCCCAGTCAGGCCGCCATCTGTCCAACGATGTCGAGCCCGAAGTGGTCGAAGCGCTGCGCAATGCCGTGGTGAACGCCTATCCGCGCCTGTCGCACCGCTACTACGCGCTCAAGGCCAAGTGGCTGGGCCTCGACACCATGCAGGTCTGGGACCGCAACGCGCCGCTTCCGATGGAAACCACCCGCACCGTCGCCTGGGACGAGGCGCGTGAGACCGTCATGAACGCCTACAACGAATTCGACCCGCGCATGGGCGAAATCGCGCAGCCGTTCTTTGACAAGGGTTGGATCGACGCCGCCGTGAAACCGGGCAAGGCCCCTGGCGCGTTCGCCCACCCCACGGTCACCAACGTGCACCCCTACGTCATGCTCAACTACCTCGGCAAACCGCGCGACGTGATGACACTGGCGCATGAGCTGGGCCACGGCGTGCATCAGGTGCTCGCCGCCGATCAGGGCGAAATGCTGGCCTCCACGCCGCTGACTTTGGCGGAAACCGCGTCTGTCTTTGGCGAGATGCTGACTTTCCAGCGGATGCTGGCGAACGCCAAGGATGATGCGGAGCGCAAGGTCCTGCTGGCGGGCAAGGTCGAGGACATGATCAACACGGTCGTCCGCCAGATCGCCTTCTACGACTTCGAGTGCAAACTGCACGAAGCCCGGCGCGGCGGCGAGCTGACCCCGGATGACATTAATGCCCTGTGGATGTCGGTGCAGGCGGAATCGCTGGGACCGGTGTTCGAATACATGCCGGGCTACGAGACCTTCTGGGCCTACATCCCGCACTTCGTCCACTCGCCCTTCTACGTCTATGCCTATGCCTTTGGCGACGGCCTGGTGAACGCCCTCTATGCCGCCTATCAGGAGAACCCGGAGGGCTTCGAGGACAAGTACTTCGACATGCTCAAGGCGGGCGGCTCGAAGCACCACAAGGCCCTGCTGGAACCGTTCGGCCTCGACGCTTCGGACCCGAAATTCTGGGACAAGGGTCTGAGCATGATCGAAGGGTTCATCGATCAGCTTGAGGCGATGGAGGGGTGATGCTGGCCCCATGGACCTTGACCCTCGGATGGGAGCGGTTCATGGGGCTGCGCGACACACACATTGATGAATTCCTGCGGCTTCTTCGGCAGCCGCAGCATTTTCTGACAATGGATAACGAACGCTACGCCCCACTGCGACTTCTGCGCGAATTGGGAGAGGGCAAGCCATTTCCCGTACCAGAAAACGACCCGGTTCCCGCAAAGCGGCTGCACGCGGCCCTCGCCGAACAGGGATGGAAAACCGTGTTATATGGCGACATCGGTTTCGACACCGCGTTTGAGGCATGGAGTGCATATTGCGTTCGTTTTGACGCGAACAATACCCCTCGAACCTGGGCCGGCAGCGACCCCAGATCCGGGCGTAGTTTTACCGTTCCTGCCTGACCCAAGCCTTTGCTCTTGCCCGCCTGTACGCCCCTACAAAGGCAATTCGGTCGTGTCCTTGATGTCCTCCATCACGAAGCTGGCCGAAATGTCGGCCACCGGCACACGCGCGATCAAGCGTTGATAGAACGTGTCGTAGTCGCGGACACTGGCCACACGCACGCGCAGCACATAATCAAGCTCGCCTGACATGCGATGGGCGCTGACGATCTCCGGCATGCGCCGCACGGCCTCGTGAAACAGCTTCAACCAATTGGAATCATGTTGATTGGTGCGCACCAGCACCATCACCAGAAGACCCAGCCCAACCGCATCCGGATCGAGGATCGCCACTCTGCGTTGAATGACCTTGCTGGCCTCAAGCGCCTTGACCCGGCGCCAGCAGGCATTGCGCGACAGATGGACCCGCTCCGCCAGCGCATCGACGCTCATGCTGCAATCGCGCTGCAAGAGCGTCAGGATCTTGCGGTCTATTTCATCCAACATATCGGCCATCGTGTGGAAAATATCCCAAATTCTCTGCGGATTACAGAGATTTTGAGATTTTTTTGGACCGCAGCCATGGGAGTATCGCCTGAGAGAGCAACGCAAAGGTCCCGCAATGAAAGCCGATCACAACAGCTCATCCCCCGTCCCTGGGTTTATCCGCGCGTTTGTGGACCACCCGGCAAGCGTGAACGAAACCTACCTCCAGCACGCCGCCTTTGCCGGACGCTTTGCCATATTGCTCTTTGCAGCAGGTGGGGCCGCGTTGGTCCATGCTGTGGTGCCCCCGTTGTTCGAGTCGACAGCAAGCCGCATGATCAAACAGATGCACGCAGATATGCAGGCGCGGCACTGACCCGCGTTTTGCTTTTCCCGAAACGAGCAATCCATGCTATCATTCAATCATTGATTGAATGGATCATAGGATTTGAACGATGGCAGATTGCGACAAGTGTAGTGGTTCGGGCAAGATTTCCTGCCCCAAATGCGGTGGGCTCGGCCAGATTGGCAATGGCAGCGGTGGCTACAAGACCTGCCATGTCTGCGACGGGAACAAGAAGACGAAATGTCCCAAGTGCGATGGCAGCGGAGACGGCTGAGCCGCCGCCCGCCCTCACTTCAACTGACTGTCCTTCGATCCCCGTCGGTTGATCCCCGACCGGGCCTTCAAGGCCCCGTCCCGCTCGCTTGCGCACTCCACGCATAATTTGACCCCCGGCAAAGCCACCCGCCGCGCCTCCGGGATCTCCTCGCCGCATTCGGCGCATTGCGCCAAACTCTCCCCAACCGGCCCCCGGCGCAGTTTCATGCGCTCCAGCTCCTCCTGGATCGTGGCCTCCATCTGTTCGTTTTCCGCCCCGTCGCGGCTCCATCCGCCTGCCATGACCGACCCTTTCGCATGCTCGCCCAAAACCGAAACACGAAAACTTGAAACTGTTTTCCGACTCGAAGCGTATCTTAATCAGATCCTTCCGGAAAGGTGCCGACATGAGACCCATCCTCGCCCTGATCTTCACCCTCTTCGCCCTGCCCGCGCTTGCCGCGCAGAGCTTCACCTTCGCCAACATCGACGGCGGCACGATCAGCCTCGATCAATGGAAAGGACAGCCGGTTCTGGTGGTCAACACCGCCTCGCGCTGTGGCTTCACGCCGCAATATACCGGCCTTCAGGAACTCTATGACCGATACAAGGATCGCGGCCTGATTGTCCTCGCCGTGCCGTCTGACGATTTCAATCAGGAGCTTGCCACCGGCGATCAGGTCAAAGATTTTTGCGCGGTGAACTTCGGGCTGACCCTGCCCATGACCGACATCACCCACGTACGCGGACCGCAGGCGCATGCGTTTTACCTTTGGCTGAAGGAGACCGCTGGCTGGGAGCCGTCATGGAATTTCAACAAGGTGCTGATCGGTGCGGATCGTAGTGTCGCAGGCACATGGGGCAGCACCGCCCGCCCCCTGTCCCGCACCATCACCGACAAGATCGACGCGCAGTTCAAAGGCCCCTGAACAAAGACGCCCCCGCCGATCCCGGCGAGGGCTGTTTCTCATCGGCGCGCACGGATCACGCGCGGTTGAGAATGCCGTAAATCTCATCCTTCAGAGCGGCCCGCTGCTTGCGCAGGGCTTCCTCTGCGAGTTGCTCCATCGGCTCCACGTTTGTTTCAGCCCGATGAACACGGCGGTTGATGTCGTGATACTCATCGGCCAGCTTGGCGAAATGCGCGTCGGACTGCTTGAGCGCGCTCAACTGGTCTGCCTTGTCCGGGAACTCCTCGGACAGCTCGTGTGGGGTATGGGACATTTTGCGCCTCCTTTTCGTGACTGTTCGAAAGGAGTGTGACCGCATCGCGGCCCCGTCACCTTGACCCTGATCAACCCGCCGGATTTTTTGGCGGAATTAGCGCCGCGCCGCACGCCAACCAGCGGCTACCGCCTCTGCCGCATCACAGAACCAGCGTTCCCCGCGCGCCTCTGAAATCCGCGTCGCATCGTAATGCACCTGCCCCGGAACGTGGAAAATGCGCGCGCCACTGCTCTGGGAAATATTTCCTTTGATCGCGCAGCCCTCCGGGCCGCCGCGCGCATTCCACAGGGCCGCAGCATGGCGAGAGGCCTTGCGAAAAGCCGAGGGAGATTGGACGCCAACCGCATGCAGCCCGCGACCGGCCTCCGCCGCCGTGTGCTCTTCGTCGACGTAATCCAGCGAATACCTGTCATAGGCAAAGGCCAGACCGCTGCGCACCAGCGCCGCGCCAATGTCCTCTCCGCCCACACGGCAGCGCGCCACCGCCCTGCCATAACGATCCGTATCGAGCCAGTCGCATCGGGCCATGCGCCCGTCATAGCGCGCCTTGACCTCGCCGCTGATCCATTCGCCGCAGGCCCACATCGGCACGCCCGCACCGCCACACATCTGATCACGCTCCGGCGCGTCAATGCCATGCAGACGAATACGCTGATCGCCGATCCGGACCGTATCGCCGTCGATCACCTGCATGGGACCGGCAATGACATCTCCGACCGAGGCAAACGCGGGTGCGCTGGCGAGCAGCAGGATCAAAAGTGAACAAAGTCTTAACATACCGTTAACATCGGCACCCGGTCGCCTGAAATCAAGCGGATCCGTTTACCGAGGTTAACGCGCGCGCCCTATCGCTGGCGGCTCTCCCACGCCGGATTGATCCACGGCGCGCTGTTGTCCGCAGGCAATCGCCGCCCCAAAACATGATCCGAGACCTTTTCGCCGACCATGATGGACGGCGCATTGAGATTGCCGTTGGTAATGCGCGGGAAAATCGAGCTGTCCGCCACACGCAGACCCCGGGTGCCGATCACCTCGCCCACAGAATTAACCACTGCCTTCGGATCATCCTGCCGCCCCATCCGACAGGTGCCGCAGGGATGGTAGGCGCTCTCCACTTCCTCACGAATGAAGTCATCGAGTTCGTCGTCCGTCCGCGCGGCCGCACCCGGCTGGATTTCGTGACGCCGGTAAGGCGCAAAGGCCTCCTGCGCAAAAATCTCGCGCGTGAGGCGAATGCAGCGGCGGAAATCAATCCAGTCCTGCTCGTGACTCATATAGTTGAAAAAGATGCGCGGTGCGTCTTTGGCCTGCGCGGACTTCAAAGTAATCTCGCCGCGCGCGGGAGAGCGCATCGGACCGACATGGGCTTGAAACCCGTGGCCTTCGGCGGCGACAGAGCCGTCATACCGCACCGCAAGCGGCAGGAAATGATACTGAATATCGGGATAGTCCACACCGGCCCGAGAACGGATGAAGGCGCTGCTTTCAAACTGGTTCGACGCACCGGGTCCATCCCGCAGCAACAGCCAGCGCGCGCCGACATAGGCCTTGCCCAGAAGGTTCCAGTACTTGAACAGGCTCACCGGCTGCGAGGCGGCCATCTGTATATAAAGCTCCAGGTGATCCTGCAGGTTCTTGCCCACACCGGCGCGGTCCGCGACCACGTCGATGCCCATGGGGGCGAGTTCCGACGCCGGCCCCACACCGGACAAGAGCAGGAGCTGCGGAGAATTGATCGCGCCCGCGCAGAGGATCACCTCCTTGCCCGCCTCGATCACCTCCCGTTTGCCGTGGCGCTCGATCTCGACACCGACGGCGCGCCCGCCCTTGAAGACCACCCGCTGCGCGAGCCCGCGCACCACCTCGGCCCCCAGTTTTCGTGCCGGCCGCAGATAGGCCTTGGCCGCCGACCAGCGCTCACCTTTCCAGACGGTCATGTCGAAGGGCCCAAAACCCTCCTGCTGCTGGCCGTTGTAATCGCCGGTCGCCGGATACCCCGCCTGCAGACCTGCCTCGACAAAAGCCTTCACAAGCGGATTATCCCGCGGTCCGCGCGTTACGTGCAGGGGACCATCGCTCCCGCGCCAAGCCGGATCACCACCATGCCCGCCATCGTGCCAGTTCTCAAGCCGCTTGTAGTAAGGCAGCACATCGGCGAAGCCCCAACCATCCGCGCCCTGATCGCGCCAATGATCGAAATCACGAGCATGCCCGCGTACGTAAATCATGCCGTTGATCGAAGACGATCCGCCGAGCACCTTGCCACGCGGACAGGCAAGACGCCGCCCACCCAGGTGCGGCTCCGGCTCGGATTGGTAGCCCCAATCGTACTGCTTCATGCTCATCGGATAAGACAGCGCGCCGGGCATGTTGATGAACGGCCCCCAATCGGAGCCGCCATGCTCGACCACGATGACCGACTTGCCAGCCTCGGCCAGCCTGTAGGCCATGGCACAGCCCGCGCTGCCTGCGCCCACGACGATGTAGTCCGCTTTTTTCATTCCGTGTGTCCCGTCTGAAACCGTGGATGCCTCCGGCGGGGATATTTGCAGCAGAGAAGAAACCAGGGCTGCGTGCCAGTTTCTTCTCTGATCAAATATCCACTGCAACCGGCAGAGCTGTGCGCCGCCTTCTCAGAAGGGAGCTTCCACGTCACCCATGCGCACGTAGACGCTCTTGAGTTGGCTATAGTGCTCGATCGCTGCCTTCGAGTTCTCGCGGCCAACGCCAGAGGCCTTCACCCCGCCGAAGGGCAGTTCGACCGGTGCATCGTTGTAGCTGTTGATGAAGCAGCTGCCTGCACGCAGGTTGCCGATCACCCTGTGGGCGCGGGTCAGATCGCGCGTGAAGACACCGGCAGAGAGGCCATAATCCGTGGCGTTCGCCCGGGCGATGACCTCTGCCTCATCGGAAAAGCTCAGGACCGACATGACCGGCCCGAAGATCTCTTCGCGGGCGATGGTCATCTCGTCCGTTACATCGGCAAAGACGGTCGGGTCGACAAAGAAGCCATCCCGCTGCGGCGCGGTGCCGCCAGCCACCAGACGCGCTCCCTCTTCGACGCCCTTGGCGATAAAGCCCATGACGATCTCGCGCTGACGCTCGGACACCATCGGACCGATGTTCACGGCCTCATCCATCGGATCGCCCATGACCACGCCCTTGAGCCGTTCGGCAAGCCTGTCGAGGAAGGCCGCCTTGATGCTCTCATGCACGAAGACACGAGTCCCGTTGGAGCAGACCTGACCTGTGGAGTAAAAGTTGCCGTTGATCGCCCCGCCGACAGCGTTGTCGATATCCGAGTCCTCGAAGACGATCAGCGGGCTTTTCCCGCCCAGCTCCATGGTCACATGCTTCATCTCCGCTGCCGCAGCAGCGTAGACTTTACGACCGGTCGGAACGGAGCCTGTCAGGGACACCTTGTCGACACGCGGGTCAGTCACGAGCGCGCCGCCAACGGCACCGGCCCCCTGCACGACGTTGAACAGCCCTTTGGGCGCGCCTGCCTCGATCAGGATCTCTGCTACTTTCAGCGCGCAGAGCGGCGTGGTTTCTGACGGTTTGAAGATCATCGCGTTGCCGCACGCCAGCGCCGGAGCGCCCTTCCAGCAGGCAATCTGCGTCGGATAGTTCCAGGCGCCGATGCCCACGCAGAGCCCCAGCGGCTCGCGCACCGTGTATCCCCAGTCGGCGCCCAGCGGCACATGCTCGCCGGTCAGGCTCCCAGCCAGGCCGCCAAAATACTCCAACGCGTCAGCGGCCGAGGTCGCATCGGCCACCAAGGTTTCCTGCAAGGGCTTGCCCGTGTCCCACGTTTCAAGAACCGACAGATCACGGTTGCGCTCACGCAGGATGTCCGCCGCGCGGCGCAGCACACGTCCGCGCTCCACGCCCATCATCGCGGCCCACTGCCTCTGCGCGCGCAGGCCGGATTCGATGGCCGCCTCGATCACCGCGGGCGTCGCGGCGTGGACCAGCGCGATTTGCGCGCCCGTGGCAGGGTAGATCACCGGGATCTGCTCCCCGGCGGTGTCTTCAAGATAGGCGCCATCAACAAAATGGCTGGCTTCAGGCTGCGTTGCATAGCTCATAGGTATGTCCTTCCAATCCTCCCCACCGCGAGCCCGCGCCCGGGTGGGTGAGTGACAGGCGTGCCGACCAACGGCCACACCCGGTCCTGTCATTCGCCGCGCGGAAAGCGCTGGCGCTCTTCAACGGTGTTCAGATCCATGTGATTGCGCATGTAGCGCTCCGAGGCCTTCTGCAGGGGCTGATAATCCCATGGGTAATAGCCGCCCTCGCGCAGCGCCTCGTACACCACCCAGCGCCGCGCCTGGCTTTGCCGGACATCCGCGTCGAAGCGGTCGAGATCCCAACGGCTCTCTGCCTTTGTCCTGAACGCGGCCAGCACATCCGCGTGGGCCGCATCCCTCGCCAGCTTGGTCAGCTCGTGCGGGTCCGCCTCCAGATCGAAAAGCTGCTCGGGATCAAGCGAACAGCGGGTGTATTTCCACCGCCCCTCGCGCAGGCAGACCATCGGCGCATAAGAGGCCTCTGCGGCATATTCCATCGCCACCGGCGTCTCGCGCGCATTGCCCGCCATCAGCGGCACAAGGCTCTCGCCCGCCGTCCACGGCATGACCTCCGACATGTCCACACCCGCAAGATCGCAGAGCGTCGGACAGACGTCGATATTGCTCACCGGATCGGTCACAAGGCCACCCTTGCCACCCGGCACCGCAACCATCATCGGGACCCGCGCGGAGCCTTCGAAAAAGCTCATCTTGAACCACAAGCCGCGCTCGCCGAGCATGTCGCCGTGATCGCTGACAAAGAGCACGATGGCCTCCTGCCGCGTGTCCTCAAGCACCTGCAACAGCGTGCCGATCTTGTCATCGAGATAGCTGATGTTGGCGAAATAGGCGCGTCGCGACCGACGGATGTCCTCGTGCGAAATCTCGAAGCTGCGCCAGTCGTTCGCGTCGAAGATGCGCTGCGAATGCGGATCGTGATCGGCGTAGTCCATCGCGGGAACCGGCGGGTCGAGATGGGCGCAATCCTCGTAGAGGTCCCAGTATTTCCTGCGCGCCACATAGGGATCATGCGGATGCGTGAAACTTGCCGTCAGGCACCACGGCCGCTCGTCCTGAGCGCGCGCGAGGTCATACAGCTTCATTTTGGCGAAATGCGCGACCTCGTCGTCGTATTCCATCTGGTTGGTAATCTCGGCCACGCCCGCCCCGGTGACCGAGCCCATGTTGTGATACCACCAATCTATGCGCTCGCCCGGCTTGCGGTAATCCGGCGTCCAGCCGAAGTCCGCCGGATAGATGTCCGTGGTCAGGCGATCCTCGAATCCGTGCATCTGATCGGGGCCGACGAAATGCATCTTGCCCGACAAACAAGTGTAGTATCCCGCGCGGCGCAGGTGGTGCGCATAGGTCGGGATGTCAGAGGCAAATTCGGCGGCGTTGTCATACACCCGGCTCATGCTCGGCAGTTGCCCGGACATGAAGCTCGCCCGTCCTGGCGCGCAGAGGGGCGAGGCGGTATAGGCATTGCGGAACCGCGTCGAGCGCGCCGCCAGCGCCTTGAGATTTGGGGCATGAAGCCAGTCTGCAGGCCCATCGGGGAACAGCGTACCGTTCAGCTGATCAACCATGATTATGAGGATATTGGGATTCATGCAGGGGTCTCCATCATTGCGCGAGCGGCGCACAGAACACGGTCGGCGGCGCCCTCGACCCCCTGCCCGACCAGGGCCGCGCGCAGGTACACGCCGTCGATCATCGCCGACAGGCTCTCGGCCACCTCATGTGGCGCCGCGCAGCGTCCATGCAGCGCATGAACGAGGTTGGAGCGGAGTCGAGACTGATAGATGCGCAGAAGCCGCGCGGCCTCCTTGTCGCTCTGTGCGAGAACGTAGAAATTCAGCCACGCGGCGATGGCCACCGGACGGAAGCAGCTCTCGGCAAAATTCGCCTGTACGATTGCTTCCAGTCGCTGATCTGGCGGGGCGGCCTTCAGCGCAGTGCGCACCTCCATCGCGTATTCATTCAGAATATGACGCATGGCGGCGAGGAAAATCTGCGCCTTGCCACCAAAATAATGATGGGCCAGCGCGCTGGACATGCCGGCGCGCTTGGCAATCTGGCCGACGGTTACGTCAAGCGTGCCGGCCGCGCCGATTTCCTCGACTGTGGCGGCCACGAGCGCTGCGCGGCGAAGGGGTTCTTGTCCGATCTTGGGCATGTGCCCTTGGTGAAGGTTTTTGACTGATCAGTCAATAAAAACCGTACCCCGAACCCATTGCGCCGCAGACGGCACAAGCCAAGGGCCGCCAACCCCAAGGCGGTCGGCGCTGTCGCAGGCCGTGGGAAGCGAATGAAGAAGGCCGTGAAGATGTCATCAGCCCGGTCGAGGCTGACCATGGTGGCCTGGCAACCGCCAGACCCCTGCGGACCGGGTGTTGCGCCAAATCGCAGTGCGATGGTCGCCGCAGTCCAACCTGTTGCTGGCTTCGGTGCTATGCGTCGCCGGGCAAGCGCGTCCCGATCCGGGCGATCAGCCCTGAATGGTGCCGATCAGCGTATTTTGCGGCAGCCGTGCTACCTCGATCCCGCTGTCGGTGCGGCGCAGGTTGTAGCCATAGCCGCGCATCCGGAATCGCCATTCGGCTTCGGACAGAACCTTCTCACGCTCGCTGAGCAGGAAGGCTTCGATCTCGTGCATGTCTTCGGTCATTTTGTTCTCCGCAAACATCTCATGGAACTCCTTCATGGTAGCGGGCTTGCGTTACACACTGTTTAAAGAATGGGGCAGGAACTGGCCTGAGATGCGGACTTTTGAAGATATGGCGACAATCGCAGCGAGAAGGCACGATTTTCCACGCCGAACCGCCAGTCACGCGGTGCGGCCCTGATGGGAAACCGTCATGTCTTCGATGGGGTTACACTGAACAAGCGCGCGACAGGCGCAATAATCCGTTCAATGCTTTGTTTCGAACAGCGAGGGCGTCACACGCCGTTTCAGAACCGCTTCGCGCCATGTGATGAACACCACCGCCGACAGGATCACAGCGCCGCCCGCGATCACCCAGGGGTCAGCCGGCTCACCAAAGAACAACGCGCCGATGGCCACGGACCAGACAAGCTGCAGGAAGGTGATCGGCTGCGTCACCGTTACCGGCGCGGCGGCGAAGGCCAGCGTCATGGTGTAATGCCCTGCCGTGGCAAAGCAGGCAACGCAAAAGAGGATCCCCAGATCCCACCATGTTGGCCAGACCCAGACCGTCCAAGCCAGAGGCGCAAGGCCGATCGTGACGGTGACAGAGAGCATGCTGACGACCACCGCCGCGTTCACCTCGCTCGAAAAAATCTTGGCGAGCAGGTAGGAAATCGAAAACGCAAACGCGGTGCCGAGCATGGCGATATGACCAGGGTCCAGTTCACGAAAGCCCGGACGCAGGATCAGAACCGCCCCGGCAAGCGCCGCGCAGATCGCCAGGATACGCCGGAGTGCGAGAGTCTCACCGAGGAAAAACACTGCAAGGATCGTGACATAGACCGGGTTGAGATAGTTGAGCGCGGTGACTTCCGCGATCGGAATCCGGGTCATGGCGTAAAACCACATGGCGACGCCGACGGAATGCACAACGCCGCGCAGGCCAAAGAGCTTCCACAGGCGCGGCGTCATCGGTGCGCGGCGCAGCGCGGGCCACATGGGAATCAGGAAAACGAGCCCCAGAAGATACCGCAGGAAAGCCGATTCCGCCGCCGGAACCCGCCCGCCGAGCGCCTTGACCAAGGCCGTCACGGCCACGAAGCACAGCCCCGTCACCACCATCCAGAAAATGCCGACCCCGGGCCGCTGCGCCAATTCATTGTTCATGCAGACAGGCTTAGCCGGTTTGACGCTGAGGGCAAGAGGGTGCGGGGCAACAGCCCCGCCCTACGCAGCGCCGTGCCCTGAGCCGAACCTGCGCGCGGCACAGATGCAGGGCGGAGCCGCGCCCCTTTGCCCCGGATCAGACCAGCAGCAGTTTTGCCGCGATCGCCCACATGGTCAGGCCGATGATCAGGTCGAGGATGCGCCACGCGCCCGGTCTGGCAAAAAGCGGCGCCAGAAGCCGCGCCCCGTAACCCAGCGAAAAGAAAAACACAAAGGATGCGGACATGGCGCCGAGGGCAAAGGCCAAACGGTCGTGATATTGCGCGGAAACCGCCCCGAGCAGCACCACGGTATCGAGATAGACATGCGGGTTCAGCCAGGTCAGCGCGAGACAGGTCAGCACGGCGCCCCGCAGGCTGCCCGCTTCCTTGCCGGCCGTCAGCACCTCACCGCCGCGCCACGCCGAGCGCAATGTCCGAGCGCCGTACCAAATCAGGAAAGCCGCGCCGAACAGACGCATGGCCCATTCCAGCCCCGGGATCGCCTCCACCAGCACGCCAAACCCGGCCACGCCACCCGCGATCAGCACCGCATCCGAAATCGCGCACACCAGCACCACCGGGAACACATGCACCCGCCGCAACCCCTGACGCAGGACAAAGGCGTTTTGCGCGCCGATGGCGAGGATCAGGCTCAGCCCGAGGGCAAAACCGGCCAGAGCTGCCGTCATGGCTCGTTCCTTTCTCCCGGCCCCACCCGGAACAGATATTCCAGCAGCACGCCCATGCGAAAGGGCAGCCGGTCCTTGCGTTCGTGCAATTGCCGGACCGTGAGGCGCCGACGCCGCACCACCGCGCGGGCGACGCGGTAATCCCAGCGTCTTTTCCACGCCAGCACGCGGTTCGGCAACAAACGCTGCAGCCCGAGCCACAGCCATCCCAATTGCAGAAACGCCAGTGCCTTGAACACCGTTTTCTGCACCGAGGTCCAGAGCATCTTGCCCAGCGAGATCGCCGCCGAGACCGCCCAGAGCGGCAGTTTGACCGAGAACAGGATCAGCCATAGGCCAAGCCCGCCAACCGAAAGCGCAAGCGTGCCGAACAGGATGATCGCCCAGGCCAAGGCCCGCTCAACGCCGCTCAGCCCGTTGAACCAGGCCATCATCGCCGCCTGCCGCGCCTGCACCCCGTCAAGGTATCCCGAGAGCCAGGCCTTCATCTGACGGAAGAACCGTTTGCCCAGCGCCAGCGGCACCACCACCGTCATCAGGTATTTCTTGATCAGCTCGACCTTGAAGAACGCGCCGCCCTGCGTCTTGAGCCACATGATCAGGACCGGCCACTCGATCAGCCAGAGCTTCTTGGTCAACACTTTGAGCTTAACGAGGATCAGACCAAGCGCGATCAGCACCTCGTTGCCGAAATACCAGGTCGCGAGGACCGACAGGCCGATCGTCAGGGACAATAGGAGAAGCGCACGCCAAAGCATGACAGGGTTTTACGCGGCGGCCAACGGCGGCGGCAATCCCTGACTTGCCCGGCCAATGACCGGATCAGATCGGCCTCAAGAGTGGCAAGACGAAGCCAGCCGGGTCCGAAACGCGTTCCGCGCAGCCGGTGCAGTCATCCGGGCGCGCGGATCAGGCAATTACGTCCCGAACGAGCCACCAAGACGGCCTGCCATGCCTCTCCCCCCGATCACTTCAATCGCGGGCGGCGCATGACCTCTGAACATGACTGGCAAAGACCGGGCACGGCAATCCACGAATACCGATGCACCACAACAATCGCGCCGGGACCATCGGAAAGCAAAACGCCCGGAGGTCTCCCCCCGGGCGCAAACAAGACCCTCAACGCGCCTCAGGCGGCGTCGAACTGCTCCATCACCTCGTCTGAGGCTTCGAAGTTGGTTGTCACGCGCTGCACGTCGTCGTCGTCTTCCAGAGCGTCCACCAGCTTCATCAGCCCCTGCAGACCATCGAGGTCCAGCTCCGTCGTGGTGGTCGGCTTCCAGATCAGCTTGGTGCTCTCGCTTTCGCCAAGCTCCGCCTCCAGCGCCGTCGAGACGTCATTGAGATCGGTGTCGGCACAGTAAACCACGTGGCCCTCTTCCGACGACTCGACATCCTCCGCACCGGCCTCGATCGCGGCCATCATGACGGTATCCGCGTCGCCCACGGACGCAGGATAAATGATCTCTCCCTTGCGTTCGAACATGAAACCGACGCTGCCGGTCTCTCCAAGGTTGCCGCCGTTCTTGGTAAAGGTGGAGCGCACGTTGGAGGCGGTCCGGTTGCGGTTGTCGGTCATCGCCTCGACGATCACCGCCACGCCGTTCGGGCCATAGCCCTCATAGCGGATTTCTTCGTAATCCTCGCCTTCGCCGCCCATGGCTTTCTTGATCGCGCGCTCGATATTATCTTTGGGCATGGACTGCGACCGCGCTTCCTTTACCGCAAGGCGCAGGCGCGGGTTCTTGTCCGGATCGGGATCACCCATCTTGGCTGCGATGGTGATCTCCTTGGAGAATTTGGAGAAAAGTTTGGCCCGCAGTTTGTCCTGACGGCCCTTGCGGTGCTGGATGTTTGCCCATTTACTGTGGCCGGCCATGGTGTACGCCTCTTCAAGGTGTCGAAAAATCTGTGCTCGTATAGGTCATGCGCCCCCCCTTTGCCAAGGGCACGGCGCGTGATCCTCTTGGCAATCGCGCGCCGCCCCCGTAATCGGGTACCATGGCACGCTTTCTCATCCTGCAGCTGCGCCCCGAACCGGAGGCCAGCGACGAAGAATACCACGCCTTTCTCGACAAGGGCGGGCTGCGCGATGCGGACTGTCATCGCATCCGGCTCGATTGCGAGGATTTGCCGGAGGGCCTCGATCCGCAGGACTATGCCGGGGTGATCGTCGGCGGCGGACCGGGCTGCGTATCGGACAAACCGGAAGACAAAAGCCCCGTGGAGGCGCGGATCGAGCGTGCCTGCCTGTCGCTCATGCCCGCGATCACCGAGGCCGACATCCCCTTCATGGGCTGCTGCTATGGCATTGGCATCCTTGGCCATCATCTGGGCGCGGACGTCAGCAAGGCGCGCTATGGCGAGGCCGTCGGCCCCTCCACCTGCATCAAGACAGAGGACGGCGCGGCGGACCCGCTCTTAAGCAACCTGCCCGACCGTTTCGACGCCTTCGTCGGCCATAAGGAAGCGCTGCAGGCGCTGCCCGAGGGCACAGCCCATCTGCTGCGCTCCGACGCCTGCCCCTTCCAGATGATCCGCCATGGACGAAACGTCTATGCCACGCAATTCCATCCGGAGGCTGACGCGGCGGGCTTCGAGACACGAATCAACATTTACAAGCACAAGGGCTATTTCCCCCCGGAAACCGCCAGCGATCTCATAGAGATGTGCCGCGCCGCCGACGTTATATGGCCGGCGGGCGTGCTGTCTGCCTTCGTCGCACGCTATCGCTGAGCGGGGCTTTCAGCCCCGCGCGCGCAGCACGGCACCGGGGTTCATGATGCCCTGCGGGTCCAGTGCCCCCTTGATTGCGCGCATCGCGTGCAGCTTGGCCGGGTCGCCGTATTTCTCCAGGTCGGCGACCTTGTGCCGCCCGATCCCATGCTCGGCACTGACAGAGCCGCCGCGCGCATGGGTCAGATCATGCACCAGCGCTGTCACCTCGGCGCCGCGTTCTTTCAGCTCGGCCTTGGACACACCTTTGGGCGGAAAGACGTTGAAGTGCAGGTTGCCGTCACCAAGGTGGCCAAAACAGTTGATCCGCCAATCGCCGATCCCGTTCAAAGCCGCGACGGCCTCGGGGATGAAGGCCGGAATCTCGCTCAGAGGCAGGGAAATGTCATGGCTTGCCACCGCGCCGATGCGCTTGTTCGCCTCCGGGATATGTTCACGCAGGTTCCAGAAATCCTGGCTTTGCTGCAGCGATTGGGCGATCACACCATCGCTCAGGAGCCCGGCCTCGAAGCCCGCTTCGAACAGATCCTCCAGCGCCGCCGACGCGCCCTGCCTGCCGGACAGGCCCAATTCGATCAGAACGCACCACTCCGGCGCCTCTGGCCAGGGCTGGCGAATATCGGGCAGCGCTTCGCGCAGAAAGTCAAAGCCGGTCTTCGACATCAATTCAAACGCGCTGATCCCGTCGCCGATCCGCTCCCGTGCCAGCGACAGCAGATTGAGCGCCGCTTCCGGCCCGGGCACGGTCAGCAGCGCCGTGCCGGTCTCCGCCGGGCGCGGATAGAGTTTCAGGCTCGCCGCCGTGATAATGCCAAGCGTGCCCTCAGCCCCCATCAGCAGGTGCCGCAGGTCATATCCGGTGTTGTCCTTGCGCAGCCGCTTCAACCCATGCCAGATCTGCCCGTCCGGCAGCACCGCCTCCAGCCCGAGCACCAGCTCGCGCGCGTTCCCATACCGCAACACGTTGACGCCGCCCGCATTGGTCGAAAGCAGCCCGCCGATCTGCGCCGAGCCTTCGGAGGCAAGCGACAGCGGGAACAACCGCCCCGCCTCTTCGACCGCCACCTGCACATCGGCGAGCACACATCCCGCCTCAACCACCATGACGTCTTCCGCACGGTAGACCGCCCGCACCTGGTTCATCCGTTCGACAGAAAGCAGAAGCGGCGCCGCCCCCTCGCGCGGCACCTGCCCGCCGACAAGTCCGGTGCCGCCGCTGTAGGGAACCACCCCGACTTTCGCCTCGGCGCAGGCCCGGACAATTGCCGCGACCTCTTCGGGACTGCGCGGCAGGGCGACATGGCTCGCCACACTGGGCCAGCGCCCGCGAGGGTCCTCGCGGTAGCGCGCCTCGGCGGCACAGACCGTGCCCTCGGGCAGATCCTGCGACAAGCGCGCGACAAAATCGGCATCGGCGGGGTTCAATGGCATGGTCGGCTCCTCCTTGCCTCTCCCTTATCGTCTGCCGCAGCCAAGCCCAAGCCATTGGTTTGCCTGCCCCCGGGGATTTTCCGTCGCAAGCCTCGCCTCCGGCAACAGCCAGTCTCCCAGCGCACCGCCTCCTCTTTGGTCCCCAAATACCTTGGGGTTTGGGGCAACGCCCCAATGCGCCCCACCGGGGCGCCGGTCGGGCCGCGAAGCGGGCCGAAACATGCTATTCTTTCAGCAGGTCGTCATCCTTTCAGCAGGTCGTCATCCTTTCAGCAGGTCGTCATCCTTTCAGCAGGTCGTCTTCCTTGGGACCTTCCACCGCCGTGGCCATCTGATCTTCGAGGCCCTCCACTTCGTTCGACAGGTCGTCCTCCGCGTGGCTGGTCTCCGCCTCGGGCACCGTTTCGTGCACCGGTGCGACGCGGGGCGGCGTTCCGGCCGACACCGACGCATCCACCGGCCAGGGCAGCCCTTCGGGAAAGATGATCTCGCGTGCCGGGTCCGGCATCGACACACCCGCTTCCATCAGCGACTTCTTCACCCGGCGGATCAGCGCCGAGCGCAGTTTCAGGGGTGAGAACCGCGTGCCGTCGAACCAGTAGTAGACGGTGATGGTCACCGTGGAATCGCCAAGCCCATCCGCAAGAACCATCGGTTCGGGATCGCGGCTCACCGCCTCATGCTCCATCAGAACGGCAAGGATGATGTCCTGCGCCTCTGAAATCGCGCCGTCATAGCCGATCCCCACCTGGAAACTGCCCCGGCGCGAGGCGCTGGCGGTGTAGTTTTCGATGGTCGACTTGAACACCGACGCATTGGGGATCTGGATGTGGTTGCCCTCCGGCGAGACCAGCACGGTCGAACGCGTGTTCATCGAATGCACCACGCCCTGATAGCCGGCAACGTCCACGAAATCGCCGCGCCGGAAGGGTTGGCGCAGCGACAGCAGCAGCGAGGCGAGGAAATTCTCCGCAATGTCCCGGAAGGCAAAGCCGATCACGATCCCGACTATCCCGGCCCCGCCGATCAGCGACACGGCAAGCTGCGTCAGCCCGGCCACCTGCAGCACGATATAGAGCCCGATCAGGAACACCGGCAGCGCGATCATCCGCACCGTGATGTCGCGCAGGATCGGCGTCTTGATCCGGTCTTTCAATCCCCATGCAGCGATCCGCGCCACCACGCTCGCCAAAAAGAAGGCCAGCGGCAAAATCAGCACGGCCACCACCACCGAGGGCGCCGCCGCCACCGCCTGATCGCGCAGCGCGCGCAGCTCCGACATGGCCGGGGACAGCGTGAATTTCACTTTCTGGTTCAGGCGAATGCGGTTGACGACGGCGACCACGCCATCTGTCTTGGCCGCCAGATCGCGCACCCATTCCTGACGCTTCACGCTGTCGGTGGTGCCATCGAGAAACACGATGCCGTCCTCCACGTGCACCGCAACATCCGAATACCAGCCCGAGGATTCGATGATATTGCTAAGGCGGCGCTCGATCTGATCGTCGCGCACGCCACCCTCGACAGAAACGGTCTGATTGGTGTCCACCACCTCCTCGTCCATGCTCTCCGCCTCGGCGGCGGGGGCGTCCTGCGCAAGAAGCGGCGTGGTCAACAGGAGGAGCAGGCTCAGGGCGGCAAGCAACGGTCGGATCATGGCTGGGTCAACAACTTTTCAGGGAAAAACGGTCTCAGGCTTCAAGAGCGCCCGCTGCGAGAGGGTAATGACCCGCCGCGCCATGTCAAACCGTTCCTGACTGCAGCGAGCCACAACTTGTCCGGGAGCGCATTTCGTTTGGGCTTTCCGGCGCTTCCCCTGACCCTCCGGTACGCTTCATGCTTGAAACCGCCCCGCAAGCGGGCGATGTAATGACCAGGAACAAAACGGAGCAGTCATGGCCCTGCCGGTACGGGAACAGTTCAAATATTGGGGACTCGCCACGGCGGTCCTGGCCATCGTGCTGTGGTTCCTCGGCGATGTGCTGCTGCCCTTCGTACTTGGCGGGGCGATCGCCTATTTCCTCGATCCAGTGGCTGACCGGCTGGAGCGCGGAGGCTTTTCCCGCGGCGCCGCCACGGCGATCATCACGGTCGTCGCGCTGATCGTCTTTGTCATCCTCGCGCTGGCGGTCATCCCGACGCTGGTCCAGCAGGCGATTCAGCTCTTCGACTTCGCGCCACGCCTGTTTCGGGATCTCCAGGCCTTCCTGACCGAGCATTTCCCCAGCCTGATCGTCGAGGACAGCCCGGTGCGCAAGACGCTGGCCACCATTGGCGAGACGATACAGTCCAAGGGCGGCGAGCTGCTGAACACCGCGCTGAGCAGCGCCGCCTCGCTGCTCAACCTCGCCGTTCTCTTCGTGATCGTGCCGGTTGTGGCGGTCTATCTGCTGCTCGACTGGGATCGCATGGTTGCCCGTGTCGATGAACTGGTGCCGCTCGATCACCGCAACACCGTGCGCACCCTGGCCCGCGACGTCGACAAGGTGCTCGCCGGGTTCGTGCGCGGCATGGGGTCGGTCTGCATCATTCTCGGCGTCTACTACGCCTTTGCGCTCTGGCTCGTCGGGCTGCAGTTCGGGCTGGTGGTGGGTGTCATCGCCGGGCTGCTGACCTTCATTCCCTACGTCGGCGCGATTGTCGGCGGGGCGCTGGCCATCGGCCTCGCGCTCTTTCAGTTCTGGGGCGACTGGACCTGGATCGTCGTGGTCTGGGCGATCTTCCAGTCCGGACAGTTCATCGAAGGCAACATCCTGACGCCGCGCATGGTCGGCCAGTCGGTCGGGCTGCATCCGGTCTGGCTGTTGCTGGCGCTGTCGGTCTTCGGCTCGCTGTTCGGCTTCGTCGGGATGCTGGTCGCAGTGCCGCTGGCCGCCGCCATCGGCGTGCTGATGCGCTTTGCCACGCACCAATACAAGACCAGCCGCCTCTATCTCGGCATCAGCGGACAAAACGACACATGAGCGAACGCAAGCAACTTGCCCTTCCCCTGCCGACCCGCGCGGCACTGGGGCGGTCCGACTTTTACGTCACCGCCTCCAATGCGCTCGCCGTGGCACAGATCGAGGGCTGGGAACTCTGGCCCTCGGGCAAGTTCGTCCTGTCCGGCCCGCCGGGCTCTGGCAAGACCCACCTTGCCCATGTCTGGGCGCGGATGACCGGTGGGCTGATCCTGCCCTCCGAAGCTCTGGCGCAGGCGGACATCGCGCAACTTGCCGACGGGCCGGTCTGTGTCGAGGATATCGAGATCATCGCCGGCAACCGCGCCGCCGAAGAAGCCCTCTTTCACCTGCACAACCTCGTGCTGGCGCAGGGGCACACGCTGTTGATGACCGCGCGGACCCCGCCCGCGCAATGGGGGCTGACCCTGCCCGACCTGCAAAGCCGTGCCGAGGGGGCGCAGGGCGCCCAGCTCTCGGAACCCGACGATGATCTGCTCTCAGCCGTGATCGCCAAACTGTTTGCGGACCGGCAGATCGTGCCGGCAGGCGACGTCATCCCCTATCTCGCCCGCCGCATCCCGCGCAGCTACACCGCCGCGCAGCTGATGGTCGAAATCCTCGACCGCGAAGCGCTGGGGCGGCCCAAGGGTGTGAACCGTCCGCTGGCGTCCAACGTCTTCGACAGGCTGTTCTCACCGAAACTTTTGCCAAACGACGACGAAGCGTCATAAAATTGTTTCAAGCCGTTCGGATAAGCCCAGCATGACAAAAGCCGATTTTCTGAAAGCCCCCCTGCCGCCCGCCCAGGACATGCCCGAGCTTGACCTCACCGGTCCGGGACGGTTCTACAATCGCGAACTCAGCTGGCTGGGCTTCAACTGGCGTGTGCTCGAAGAGGCGGGCAATCCGCGTGTGCCGCTTCTGGAACGCCTGCGGTTCCTGTCGATCTCGGCGAACAACCTCGATGAATTCTACACCGTGCGCGTTGCCGGGCTGCGCGAGTTGGCCCATGCGGGCAACGCCACCCCCGCCGATGACGGGCTGACCCCTGCTGAACAGCTTGTCCTGATCGACGAGGACGCGCGCAAGCTGATGGCCTCGCAACAGAAAATGCTCGGCACCCTGCGCAAGGAGATGGAAGCCGAAGGCATCAGCATCGTCTCCCGCAGCGACCTGACCGAGGCGGATCGCAAATCCCTTGGCACGGCCTTTCTTGAACAGGTATTCCCGGTTCTGTCGCCGCTGGCCATCGACCCGGCACACCCCTTCCCCTTCATCGCAAACATGGGCTACTGCCTTGCGCTGCAGCTCGAACGGGCCAAGGACAAGCGCCCGCTGCAGGCCCTGCTGCCGATCCCGGCCCAGATCGACCGCTTCATGCCGCTGCCCGCAGAGGATGGCCAGTTCCGCTTCATCCTGCTCGAAGACGTGCTGCTGCTGCACATCGACAGCCTGTTTCCCGGCTATCACGTCAAGGATCACTTCGGCTTCCGCGTGCTGCGCGACAGCGATCTCGAAGTCGAGGAAGAGGCCGAGGACCTCGTGCGCGAATTCGAAGTGGCGCTCAAGCGACGCCGCCGCGGCGAAGTGGTGCGCCTGACCACATCCGTGAATGCCCCCGTGGCGCTGCGCACAATCGTGATGCGCGAGCTGCACGTGGACGACAGCGAAGTGATCGAACTTGACGGCATCATCGGTTCTGCGGACCTCAAGGAGCTGGTGCTCGATGAGCGGCCCGACCTGCTCTGGCCCACCTTCACCCCGCGGGTGCCGGAGCGTGTGCAGGACCACGACGGCCACATGTTCGACGCCATCGCGCAGAAAGACATGCTGCTGCACCACCCCTACGAAACCTTCGACATGGTGGTGCGCTTTCTCAATCAGGCGGCGGCCGATCCCGATGTGGTGGCGATCAAGCAGACGCTCTATCGCACCTCGCGCAAATCGCCCATCGTCGAGGCGCTCTGTGCCGCCGCCGAGGACGGCAAATCCGTCACCGCGCTGGTCGAGCTCAAGGCCCGCTTTGACGAGGCCGCCAACATTCGCCAGTCGCGCCGCCTTGAACGCGCCGGGGCGCATGTGGTCTATGGCTTCCTCGGCTGGAAGACCCACGCCAAGATCAGCCAGGTCGTCCGCCGCGAGGGGGACCGTTTGGTGACCTATACCCATTGGGGCACCGGAAACTACCACCCGATCACCGCCAAGATCTACACCGACCTGTCGTTCTTCACCTGTGATGGCCCGCTCGGGCGCGATGCGGCCAAGCTGTTCAATTACCTCAGCGGCTATGCCATGCCGGCCGGGCTGGAGAACCTGCATTTCTCGCCGCACACGCTGAAGTCCGGCATGATCGAGATGATCAACGCGGAGATCGAGCACGCCAAGGCCGGCAAACCGGCGCAGATCTGGCTCAAGATGAACTCGCTGATCGAACCCGACATGATCGACGCACTCTACCGGGCCAGCCAGGCCGGGGTGAAAATCGACTGTGTCATTCGCGGAATCTGCGGCCTGCGCCCGGGTGTTAAGGGGCTGTCCGAGAACATCCGGGTCAAATCCATCATCGGGCGCTTTCTCGAACATTCGCGCATTGCCTGCTTCGGCAACGGCCATGGGCTGCCGCACAAGAAGGCCCGCGTCTTTATCAGCTCGGCCGACTGGATGGGCCGGAACCTCAACCGCCGCGTCGAAACCGGTGTCGAAATCCACAACCCGACGGTCAAGGCACAGATCGTCAGCCAGATCATGGCCGCCAACCTCGCCGACACGGCGCAAAGCTGGATCATGGGGCCGGATGGCCACTTCGTGCGCGACGTGGTGCCCGAGGGCACCTTTGCCTTCAGCTGCCACCGATTCTTCATGGAATACCCGTCGCTCTCCGGGCGCGGCTCTGCCGGGGCCGCGGACGTTCCGAAGCTCACGCACGCGGATGATTGAAACATTCGGGCCCTAATGGGCCCGTTGTTTCCGGTTAAGCCCGAAATCTAAACGATGCCTTAAAATGGCCCCCCTGCTGCCGCGGTGTCAAAGGCCGGGATTAAGAGGCCCGGTCCATCCTACCAATCGCACGAAAACCAAGTGGCGCAGACCGTTCAGAACCGGCTTGCAGCGTCGAAAGGATGCACAGACGCCGGGCAAGCGGCGTCTTTGGCGTAGAAGCGCCTTGATCCTTGAAAAGGCGAGCAATATGTCGAGTATTTTGACCAACGACGGGGCCACCACGGCCCTCGCGACCTTGCGAAATATCAATTCGCAGATCGCAACCACACAAAACCAGATCTCCACCGGCAAGCGCGTGGCCGACTCCACTGACAACGCGGCGGTCTGGTCCATTTCAAAAACCATGCGGGCCGACATCGAAGGCTTCCGGAACGTCTCCTCCAGCCTCGCGCTGGGGCAATCCACTATGGCCGTCGCCCGGCAGGGTGCCGAGACGATCACCGAGCTGCTGACCGATATCAAAGGCAAGATCGTCGCGGCCCAGGAAGGCAACGTCGACCGCGACAAGATCCAGACCAACATCGCCGCCCTGCGCGAACAGATCGACGGCATCGTTTCGTCGGCCGCCTTCAACGGGCAGAACCTGCTCCAGAACCGGGGCACCGACGCAGGCTCCGGCCAGATCAGCGTGCTCGCCTCCATCGACCGAACCAACGACGGCGTGGACAGCTCGGACCTGTCCTTCCGGCGCCGCGATCTCGGCACGTCGACATCCGCCATCGCCGCCACCGGCGGCACCTTTGACGCCACAGCGGCCACCGGCACGCTCGACACCACACAAGAGGCCACGCTGGATCTCAGCGGCCTCGACGTCACCGCCGGAGCGGCCTTTTCCCTGTCGATCTTCGGCACGGATGCGAACGACAGTTCCTTCCCCCAGGCCGATTACCGCACCAACGCGCTGGCCGACCAGACGCAGACGGAGATGGCGGCGAGCGACATCAGCTATGTCGCCCGCGATGGCGACACCGCCGGGGACGTGGCGCGGGCGCTCAAGGCCGAATGGGACAACTACGCCGCCAAAAACAAGCTCGATAAAGATGTCTTCGACGTACGGGCCTCGGGTCAGTCTCTCGTTGTCTCATCGAACGTAACCACCGCCGGCGACAGTATCATCGCCAACGTCAGCTCGTTAACCGCCGACGCGGGCAACACGATCGGCGGCGGGCTGGAGGCGTTGACGGAGATCAACGTGACCACCTCGGACGGCGCAAACACCGCCCTGGTCCAGATCGAAGGGCTGCTGTCCTATTCCATCGACACCGCCGCTGCTTTCGGCTCTGATCAGGGGCGGATCGACACCCAATCCACCTTTGTCGGCAAACTGACCGATGTGCTGAAGAGCGGCCTCGGCCAACTTGAAGACGCCGACATGGAGGACACCTCTGCCCGGCTTCAGGCGCTGCAGGTTCAGCAACAGCTTGCCGTGCAAGCCCTGTCCATCGCCAATTCGGCCCCGCAACAGCTCCTGAGCCTGTTCAGATAAGGACACCAAGCGCTGCCGCTCCGTCCGGGCCTTTCCCAAGGCCCGGACGCGGCCCTCCCCCGGCGTCAGAGATCCAGATCGACGCTCACCGGGAAATGGTCCGACGCGGTCAACAACGCCTCGCGCAGCTCTGGCGTGCGCCAGCAGACCGGATCGTCGAACGGATGCCAGATCCGCCAGCGCGGATCATGTTCCCGCAGCCGCACAGAGATCATTACGTAATCCAGCAACGCCTGCAGGTAGCGTTTCTCTGCAGTCAGAAAGAACCGCGCGGTGGTCGGCTGCGCGCTGATCCGGCTGATCAGCGCCTGTTCCGCATGCGGGTCGAACAGACGAGGACCGCCATCGTCATCTCCATCGCCAAGAATGATCTCCACAGAGCTGCGGCCAAACAGGTTCTCGTATTCGTCCAGCCCCGGCCCGTCGTTCAGATCGCCCATCACGATCAGATCATCCCCCATCGCCAGATGCGCCTCGATCCGCTGCCGCAGCCAGATCGCCTGAGCCAGTTGTTTGCGCCGGTTGGCAATCGACATCCGCATCACCGCGTCATGCCCCTGCGCACCATGCGGCGCCTTGGACTTCAGATGTGCCCCGATCATCCGCAGCCGCCGCCCGCTTTGCAGCGCAACAGTCAACTCCAGTGGCGGCTTGGAAAACGTCACGTGATCCAGCGTCGCGTCGATATCGAGATCAATATCGAACGCCCCGTCAAAGCGCGGTGGAGCACTGTCCGGCCCGCCCGCCGGATCATGGCGCACGCTCATCACCGCAGGATCATAGAGCAGCGCGATTTCCTGCTGGGTGTCATTGGCGAAACCCGTCACCACGGCCGTGGTCCGCAGATCGAAGGCCTCGGCAAAATGGCTCAGCGCCCGCGTGGTGCTGCGCCTGCGCGAGGTGTCCGGCGCCTCGATCACCATAACCGCATCAGCGTCGAGCGCCGTCAGCACGATGGCGATCGCCTCCGCCTGCTGTTTCCGGGTCACATCATAGCGCACCGACCAGCCGCCATCGGCCAGAAGCCGCCCCTTGTTGTCAAACAGCGAGTCGAACCATTCGATGTTGTAGGTGGCGATCCGCACGACCGGATCAGGCCGTCTCGCGGGCCGAGATTTCTTCCCACGCGCGGTTGATATCCGCCAGCCGCCGCTGCGACAGTTGCACCGCCTCTTCGGGAACGCCGCGCGCGATCATCACGTCGGGGTGGCTGTCGCGAACCAATTGTCGATAGGTCTTGCGAATCTCGGAGATCGGCGTGTCTGGCGCGACGCCCAGCACCCGGTAAGGGCTGCATTTGGCATCCGGCACGAACCGCGCGCGCAGGTCCTCGAATTGCGGCTCGGCAATGCCGAAGATCGCTGCCACCCGCCGAAGGAAATCGTCCTCTTTTGGATGATAGGAGCCATCCGCCATGGCAATATGAAACAACCCCTCCATCAGATCGACCAGCGCTTTGGCCTCCTGATCGAACAGACGGCGGATGCGCGTCGCGTATTCCTCGAAGCCGGCCACGTCCTGCCGCGCAAGGTTGAACACTCGCGCCGCCCCGGCCTCATCCTCCGGCGCAATGGCAAAGACCTCGCGGAAGGCGCTGACTTCGTCGCGTGTCACCAGACCGTCGGCCTTGGCCATCTTGGCCGAGAGCGCAATCACCGCAATGGTAAAGCCCACCGTCCGCTCGGGCGGCGTGCGCAGCTTTTCAAAAACGGAAGCCAGTCCCTCGCCGGTTGCAAGGGAGGCAATGGCCTTCGTTATACGGGTCCAAATCGACATGACGCCAGCTTACGCCTTTATCGACGTGCTGTCAGGTCGGGTTTCACAGAATTTTCTGCATCAGAACAAGGTCCATCCAGCGCCCGAATTTGAAGCCAACCTCCGGCAGCGTCGCGATCTGCGTGAACCCGATAGCCCGGTGAAACGCCACACCGCTCGGGTTCTCTCCGCTGACGCCCGCAAACAGCGAATGGGCCCCGTGCGCGCGCAGGTTGTCCTCAAGCTGCGCCATCAGCACCCGCCCCGCCCCCAGCCCCCGCGCCTCCGGCGCAAGCTGAACCGTGTGCTCGAATGTGTGGGCATAACCCGGCCCACCGCGAAACTGAAATGCCGTGGCAAAGCCGCAGACCGCATCATCCTGCGTCGCCACTAGGAACAGCGGCCCGCGATCTGTGATGTCCCTGGCCAGCCCCTCGGGCGTCTTGAACTCGGTCGTGAAGGTGATCGCCGTGTGCGCGATCACCTCATTCCAAAGCGCCGCCACGGCGGGCACATCGGCGGGCCCGGCTTGCCGGATCGTCACACTCACAGCGACAGCGCGTCCGGACCGCACTGGATTTCGGCCCGCAATCCGGGCTCGGCTGCCGTCTCGAAGGCGACCAGCGGTGCGTCCAGATGCGGCAACAGCAGCGCGCGCAGCGCCTCCGCTTCCGGGTGCGCAACCGTCAACCGTGTGAGCCGGTGCCCATCCGAGGCCAACACATACCCCGGTGCCGGCGCATCGCCATGCCATTGAATCAATGCCGGAAACAGCCCGTCAAAGGGCAACATCCCGTCCAGCGGCACCGCCATCGACCACCGCAGGCCACCGCGCTCCAGCGCCACCTTGCGTCCCGCCATCGGCAGCGCCTCAAGCGCCGCATCCAGATCCGGCACCCGGCAAATCCACTTGTCCAGCCGCGCGGCCCCGCGAAACCGGTCAAGCCCGAACCATCGGGCATCCGGCGGCGGCGGCGCCTGCGGGTCGATCGCAATCGCCTCGATATAGAGCTGCGGGTCCAGCCCAAGCAGCGCATTGTGCGTGGCAAAACGCGTATGACGACCGCCCGGCCACATCACCCGGCCAAGACGGGCCTCTATATGATCCACCGCCTCTTCCAGCGTCTCGCCCGCCACCGCGATATGATCCAGTTCCAGCACCCGGCCCCCTTCCAAAGACTCCGCGTTCGGAACACGATAGGTCAGCGCTCCAGCCTTGCCCAGCGCAAATGATGCACCCCGAACCAAGGTTTGTTCCCAACGGAAAAAAGGCGCCCGCCGAATGCGAGCGCCTTTTCCTCCCTGCCGGACCGGGGTCAGCCCCGTTCAAAGACCGCCGGGCGCGAACCCGGCGCGGCCTCAGCCGGCCTCCTTCAGTTCGCCGCTCTCGATCTGCTCGCGCTCGATCGACTCGAACAGCGCCTTGAAATTGCCTTCGCCAAACCCGTCGTCGCCTTTGCGTTCGATGAACTCGAAAAAGATCGGCCCGATCACCGTCTTGGAGAATATCTGCAGCAGGATGCGGGTCTCTCCGCCATCCACCACGCCTTCGCCGTCGATCAGGATGCCATGTTTCTTCATCCGCTCCACCGGCTCTTCGTGGCCGGTCACCCGCTCGAACGACAGATCGTAATACGCATCCGGCGGCCCGGGCATGAAGGTCACGCCCTTCTCGGCAATGGCATCCGTCGAGTCGTAGATGTTCCGCGCACCCACGGCGATATGCTGGATACCCTCGCCCTTGTATTTCTTGAGATAGGCCACGATCTGCCCTTTCTCGTCGCGGTCCTCATTGATGGGGATGCGAATGCGCCCGCAGGGCGAGGTCAGCGCGCGGCTGGTCAGGCCGGTGTATTTGCCTTCGATGTCGAAAAAGCGGATTTCGCGGAAGTTGAACAGGTTACCGTAAAAGGCGAACCATTTGTCCATGTTGCCCTTGAACACGTTGTGCGTCAGATGGTCGAGGTAATAGAACCCCACACCGCGCGGCTTGCTCTGCTCGATCCAATCGAACTCGGCGTTGTAGGGCGAGGTGTCGTAGTATTGATCGGTGAAGTAGATCAGGCTGCCACCGATCCCCTTGATCGCGGGCCAGTCGACCGTCTTGCCCGGCCCGTCGTAAGGCTCCGCGCCCATTTTAACCGCATGGTCAAAGGCGTGCCGGGCATCGACCACGCGCCAGGCCATCGACGGCGCACAGGGGCCATGCTCCTCCACGAACCCGGCAGCAAAGCTGCCCGCTTCGGCGTTCAGCACATAGGTGATGTCGCCCTGCTGCCACAGCTCGATGGCCTTGGTCTTGTGGTTGGCCACATGACTGTAGCCCATGCGGGTGAAAAGATCGCGCAGCTCCTGAGGCTCCGGATGAGCAAACTCGACAAACTCAAAGCCGTCGGTGCCAGCGGGGTTTTCCTCGGTGATGGTCGATTGCGGGGCGTCGTGCGGGAAAGGTCCCATGATCTGTCCTCCTGTTGCGCGTTTCCCGCATCATACGCTGGAGGCCACGCGCAGTTTGCGCATTTTCAGGCACCCATCGACCATTGTACGCGAGAGCCGGGCGTAATAGAGACACATCATGCAAGAAATCCGCATCACCCTCGACTCAACGGACCGCGCCCTTCTGACCGAGCTGCAGAAGGACGCCCATGCCACGGCGCAGGATCTGTCCGAGAAACTCAACCTCTCAGCGAGCCAGATCGGCCGCCGCCGCCAGCGCCTCGAAGAGGCCGGGCTGATCATCGGCTACCGCGCCCGGCTGGACCCAGCACGGCTTGGCCTCGATGTGCAGGCCTTTGTCCAGGTGCAGTTGGCGCGCCACGGCGCCGAGGAAGGCAGCAGCTTTACCCGCCTGCTCTCCACGCGCCCCGAGATCATCAGCGCCTGGACCATGACCGGCGAGGCGGATTACCTGCTGCGGGTGTTCTGCGCCGATCTTCCGGCGCTGAACCGGCTGATCCACGAGGTGCTGCTCGCCCATCCAAGCGTGAGCCGTGTGCACAGCCAGATCGTGATGAACCAACCCAAGGGCGACGCGCCGCTGCCGGTCTGAGCATCGACCGAAGCCGACATGCCGATGGCCTGAAACCGAACCAGTCTCCCCAAGAGCAAAAGGCCCCGGATCAGCTCCGGGGCACCTCACTCATTGCAGGCTTGCGGGCTCAATCGCCCAGGCCGCCGAATTACTTGTCCAACTTCGACAACTTGCTCTGCAATTCCGCCAGCTGTTTCTTGATCGCGTCGAGATCCTCGCCTTCCTTCGGACTGTCGTCCTCGGATGGTCCGGACCACGCACCGCCGACACCCACGCCGGCCGTCATCGCCTTCAGAAAGGCTTCCTGCTGCGCCTGCATCGCCTCGAAGCCCGGCATCTTGGCCATCGGGTTGATCGTGTTCATGTTCTCGACCCACTTCGACTGGCTCTTCTGGAACGCATCGAACGAGGCCGCGAGGAACTGTGGCACCATGGTGCCGGCCTGCGTGGTGTAGCTGCGCACAAGGTCGGTCAGCACGTTGATCGGCAGAACGCTCTCGCCCTTGCTCTCGTGCTCCGCCACGATCTGCAGCAGGTACTGCCGGGTCAGGTCGTCGCCGGACTTGAGGTCGATGATCTGGACTTCACGGCCGTCCCGGATAAACCCGGAAATGTCTTCGAGCGTCACGTAGTCCGAGGTCTCGGTGTTATAGAGCCGACGACTGGCGTAGCGCTTGATCAGCAGTGGCTTTTCGGACTCCGCCATAAGTGGCTCCCCTTGATGCAGCATTGCAGAAAAAGTCTATGCGACTGCAGAACACAAAGTAAAGCCTTACGTAGACACAAGGGCTTGCGCGGCGTTCCTCAGAAAAGGCTGCCCTGCTCCGGCGGCACGTCCTTCGCCTTGGGTTTTGCCTTCGCCGCAGGTTTTGGTCGTGGCGGCTCCGGCGCCGGACCGTCCCCGCCACCGACGCGCAGAACCCCGTCGGAGAATTCGATCTCCAGCGCCTGCGCCTGTGCCGCCGCGATTTGTGTTGTGACCACAGCGCCGTCGCCGCGCACCACCGCATAGCCGCGCTTGAGCGTCTCACGATAGCCCAGCGTCTCGCGCAGCCGGTCCACCGCCTCAAGCCGCTGCTGCGCCTGCTCGATGCGCCGCGCCTGCGCCTGATCCATGCGGCGGCCCATGGCCTCCAGCCGCTCGGTCTGGGCACTGATTTCGCGCCGGATCGGCCGCAGGCTGAGGCCGTCCACCCGCCGCGCCAATGCCTCGCGCCGCACCTGCACAAGGCGCTGTAGCGCGGGCCGCAGCCGCGCGGCGCGATCCGCCACCTTGCCCTGCTCCGCCGCAATCGCCCGGCCCAGAACCGACGGGCGCAGGCTCCCCGCCTGCTCGCTCAGCCACAGCCGCCGCCGGTCCACCAGCCGCGTCAAAGCCGCCGGAAGCCGATCGCCCAGCACGTCCACCCGTTGGCGCGGCCCGTCCAGCAGCTCTTCGGGGCGTGGCATCGCCCGCGCCAGATCGCGCAGCCGCTGCCCGCGCACCTCCACCCGCTGGCCCATGGCCCGCGTCATCCGCGTCCCGGCATCCCGGGTCCATGCGAGCAGCTCCAGCCGCACCGGCACGGCAATCTCCGCCGCCGCCGTCGGGGTCGGCGCCCGCTTGTCCGAGGCAAAGTCGATCAGCGTCGTATCCGTCTCGTGGCCGACGGCGGAGATCAGCGGGATCTCACTCGCCGCCGCCGCCCGCACCACGATCTCTTCGTTGAAGCCCCACAAATCCTCCACCGATCCGCCGCCCCGCGCCACGATCAGCAGATTCGGCCGTGGCAACGCGCCGCCCGGCGACAGCCGGTTGAACCCCTCGATAGCCCGCGCCACCTCCGGCGCGCAATTGTTGCCCTGCACGGCCACCGGCCAGATCAGCACCTTGCGCGGAAACCGCTCGCGCAGCCGGTGCAGGATGTCCCGGATGACCGCCCCGGTGGGTGAGGTCACAACCCCGATCACCTCCGGCAGATAAGGCAGCCGCACCTTGCGCGAGGCATCAAACAGCCCCTCCCCGGCGAGCTGCACCTTGCGCTTTTCCAGCATCGCCATGAGCGCGCCCATACCGGCTGGCCGCATGTCTTCCAGAACGATCTGATATTTCGACTGGCCGGGAAAGGTGGTCATGCGACCGGTGGCGACAACCTCCATGCCCTCCTCCGGCATGGTTTGAAGCCGCGCCACAACGCCCTTCCACATCACCCCGGAAATCACCGAGCGGTCGTCTTTCAGATCAAGATACAGATGCCCGGAGCGCGGCCGCGTCACCCGTCCCACTTCGCCGCGCACCCGGACAAAGCCGAATTCGCCCTCGATCATCCGCTTCACCGCGCCGGAAAGCTCGGACACGGAAAACTCCGGCGTATTGCCCGCTTCGCCCTCGTCGATCAGATCCATGCCCATGCGTCCCTTGCCTCCAAAGCCCCCCGACTTTAAAGGAGCACGCAGCAAGACAAAAGCGCCCCCTGCCCTTCTTTGGTCCTGAAAATACCTCGGGGTCCGGGGCAGAGCCCCGGGGCGGTGCCACACAGACCAGAGCCAACCAATGGAGCGCCCCATGAACATCCTCATCCTCGGCAGCGGCGGCCGCGAACACGCGTTGGCATGGGCCACGCTCCAAAACCCCAAATGTGACAAACTCATCGTTGCTCCCGGCAATGCCGGCATCGCCATGATCGCCGAATGCGCCACGCTTGATATAAACGATGGCGGCACCGTGGCGGAATTTGCTTCGGAGAACGCCATCGACCTGATCATCATCGGCCCCGAAGCGCCCCTCGCCGCCGGTGTTGCGGACAGGCTGCGGGCTGCGGGCTTTGCCGTCTTCGGCCCCTCCGCCGCCGCCGCCCGTCTCGAAGCCTCCAAAAGCTTTACCAAGGAAATCTGCGACGCCGCCGGGGCCCCAACCGCCCGCTATGGCCATTTCACCAACGCAGAAGCCGCCAGGGCCCACGTCCGCGCCACCGGCGCGCCCACCGTGATCAAGGCCGACGGCCTCGCGGCGGGCAAGGGCGTGATCATCGCCGAAACGGTCGAGGAGGCCGACGCGGCGATTGACGACATGTTCGGGGGCAGCTTCGGCGCCGCCGGGGCCGAGGTCGTCATCGAGGAATTCATGACCGGCGAAGAGGCGTCCTTCTTCGTGCTGGTGGATGGCGAAACCTGCCTGCCCATCGGCACCGCGCAGGACCACAAACGCGTTGGCGACGGTGACACCGGCCCCAACACCGGGGGCATGGGCGCCTACTCGCCCGCCCCGATCATGGACGCGAGCGTGACGCAAAAGGCGCTGGACGAGATCGTCCGCCCGACCATGGCCGAAATGGCCCGGCGCGGCACCCCCTATCAGGGCGTGCTTTATGTCGGCCTGATGATCGAAAACGGACAGCCCCGCCTTGTCGAATACAACGTCCGCTTCGGCGATCCCGAATGTCAGGTGCTGATGCTGCGGCTCGGTGCGCAGGCTTTTGACCTGATGCAGGCCTGCGCCGAAGGCCGTCTGGACGAGGCACAGGTGACATGGGCCGAGGATCACGCCATGACGGTCGTGCTCGCCGCCAACGGCTATCCCGGTGACTATGAAAAAGGCTCGGTGATCAAGGGCCTTGGCGACCTTCCCGAGGACAGCTTTCACATGATGTTCCACGCCGGCACCGCCGAGACGAATGGCCAGATTACCGCCGCTGGAGGCCGTGTGCTCAACGCCACCGCGCGCGGCGTGACCCTGCAGGAGGCCCGCGATCGCGCCTATGCCATGGTCGATGCCACCGACTGGCCCGAAGGCTTCTGTCGCCGCGATATCGGCTGGCGCGCACTCTGACGCACCGTCACAGTCAAAACCAAAGCGGCGGCAGGTCTCCCTGCCGCCGCTTTGCGTTTGTGGACATCAAACTCCTCAGACCGAGCGGAAGCCCGCCAATGTCCCGCCGCCGATCAGATGGTCCAGCAGCCGCGCCCGCCCGGTGCGGTCCATGCCATTCAGTGCCCGCACCTCTTCCACGGTAAGATCGCGCCGCACGTAGCCCTGCTTTCCAAGGCAGCGGTCAATCGCATGCACCTCGCCGCCATACCGAATGTCCGCCTGGTTCGAGGCCACGACGATCGGGCCAAGCAGAACGCCACCAAACGCCATCCCGACCAGGTAGCTCGCCGCCAGGGCATTTTCCCCGCCCTCCGGCGCGGAGGGCAGGCAGGCCTGCAGCGCGCCCCGGGCCGAAGCGAGGTTCTTGCCCGGCTGCGACGGCACCGACGGGCCGGGGACCGGCGAGGCACAGCCGGACAACGCCACGGCTGTCAGGGCAAGCACGCTGCCTCTCAGAATGCCTTTGCCAAATTTCGCACCCATGGCGACCCTGTTCTTACAAATCACATGCTTTCCTTTGCATCTTCAATACGTGGGCCGGAGCGATCTACAAGCGGGCTTGAGCGCCGCGCGGTCCGGGACCGTGCCGCGATCCGCCATCGTGCCGTGCCGTCGCCGACAACCCACCCCGCGCCGTGCGGCACGGACCCGCGACAGCCGAACGGCCTTCAACAATTCCATCGTCTTCCGGCTGATACGGAAAGTCGCCGACTCGGATCAAGCTTGCAAGCGCTTATCCGGCCCCTGTGACCGAATTGCCCTGCGCCGCCGCCAATGCCCGTTACGAAAGCTTCACCGCAGTTTCATACAGCGAACACCCTACGGTTACATGGGGAACGGCAGAAGACCACAGGGCCGCGCGAACAAGGCCCCCCGCATCCAATAGCCAACAGAGGTTCTCATGACCCGTAAGCCCTTCTCCCGCCGCAGCTTTCTTGCTGCCACCACCGCCGCCTCCGCGACGCTGTTCCTGCCGTCGATCTCCCGCGCGAACACCCGCCCGAGCTTCACCCACGGGGTGCAGTCCGGCGACGTCAGCGCCCGCTCCGGCATGATCTGGACTCGCGTCGACCGTCCCTCGCGGATCACGATGGAAGTCTCCAACACCGAGAGCTTTGCCAACGCCCGCCAGCTTGCGCCCATGGATGCGCTGCCCGGCAGCGACATGGCGATCAAACGGATGGTCGAAGGCCTCACCCCGGATCAGGACATCTTTTATCGCTTCACCGCAGCCGACCTGTCGGACATCAACGCCACCTCCGAACCCATCGTCGGCCACTTCCGCACCGCTCCCGAATCGCGCCGCTCGATCCGCTTTGCATGGTCCGGCGACACCGCTGGCCAGGGCTGGGGCATCGACGATGCGGGCATGGTCACCTATCAGACCATGGCCAAACACGAGCCGGACTTCTTCATCCATTCGGGCGACACGATCTATGCCGATGGCCCGATGCAGGACGAGGTCGAAAAGGATGGCGCGGTGATCTGGAAGAACGCCACGCTGATCGACGAAAAGCGCAAGGTAGCGGAAACGCTGGACGAATATCGCGGCCAGTGGAAGTACAACATGATGGACGAACACCTGCTGTCGATGAACGCGGTGGTCCCGACGTTCTTCCAATGGGACGATCACGAGGTGGTCAACAACTGGTCCTCCTCGCGCAGCCTGATGGAAGATGACCGCTACAGCGAGAAATCCATCCACGTGCTCGCCGCCCGCGCCGCCCGCGCCTTCCACGAGATGACGCCGATCTCCTACACGCCCGCCGAGCCGGGCCGCGTCTATCGAAAGATCCCCTACGGGCCGATGCTCGACGTCTTCTTCCTCGACCTGCGCAGCTATCGCGGCCCGAACAGCGAGAACATGCAGGACACCCTGTCGGACGAGAGCCGTATCCTCGGAGCCGAACAGATGGCATGGCTCAAGCGCGAGCTGACCAACTCCAACGCAACCTGGAAGGTCATCGCCTGCGACATGCCGCTCGGTCTCGTCGTCGGCGGCGGGCAGGAAGCGGTGGCCAATGGCGACAACGGTCCGGCCAAGGGCCGCGAGTTGGAAATCGGCCAGCTGCTGCGCTTTATCAAGCACGCGGGCATCACCAACACCGTCTGGCTCACCGCCGATGTGCACTACACCGCCGCCCACTACTACAACCCCGACAAGGCGCAAATGCAGGACTTCGAGCCATTCTGGGAATTTGTCTCCGGACCGCTGCACGCGGGCACCTTCGGGCCGAACGATCTCGACATGACCTTCGGGCCGGAGCTGAAATACGTCAAAGCCCCGACCGATGAGCAGGGCCAGAACCTGCCGCCCTCCGACGGGCTGCAATTCTTCGGCCTCGTCGACATCGACGGCGGCACCGAGCAGCTCACCGTGCGCCTGATGGACCGGGCGGACAGCGAACTGTGGTCGATCACGCTGGATCCCGCCCGCGCCTGATCCACGGCCCCACGGCGACCCGAGGCGCGCGGTTTCCCGCCGCGCGCCTTTTGGCGTCTTTCGGCAATTTTTTGAGTATTTGGAAAGAGAAGAAGACAGGCCCTGCATGCTTTTTTCGCCTTTGCGCCCGATTGCAGCGTTTGTGTGCTATCGCCCCGGACGCGCGCGGCGCAGGGTGGCGGCGAACCGCCCGGAGGCACGCCATGATTGTCGGCAAACGCAAAAGCACCTTTGCCCTGCTCTTTTCCCTGCGCGGCTCCGTGCTGCCGCATATCGGGCTTCGTATCCTCGTCGTCATGGCCTTTGCCAGTGCCGTGGTCGCGGTTGATCTGCACGTGGGCGAGCTGCAGCACACCGCCACCGGCACCTTTGCCGTCTTTGGTGTGGCGCTCTCGCTGTTTCTCGGGTTTCGCAACAACGCCGCCTATGAACGCTGGTGGGAGGCGCGGCGGCTCTGGGGGCAGTTGGTGGCCGACATCCGGGCGCTTGCACGCGAGGCGACGCTGTTCCTCGATGCGCCGGACGCGCGCGACGAGACCCTGCGCCTCAGCCTCGCCTTCCTGCATTTGCACCGATTGAACCTGCGCCGACTGCCCGCCGACGACGCCGCAGGCCCGTGGATCAGCGACGGTCAGACAACGGCGCCGCACCCGCCCTGCGCCCCGCTTGACGCCCTCGCCGAGCGCCTGCGTGAAGAGCGCGCCGCAGGTCGTCTCGATGGCTTTGGCGCCAAGGCGCTGGACGAACGGCTGGCGTCCATCGCTCTCGCTCAGGCAGGCTGCGAGCGCATCGCCACAACGCCCCTGCCGTTCGTCTACTCGCTGCTCGTTTACCGCACCTCGGTGCTCTACTGCCTGCTGGTCCCGCTCGGCCTGGTCGAAGCGTCGGGCTGGCTGACGCCGTTCATCGTCGGGATCATCGCCTACATCTTCTTCGGTCTGGCGGAGGTGACGGAAGAGCTGGAAAACCCCTTCGGGCAAACGGTCAACGGGCTGCCGCTCGACGCCCTGTGCCGGGTGGTGGAAATCAGCCTCATGCCCAAACTCGGCCTGCCCGCACCACCGCCCCTGCAGCCGATCGACAGCTATCTGTCATAACATCAGGGCTGGATCACCGCGTCTTCCGTCACGATCAGATCGAGCGGCTGATCGGTGTCCTCCAGCGGCAGCGCGCCGTCCTCCTGCGCACCGAAAGCAAAGCCGATGGCCAGCGTAGGACGCTTGGCCCGCAGCCTCTCCAGGGTCCGGTCATAAAATCCGCCGCCATAGCCCAGCCGCCCGCCTTCCCGGCTAAAAGCGACAAGCGGCACGATGAGAAGCTCCGGCTCGAAAAACTCCGGCCTCTCGGGAATGCGCGCGCCGAAGGGGCCATCGACCAGCGTACATCCCGGCTCCCAGAGCGCGAATTTCAGCGGCATCCCGGCCGCCTCAATCACCGGCACCCCCACCGGGCCATGCGCCGAGGCCTCTTCCATTGCGGCCACCGGGCTGATCTCTGTGCGGATCGGCATGTAACCGGCCAGCGGCACGCCGCGATAGCCCGCCAGAACTTCGCTCAGCTTGCCCGCCTGCCCCGGCCGACGCGTCTCGAAGGCCTGCCGTCGCCGGGCGAACGCCGCCGCCCGTGCGGCTTTTTTCAACGCATCCAATGACATCGGACGATCCCCTAAAGCAAAACCACGACCGCAAGGCCAAGGAAGGCAAAGAAGCCCACGACATCCGTCACCGTCGTCACGAAGGCACCGGAGGCCAGCGCCGGGTCCACCCCGGCCTTCTCCAGCACAACGGGGATGACGATCCCCGCAAGCCCTGCCACCACCAGATTGATCACCATCGCGGTGGCGATCACACCGCCCAGCGCCGGCGAGCCGAACCAGACGATGCCGACGACCCCCATGACCACCGCAAAGATCAGCCCGTTGATCAGCCCCACCATCACCTCCCGCCGGATCACCCGCCAGAGGTTCGATGTCGTGAGGTCCTTCGTCGCCAGCGCGCGCACCGCCACGGTGAGGCTTTGCGTGCCCGCATTGCCGCCCATCGACGCCACGATCGGCATCAGCACCGCCAGAGCCACGACCTGCGCAATCGCCGCTTCGAATTGCGCGATCACCAGGCTCGCCATGACCGCCGTCAACAGGTTCACCGCGAGCCAGGGGAAGCGCCGCTTCGTCGTGTCGATGAAATTGTCGGACAGCGAGCTTTCCTCGCCCACACCGGCGAGGCGCAGGATATCCTCTTCGTGTTCCTCGTCGAGCACCGCCATGGCGTCGTCGATTGTGATCACACCGACCAGCCGCTCGTTCTCATCGACCACCGGTGCGGAAATCAGGTGATACTGGTTGAAGGCATAGGCCACATCGCCTTCGTCGCGCGTCACCGGGATGATGTGCAGCGTCTCCTCGATGAGCGAGCGCAAGAGCACCTCGCGCCGCGAGCCCATGAGCTTGCCCAGCGTGACATTGCCCACCGGCCGCAGCTTGGGATCAACCAGAACGATGTGATAGAACTGCTCGGGCAGATCCTCGGAATTGCGCAGGTAATCAATGGCTTCACCGACATTCCAATGCTCGGGGGCCATCACCACCTCGCGCTGCATCAAGCGACCGGCGGAGAATTCCGGATAGGTCAGCGACTTTTGCACCGCCACGCGGTCACTGTCTTCGAGAACGTCGAGAATCGCCTCTTTCTGCGATTCGTCCAGATCTTCCAGAAGATCCACGACGTCGTCCGAATCCAGTTCGCGCACCGCATCGGCCAGAACCTGCGGATTGAGGATCCCGATGACCTCCTCACGGATGGACTCATCGAGTTCCGAGAGAATCTCACCGTCGAATTCCTTGCCGTAGAGCTTGATCAAGCGCATCCGGTCAAAGGCGTTGATCTGTTCCAGCACGTCGGCGATGTCGGCCTGATGCAGCGGTTCGAGCAGCGCAATCAGCTTTTCGCGGTCCCCGATATCAACAGCATAGAGAACCTGCGCGACGGCCTTGCGATCCAGCACATAGGCATCGTCATCCGAGGATTCGGCGTCTGGGGTGATGGTTTCGGCGTCGTCCAGCATCCCGGCCTCCTGTTCATTCTTGTTCGTCGCGCCCGGCGTCTGCCCGCCCGGTGATTTGCCTTCAAACTAGGGCATCCCCTACAGAAGAAACAGGGCAAAGCGGCAATTTACCTTTGCCTTATCCACACGTAGTAGGGACGATGCACGTATCGGAGGACCTTATGACATCGACCACGCTCCACCTAGGCCAGACGCTTCGGTTTGACGGCGATCCCTTTTCCGAAGGGCTCGCGGCGATACACCATGAGCGACAGGGCGCCGTGCTGGTGAGCGATGGCACAATCAGCGATCTCGGCACGGCGGATGCGCTAAGGGCGCGCCACCCCGGCGCGGCCGTCGCGGACCATGGTGCGGGCCTCATCGTGCCGGGATTCGTCGATGCGCACGCCCACTATCCGCAGACCGCGATGATCGCGAGCTGGGGCAAACGGCTGATCGACTGGCTCAACAGCTATACGTTCCCCGAAGAAATGCGCTTTGGTGATCCCGCCTATGCGCGCGAGATCGCCGGGCGCTATCTCGACCTGTTGCTCGCCAATGGCACCACGTCGGTCTGCTCTTTCTGCACGATCCACCCTGCCTCGGTCGACGCGCTGTTCGAGGCGGCGGAGGTGCGTGGGATGCGGGTCTTCGCGGGCAAGACCTGCATGGACCGCGACACCGCTCCGGAGCGGCTGCGCGATACGGCGCAATCGGCCTATGACGACAGCAAGGCGCTGCTGCAGCGCTGGCACGGACGCGGGCGCGCCGCCTATGTGATCACACCGCGGTTTTCACCGACCTCCACCCGCGAGCAGCTTTCGGCCCTTGGCGCGCTCTGGGCCGAGCACCCCGATTGTCTCATGCAGACGCACCTGTCCGAGCAGACGGACGAGATCGAGTGGGTGAAATCGCTCTACCCCGAGGCCCGCGATTATCTCGACACCTACGAGGCGTTTGGCCTGCTCGGCGCGCGCGGCCTCTACGGCCACGCCATCCACCTTGAACCGCGTGAAAAGGACCGCCTGCGCGAAATCGGCGCCGGGCTGGTGCACTGCCCGACCTCAAACACCTTTATCGGCTCGGGCCTGTTCGACATGGCCGGACTCAAATCGGGGGGGCACACCATCGGCCTCGCCACGGACACCGGCGGCGGTTCGTCCTTTTCCATGCTGCGCACCATGGCGGCGGCCTATGAAATCGGTCAACTGCGCGGCACGCCCCTGCACCCCGCGCATCTGATCTGGCTCGCGACGCAGGGGTCTGCTCAGACCCTGCATGCCACCGACAAGATCGGCAATCTCGCCATCGGTCTGGAGGCCGACATGACCGTGCTCGACCTCGCCTCCACCCCGGCCATCGCACAGCGCAGCGCCGAAGCGAACGATTTGTGGGAAGCGCTCTTTCCGACCATCATGATGGGCGACGACCGCGCCATTCAGGCGACCTACGTGGCGGGCCGCAGGCGCTGATCGCGGCTCAGCAGTTCGCCCGGCCCAGCACCAGCACCCAGATATTCCCCGGCGCCCGCACCAGCCCGTATTCGGTCACGCGTGGCGACAGTAAATTACGCCGATGCCCGGCCGACCGCGCCCAGCCGCCCATGACCTCGGTCAGACTGTCTTGCCCCTTGGCGATATTCTCTGCGACGAAACACGCGCGATAGCCCTCGCGCTTGGCCCGCGCCATGGCCTTCGTGCCATCGCTGCCGACATGGCCGAAAAAGCCCTCCCGCGCCATATCCATGGCATGCGCCATCGCCGCCTGTTCCAGCGCCGAAGAGGGCCTTAACGGGCCAAGGCCATTCTCCGAACGGATACCATTCAGCATCTGTCGTACCTGCTGCGCACCGGCCGTCGCGGGCACCAGCATAAGGCAGATCAGCGCTGCCCAAATCATCCTCATAGCCAGACCTCTAGACTGCTTCGGCCAACCTCAGAGCTAGGCGATTCTGTTTAACAACCGCCTCACGCAGGTCGAAGGTCGCGATTTCTCCGTCGCGCACCACCTGCCGCCCCTCAACCAAAAGATGTCGCACCCGGCGCGGACCTGCAAGCAGAATTGCCGCCTTGTCCCAACTCCCCGCCGCCTCCACGCCGCTCACGTCCCAGAGCGCCAGATCGGCACGTTTGCCCACCGCGATCTGCCCGCAGTCGGGACGGCCCAGCACCGCCGCGCCGCCGCGCGTCGCGATCCAAAGCGCCTCTCGCGCACTCATCGCATCGGCGCCCCTGTCCACGCGCTGAAGCAGCATCGCCTGCCGCGCCTCATCCATCAAAGACCCGGCATCGTTGGAGGCCGATCCGTCGACACCCAGCCCGACCGTCACGCCCGCGTCCCGCATCGCCCGCACCGGGGCAATGCCGCTCCCCAAACGGCAGTTCGAACACGGGCAATGCGCAACGCCCGTCCCGGTTTTTGAAAAAAGATCAATCTCTTGCGCATCAAGCTTCACGCAATGCGCATGCCAGACATCCTCACCGGTCCAGCCAAGTTCCTGCGCATATTCGCCGGGGCGACAACCGAACTGCGCCTGGCTATAGGCGATGTCCTCGTCATTCTCCGCCAGATGCGTGTGCAGCATCACGCCCTTGTCCCGCGCCAGCAGCGCAGCGTCCCGCATCAGCTCGCGGCTGACCGAAAATGGCGAACATGGCGCCACGCCAACACGCAGCATCGCGCCGTCGCGCGGATCGTGAAAGCGGTCGATCACCCGGATACAATCGTCGAGGATCGCCGCCTCCGTCTCGACCAGCGCATCGGGCGGCAAACCACCGTCGCTTTCACCGATACTCATCGCGCCGCGCGTGGGATGGAACCGCAGCCCAATCTCTGCAGCCGCGTGGATCGTGTCATCCAGACTCGCGCCATTGGGGTATAGATACAAATGATCGGAACTCATCGTGCAGCCTGACAGCGCCAGCTCCGCCAGCCCGATCTGCGCCGAGATGAACATCTCTTCCGGCCCAAAGCGCGACCAGATCGGATACAGCGTCTGCAGCCAGCCAAACAGCAGCGCATCCTGCCCGCCCGGCACCGCCCGGGTCAGCGTCTGGTAAAGATGATGATGCGTGTTCACCAATCCCGGCGTCACCACACAAGCGCCCGCCTCGATCACCGAGCCATCGCCGCGCAGTCCGGGCCCGATCTCGGTGATCACTCCGTTGCTCACACGGATATCGACGCCGGCAAGCTCACGTCGGTCGTCGTCCATGGTCAGGACCGTCTGGGCATTGCGGATCAGGGTTTCAGTCATGGCTCTTTCCTCTCCAGCCCCTTTTCAGAGAGAGGAAATCGGGCGCCGGAAAAGGGGAAGTGCGCGCCCTGTTAGCGTTATGTAGCCGTGTTCAGCACTTCAAGAGCCGCAGCATGGATGTCCCGGTTTGCCGCCGCCAGGGCGCGTCCGCCATTATGCGCCGGGCCGCCTTGCCAATCGGTCACGATGCCGCCTGCGGCCTCGATCACCGCGATCGGTGCCTGAATGTCATAGGCATTCAGCCCAGCCTCGATGACCAGATCTACTTGGCCCGCCGCCAGCAGCGCATAGGCATAGCAGTCCATGCCGAACCGCGTCAGCTTGACCCGCTGCGAAACCCGGCGGAAGGCCGCGCCTTCCTCGGCGCTCCCAACCTCGGGGAAGGTGGTGAAAAGAATAGCATCACCAAGGGCTTGCGTTCCGCGCACCCGAAGATCCGCGCCGCCATGCGGCCCCGTCCAATGCGCCTGGCCAAGCCCGCCGACAAACCGCTCGCCGGTGTAGGGCTGGTCAATCATCCCGAACAACGGGCCGCTCTCGTCGCCGACAGCGATCAGCACGCCCCAGGTCGGCGTGCCGGAGATGAAACCCCGCGTGCCGTCGATGGGATCAAGCACCCATGTCAAACCGGAGGTCCCCTCCGTGTGGCCGAACTCTTCCCCAAGGATCGCATCCTGGGGCCGCCGCACGGCAAGCACAGCGCGCATCGCCTCTTCGGCGGCACGATCGGCAATGGTGACCGGATCGAATCCGCCAGCCAATTTATTGTCTGAGATCAGCCCAACCGTGCGGAAATGCGGCAAAATCGCCTTACCCGCAGCATCAGCCAAAGCATGAGCGGTTTCTACCAGCTCATGCGACACGGTATCACTCAGGGCCATCATGTTCCCTCCGGCGCTCGGATTTTATCCAGAGCTACCGCAGGGAAAGACGCGGCTCAAGCCACGTCTGACAGAACACGCGCCAATTCAAAAAGGCGGCGGCGCTGGTTCTCGGGGATTGCGTAATAAGAGCGCACGAGGTCGAGCGCTTCCTTGTCGCCAAGGATGTCCGCCGGAACGCTCTCGTTCTTCGGCGTCTCGCCATCTTCGGCTTCGATGCCTTCGAAGAAGAAGCTGACCGGCACCACGAGGGCGTCGGCAATGTCCCAAAGACGCGACGCGCTGACGCGGTTCGCGCCGGTTTCGTACTTCTGGATCTGCTGGAACTTGATTCCGACCTGCTCAGCAAGCTGCTGCTGTGTCATACCGACCAGCCACCGACGGTGGCGGATACGCTTACCCACATGAACGTCTACCGGATGCGCCATTTTGATTAGTCCTATTCTATATTTCGCCCGACCTACCCACAGAAGCGGCAAGCCGCCATAGCCGTCGGCCCGATCGCATCATACACGGAATTATCCGCAATTCAGTACATCATACAACTATAACAAATCAAGAAGGAAGAACCTGCGATGATGGTAAACTTCTTCTCAATTCGCCACTAAGTTGCACGAACAACTCTACTGTATACGATTTGAGAACAAGTATACTCACTTGAATATATGCTCGGTTTGGGGAGACTCCACCTCAAACAAACGGAGTCTTCATGCGCGCACTTTACCTCACGTCACACGACACCCCGCCCACCCTGACCGAGCTGCCGGACCCCGATCCGAAGCCTGGTGAAATCCGCCTGAGAATCGCCGCTTGCGGCTTGAATTTCGCGGATTTGTTGATGCTCAAGGGCACCTATCAGGACACACCGCCGTTGCCGTTCGTCATGGGCATGGAAGTGGCCGGAACCATCGACGCCCTGGGCGAGGGGGTGACCGGATTCGCCCCCGGTGACCGGGTCGCTGTGTATGGTGGTCAGGGCGGTTTGGCGGAAACAGGTTGTTTCGAAGCGGCCCGCGCCGTGCGCCTGCCAAATAGCATGAATTTTACGGATGCCGCCGCTTTTCAGATTGCCTACGGCACCAGCCACGTGGCGCTCGATCATCGCGCGCGCCTGCAACCGGGCGAGACTCTCCTGGTCCTTGGCGCTGCGGGCGGCGTCGGCCTTACTGCGGTGGAAATCGGCAAACTGATGGGTGCCCGGGTCGTGGCCTGTGCGCGCGGGGCTGAAAAGCTCGCGGTTGCCAAACAGGCCGGGGCCGATCACCTGATCGACGCCCAATCGCAGGATATCCGCGCCGAGATGAAAAAGCTCGGTGGCTGCGACGTCGTGTATGACGCGGTCGGCGGCGATCAATTCACCGCCGCCTTCCGCTCCTGCAAACCCGAGGGCCGGATTCTGACCATCGGATTCGCGTCGGGCGACGTCCCGCAAATCAAGGCCAACCACCTGCTGGTCAAGAACCTGTCGGTGATGGGCCTGTATTGGGGCGGCTATCTCGCCTTCCGCCCCGAAGTGCTGACCGGCTCGCTGGAGCAGCTGCTGCAATGGCATGCCGACGGCCGCCTCCACCCGCATGTCAGCCACACTCTGCCGCTCGATCAGGCGCTGGATGGTATGGACCTGCTGCGCAGCCGAAAGTCCACCGGCAAGGTGGTCATCACCATGTAATCAGGGGGTTAGGGCAATCAGCGGGCCGGAACGCCCCGGCCCCGCTCAGCCCGCCTCCTTGGCCCAAACCATGTCGATCATCGCCTGTGTTCCGCGCGAGAATTCCAGCGGACACGGGTAATCCACCCCATCCAGTACGCTCGCGTTGAACGCCTCGACCTGGTTCACATAATGGTTTGCCGCCGGGAACCGCCATTCCACCACCTCATGCGCCGGGCGGTGCAACTCGATCCGCGCCTCGCCGTAGACCTGCGCATTGAACGGCGCGGTCAGCCGGATCAGGCCCTTTTCCCCGTGGAACGTCATGTCCTGCCACGGGCTCATCCGCATGGAGACAAGGCCCGTGTAGTGAAACGAAGGGAAACGCGCGGTGATATGGCTCCAGACATCCACCCCGTTTTCCCGAACGATTTCGGCGCTCAGGATCTCCTGCGGTTCCTCACCGGTCACAAAGCGCGTCGCGCCGTAGATATACACCCCGATATCCGGGATCGCGCCGCCGCCTGTCTCCGGCTTGTTGCGAATGTTGGCCGTATCCGCGCGATTGTCGTAGGAAAACGCGCCGGACACCCGGACCAGCTTGCCGATCTCGCCGCCCTGCACCAGCTCCCGCACTTTCTGCCACTGCGGATGATGCACGATCATGTAGGCTTCGGCGACCAGTTTGCCCTGCCGATCGCGCTCAAGGATCAGCGGATCAAAGCCGTCCGCGCGCATCGCCAGCGGCTTCTCCACCAGCACATGCTTGCCCGCCGCAACCGCCCTCAGCGCCGCCTCCAGATGCAGGTGGTTGGGCAGCGGAATATAGATCGCATCGATCTCAGGATCGGAGATCAGCGCCTCGTAATCATTCTCCGAAGACAGCACCCGAACACCGGGCGTGCGCGCCACGAAGGGCGCGGCCTTCTCCGCCGAAGAACTCGCCACCGCCGCAAGGGCGCCGCGCTGCGCCATGTGGATCGCCGGCCCCATGTGATCGCGGGCGAATTTCGCAGCCCCCATGATTCCCCACCGAACGTGATCTGCCATGCTCGCCTCCCTCGAAGTTATCATACATGTTAGCGCCCGCACACTACCCGTCCAAGCGCGACCCGCAAGCCCTTTCCCGGCCCGCTCCGGCAAATCACCGCCGCGGGACCTCCCAAACGAAAAACCCCCGCGCCGGGGGGCACGGAGGCATGAGCGCGTAACGCAAAGACCGCAAGGGAGAGGGAGCCCCCCGATCAGGCCTCCGTCAGCAACCCCTGCTTGGAGGCCAGCTCGCGCATCCGCGACTGCAGCTTTTCGAAGGCGCGCACCTCGATCTGCCGGATCCGCTCGCGGCTGACGTCATAAACGCCAGACAGATCTTCCAGCGTCACCGGCTTGTCGGCCAGACGGCGCTGCGTGAGAATGTCCTTCTCGCGCTCGTTCAGCGCGTCCATCGCCTGGGCCAGAAGCGCCCGGCGCGCGTCAAGCTCGTCGCGCTCCGCGTATTCGCCTGCCTGATCGGCGTCTTCGTCCTCAAGCCAGTCCTGCCATTGCATCGTGCCCTCGCCCTCGCTGCCGACGGTGGCATTGAGAGAGGCATCGCCACCGGACATGCGGCGGTTCATGCTGATGACCTCATCCTCGGTCACCCCGAGATCGGTGGCGATCCGCTGCACGTGTTCGGGGCGCAGATCTCCCTCTTCGAGCGCGCCGATGCGCGCCTTGGCCTTGCGCAGGTTGAAGAACAGCTTCTTCTGCGCCGAGGTCGTGCCCAGCTTCACAAGGCTCCAGGAACGCAGGATATACTCCTGAATGCTCGCGCGGATCCACCACATGGCATAGGTCGCAAGGCGAAACCCCTTTTCCGGGTCGAACCGCTTGACCGCCTGCATCAGGCCCACGTTCGCCTCCGAGATCACCTCGGCCTGCGGCAGACCATAGCCGCGATAACCCATGGCAATCTTCGCCGCCAGACGCAGGTGGGAGGTAACCATGCGGTGCGCCGCCTCGGTGTCCTCGTCCTCGACCCAACGCTTGGCCAGCATGTATTCCTCTTCCGGCTCCAACAGCGGAAACTTGCGGATTTCCTGCAAGTACCGGCTGAGGCCCGCTTCCGGCGACGGGGCCGGCAAATTCGCATAGTTACTCATGTCACTCTCCCTCTTGGGGCGCCGCATGTAACAGCGCTTAACATTCAAATGGGAAGCCCGGCCCGGGCTTTCAACCCTTCACGGTGTTTCCGTTAACATTTTGCGCAGGGCGAAACGTCCAGACGGGCACCGCGCCACTGCCGGGCCGCAAAGCCCTTCGATTTACCAACGCTTTACCTCTTCAAAGGTTACAACGCAGTTAGCCCGCTTTTCCGTCGAAAAAATCTATATTTCGTCGATCTCACGCGGCTGTGCACGGAAGGGGCGGACTTCAATCAATACAGATTCGCATGATGACCATTCCAATTTGGGCAATGAACATACGCGATTGCATGGAGTAATGTCAATCATATCCGCCCCCCATCCGAAAGCCGCCAAAGATGCACACTGCCCTTGCCCAACCGCACAGACCCGCCGCCGCCCTGCCCCGCACCGCCGGGGCGCTTTATGTCCTGATCATCCTTTGCGGCCTCAGCGCCGAGCTCCTGTTGCGCGGGCCGATCCTCGACAGTGCCGACACCCTCGCCGCGCATCTGCCCGCCTTCCGCCTGTCGCTGCTTGCCGATCTGACCATGATCCTCGCCGACATCGCGCTCGCGCTGATCTTCTTCACCCTGCTGAAGCCGATCTCGGAGCCGCTGGCCCGCGCGGCCATGGTGCTGCGGCTGATGCAGGCGGCGCTGATCGCCATGGGACTGGTCCTGCTGACCGGCGCGGCGCTGGCCCTGCCCACCCTGCCGCAAAGCGCCATGCTGCTCACGCAGATCCACGCGGCAGGCTATGACATCGGCCTGATTTTCTTCGGGATAAACAGCCTGATCATGGCGCGGCTGCTCTGCGACGCCGGAGGTGTGCCCCGGCTGATCTGCGCCGGGATCGGTGTTTCGGGGCTGGTCTATATCGCTGGCGGCCTCGCCCGCCTCGCCGCGCCAGGCCTTGGCGAAGCGCTGCAACCGGCCTATGCCATCCCGATGCTGTCGGAGAGCGCGCTGGCGCTCTGGTTGCTGATCACCGGGCGCCTCACGCGCCCCTGAGCGCCGCCAGAAGATCGGCCATATCCGGAGGGAGCGGGGCCTGAAACAGCATCTCCTCCCCGCTCACCGGATGCACAAAGCCCAGCTCCGCCGCATGAAGCGCCTGCCGGTCAAAGCCCTGCGCCGCTGCCAGCGCCGCCTCGCTCAGGGCCTTGGCCGACAGCTTGCGCCGCCCGCCATAGACCGGATCGCCGATCAGCCCATGCCCGGCATGTGCCATATGCACCCGGATCTGATGGGTGCGCCCGGTCTCCAGACGGCACTCGACAAGGCTCAGCGTCGGCGGGGTGCCATAGCTCTCCAGCACCCGCGCATGGGTGATCGCGTGCCGCCCCTGCCCGTCGAAGAACACCGCCTGCCGCTGCCGGTCGGTCTTGTGCCGGGCAAGGCCGCTTGTGATGGTGATCTCGCCGCTTGGCCCCGCCGCCACGCCGCGCGTGCCAAGCAAACGCGGATCGCCCCGGTCCGGCACCCCGTGGACAAGCGCGAGATAGGCGCGCTGCGCGGTGTGCTTCTCGAACTGCTTGGCCAACCCGTGATGCGCCATGTCGGACTTCGCCACTACCAGCAGACCGCTGGTGTCCTTGTCGATGCGGTGCACGATGCCGGGCCGTTTCTCTCCGCCGACACCGGACAAATCCCCGCCGAAATGATGCAGCAGCGCGTTGACCAGCGTGCCATCCGGCGTGCCGGGCGCGGGATGCACCACCATGCCCGCCGGCTTGTTCACCACGATCAGCGCATCATCCTCATGGACCACGTCGAGCGGGATATCCTGCGCCACGACGTCATACTCCTGCGCCTCCGGCACGGCGATCTCGATCACGTCGCCCTCGGCCACCGGGCCCTTGGGATTGTCCAGCACCACGCCGCCCCGCGTGACCGCCCCTTCGGCGATCAGCCGCGCCAGCCGGGTGCGCGACAGCGCCGCTTCTGCTGGCACATCGCGGGCAAGCGCCTTATCAAGGCGCGGCGGCGGATTGGCCGTGATCGTGATCGAAAGATGTGCCATGAACGCTCCTGTGGACCCCGAGGAAACCCTGCCCGAACCGCCGCAGCTGCGCTTTTTGCGGCTTCTGGTGACGGTGCTGACCGGCGTCATGATCGCCGGGATCGTGCTGATCCTGTTCCTGATTTGGCACCGCTATAGCAATGCCCGCGCGCCACTGCCAGAGGTGATCACCCTGCCCTCCGGCGCAAAGGCCACGGCCTACACCCAAGGCTCGGACTGGTACGCCGTGGTGACGGCGGACGACGAGATCCTCATCTTCGACCGTGCAACCGGCAGCTTGCGCCAAACGCTGCGCATCGACAGCGCGCCCTGACAGGCCCCGCCGCCGCCGCGATACTGCGGGCGCTTTGGGATACGACGGGGACCGATACCACTCGGCCCTCGCGCCCTCAGCCGATATAGCCGAACATCCTTGGCAGCCAAAGCACGATCCCCGGCACGAGAATCAAGGTCATCAGCGCCAGCAGCAGCACCGCGAGGAAGGGCAGCACCTCGCGGATGATCTCGGCCAGCGGAATGCTGGTGACCGCGTTGATAACGAACAGCAAGATGCCGTAGGGTGGCGTGATCAGACCGATCATGCAGTTGACCACCGCCACCACGCCGAAATGCACAAGGTCGATGCCAAGCTCGCGACAGGCAGGCAGGAACAGCGGAATGATCACGAGGATGATCGTCGTCGCATCCAGAACGCAGCCGAGCAACAGGATCAGCAGGTTCACGGACAGCAGGAACATCAGCGGCGAGACATCGAGATCCACCAGGTAGCCGGCCATCATGTTCGGAATATTCTCCGACGCCACGATATAATTGAGGATCAGCGCCCCGCCGATCACCAGCCCCACCGCCGCCGAGGAGCGCGCGCTCTCGACGAGGATGTCGTAGAACGCCCTCAGCTTCAACGCGCGGTAGAAGAACGCCGCAAGCAGCAGCGCATAGAAGGCCGCGACCGCCGCCGCTTCGGTCGGCGTGGTGACCCCGCCATAGATGCCATAGAGCAGGATCGCCGGCATCAGCAGCGCCGGGAAGGCGCGCACCGTCAACTGCGGCAGCTCGCTCAGGGGCACCGGCTCTTCGGTGCCGAACTTGCGGATATGCGACATCCACCAGTTCATGCCCATGAGCACCACGCCCATGAACAGCCCCGGCACGATGCCGCCGAGGAAGAGGTAGCCGATCGAGGTGTTGGACACCAAGGCGTAAAGCACCATGGGGATCGACGGCGGGATGATCGGGCCGATGGTGGCCGAGGCCGCGGTGATCGCCGCCGCATAGCCGCGCGTGTAATGGCCGGATTTGACCATCATCTCGATGATGATCTTGCCGATGCCCGCCGCATCCGCCACCGCCGAGCCGCTCATCCCCGAAAAGATCAGCGAGGCGACCACGTTCACATGGCCCATGCCGCCCTTGAACCGCCCCACCAGTCCGATGCAGAACCGCAAGAGCCGGTCAGAGATCGTGCCCGCGTTCATGATATTGGCCGCCACGATGAACAGCGGCACCGCCAGCAGGATGAAGCTCTGGTACAGCCCATCCATCAGCACCTTGCCCGCAAGGCCGATGCTCTGGCCCGCCGTGAGCAGATAGACAAAGGATGCCAGCAGGATCGAATAGGCGATCGGCGTGCCGATCCCGGCCAGACCCACAAGCGTGATCAGGCACAGCGTGAATTCAAGGCTCATCGCTTCGTCCCCTCACCCGGCGCATCGAACCCATGCAGCTCGTCCTCAACCCCATGACGCGTCGCCTTCCATGCCCGCAGCGCATAGCGCAGTGACACCGCCACAAGGAAAAACGCGTAAACCGAATAGATGTCCCGCATCCGGATCCAGTCCCCGAAGACATTCGACAACGTCGCGGTCTTCTTCAGACGCAGAATGTAGAATTTGCTCCAGGTCGGCTCCAGCGACCACAGCAGCCCAGCGCAGATCGCCACCGCAGAAATCACCGCAAAGCCCCGGCGCAGTCTCGGGTTCACGCTCAGGTACAACAGATCGAAGGTCACATGATCGCGCTCCCGCACGATCGTCGCATTGCCCCAGAACACGATCCAGACCCACAGCGCGAGGCAGAATTCCAGCGTCCAGCCATAGCGCGACGGATCGAACAGCGGCACCGCCTCCGCAACCCAGTCGAGCCGCGCGGTATAGCGCACCGCCACCTGCAGGATGAACGTGCCGAACATGAGCGCCATCATCAGCGCGGCCAAGCCTTCGGCCAGCCGGGTAAACCCGTCGGTCACTCGTTTCATGAAGACGCCCCCCGTCAGGCAGGCCCCGCTCCGGGACCGCCGAAGATCAAAGGCCCCGGATCACCTCCGGGGCCCGCACAAACCGGCGCTCAGTTGCCCAGCGCGTTGATCTTTTCGAGCACACCCTCGGGCCAGCTCGCCGCGAATTCCGAGCCGACATATTCGCCTTGCACATGCTCGCGGAAGGCCGTCAGGTCCGGCTCGTAGATCTCCAGACCCTTTTCCTCAAGGAAGGACACCAGGTCGGCTTCCTTCTGCAACTGCGCCTCGCGGCCCGCCTGCGCGGCGGCATCGGCGGCGGCCTGCACGGCCTCCTGCTGCTCGGCGGTCATCTCGTCCCAGACCGCCTTGGAAAACGCGACATAGTTCAGATCAACCAGATGCGAGGTCAGCACGATCTGGTTGGTCACCTCGTAGAACTTCGCATCCACCACCGTCGGCAGCGGGTTGTCCTGACCATCGACCGATCCGGTCGACAGCGCGGTGTAGACCTCGGTGAATGACATCGGCGTCGGGTTCGCGCCCAGCGCCTTGCCCAGGAACTGCCACGCATCGGTGCCCGGCATCCGCAGGTTGACCCCGGCCAGATCGGCAGGCGTCATCACCGTCAGCTCATCCTTGGTCTGGCGCAGATTCACGTGGCGACGCCCGAGGTACATGACCGACAGCAGCTTCACACCAAGCTCGTCCTCGACGGTCTTCTTGAACGGGTCCATCAGTGGATCGTTGAAGACCCGGACCTGATGCTCCGCGTCCTGATGCACGTAGCCCGTTGCAAAGATGGAGAACTCCGGGAAGAACGTGGCCAGTTCCTGCGCCGAGGCAATGGACATGTCCAGATCGCCCGAGGCAATCGCCTCCAGCTCGGAGCCCTGCGCGATCAGCGAAGCGTTGTAATGCGGCTCGTAGGTGGCGAAATCCGCCACGGCCGGGGCAAAAACCTCGGCCAGCGCCACAGAGCGCTGATCGGTTTCGGAGGCTGGTGTGGACATGCGCAGCGTGATCTTGTCCTGCGCGGCGGCGCCGGTGGCCAGCGATGCGGACAGCGCAAGCGCGCTCATTGATGCCAGTGCAAACCGGCGGGTCATCGTTGTCATGAGTGTCTCCTCCCAGAGAGTAAGAAGTGCCGATCTGTCGTCGGCGGTTGATCGCTTTACCCAGCCACGAGGCTAGCAAGCGTGATGTCGGGGCGCAATGCGCGCCTCGCGTTCAGTACCCTTTGACCGCACCAGGAACCTGCCCGGTCAGCCCGGCCAGCTCGGCGCGCGCCCCATCGATCACCAGCGAGGCATCGTTGATCCCCGCCACCAGCCGGAAGCCCAGCTTTTCCAGATCGGCCCAGTCGCGCCCGGCGCTGCGCACCGTGGCCAGCGGCTTGCCCGCGGCGGCGCAGGTCTTCTCGACCCGGGCAAACAGCGCCAGCGCCTCCGGATCGTCCAGCCGCTCCAGATGCCCCGCCGTGGCCGCAAGATCGTTCGGCCCGAGGAAGATCATGTCGATCCCCGGCACCGTGACAATCTCCTCCAGCGCGTCGACCGCGTCGACATGCTCGCATTGCACCATGACGACCAATTCGTCGTGCGCCTCCTCACGGGCATACTCCGGGCGCGCCCCCCAGTCCGAGCCGCGCACGATCGGCGCGGCATAGCCGCGATGGCCGCGTTTCGGGTAGTAGAAGGCCGAAGCGATGCGCTCCGCCTCCGCCTTGCTGTTGACCATCGGCACGATGAAATTGCGGAAACCCCGGTCCAGCGCCTGCTTGATCCGCGTGTCGTCGCCGTCGGGCAGGCGCAGAATCGCAATGCCGCCTGCCGCTTCCACGGCCCGCTGCATATGTACCCACAGCTCCAGATCGCCGCGCCCGTGCTCACCGTCGATGATGATCACATTCCAGCCGTGGCGCACCATCATCTCGGCGGTGTCCGGCGAGCCAAGCTCGGCCCAGGCGGCCGGGATCATGTCGCCCTTGGCGATCAGGGATTTGAGAGGGGTGGTCATGGCGATGTCCAATCGTTTTCGCGCGAATCCGGCTGCCCCAACGGCAGTCGGAATTTGGTATACCATTATGCAGCGCGTCTCCGGATGGCAAGTACCCGGCCCCCGAGAACGCCCCGCCGTCTGCGCGCGCGGACGGCCCCCCGCAGGGCGGCGCCTGGTCCCGCGCATCGCGGGCGCGCGCCACGGCGCTGCGGCAATCCCCTCTGGCCCCCCGCGCCCATCTGCGGCACAAACACACCGGACCCCAGCCACCGGGAAACAGCACCATGAAGATCGCCACCGCCGCCTACCCGCCCAGCTTTCTGACCTCGTGGAAGGACTACGCCGACAAGCTCACCGACTGGACCCGCAGTGCGGCGGGCGATGGCGCCGATCTGCTCGTCTTTCCCGAATACGGTGCGCTCGAACTGGCCACGCTCGACGGCCCCGACGCCGCCCTTGATCTCGAACGCTGCATTCAGGCCACCAACGCCCGCATCCCCGACGCCGACGCGCTGCACGCGGATCTCGCCGCGAAATTCGGCGTGCACATCCTCGCCGCCTCCGCCCCGGTCCTCGACGAAAGCCTCGCCCCCCGCCCCGTCAACCGCGCCCGCCTCTTCACGCCCACCGGCGCCATGGGCATTCAGGACAAGCAGATCATGACCCGCTTCGAGCGCGAAGACTGGGACATCGTCCCCGGCGGCCCGCTGCGCCTCTTCGACACCGCGCTTGGCCGCATCGGCATCCTGATCTGCTACGACAGCGAATTTCCCCTGCTCGGTCGCGCGCTGGCCGAGGCCGACATCCTCCTGATCCCCTCCGTAACGGAAGCCCTCGCCGGCCATTCCCGCGTGCGCATCGGTGCCCGCGCCCGCGCGCTCGAAAATCAATGCGTCACCGCCATGGCCTCCCTCGTCGGCGCGGCGCCCTGGTCCGAGGTCATCGACATCTCCGTCGGGCGCGGCGGTCTCTTCGGCCCGCCCGACACCGGCTTTCCGCCCACCGGCATCCTCGCCTCCGGCGCGCTCAACACCCCCGGCTGGACCATGGCGGATGTCGACCCCGAGGCGATCCGCACCGTCCGCCGCGACGGCGTTGTTCTGAACCACGCGCATTGGCCCGAACAACACGGCCGCGACGCCCCCGCCCCCGTCACCAGGCTGCGGTGATTTGTGGACTTGAATTAAACGCGCGTTAGGCTCATATACACGCTCGCCCGATACTATCGCGGGCAGTCAACTCAGGAGAGACCATGGCCAAGGAAGACACACTCGAATTCCCCGGCGTCGTTAAGGAACTCCTGCCCAATGCGACATTCCGGGTCGAGCTCGAGAACGGCCATGAGATCATCGCACATACGGCAGGCAAGATGCGCAAGAACCGCATCCGTGTTCTGGCTGGCGACAAAGTTCAGGTGGAAATGACCCCCTACGATCTGACCAAGGGTCGGATCAACTACCGCTTCAAGTAAGCCACTTACCGCCAAAACGAACAACGCCGGGCCAATGCCCGGCGTTTTGCGTTTCTGCCCACGCGCAACTGGCGGCAAAGGTCCGGCGTCTCGTTAAAGGTCCGGCGTCTCGGCAAAGGTCCGGCCAATCGCCGCCGCCGCCCCCCCCCTTGATCTTACGACAACATCGCCCGCGCCTGCCGGAACGACAGCAACCGCTTGCTGTTCTCATCCCACAGGTGCAGCCGCGCGTTGGCAAAGCTTTCACGCAACGTCATGCGGTTGCTCTCTTCGAGCACCTTGTGATCGCGCAGCACCTCGGTCAGCCGGTAAAACGGAATGCGGCTGTAGAGATGGTGCACATGGTGAATGCCGATATTCCCACTCATCCACTGCAAGGCGCGCGGCAACACGTAGTGCGAGCTGCCCTCAAGCGCCGACTCGTGCAGTTGCCAATCCTCGTCCTGATCCCAATGCGTCGTCTCGAACTGGTGCTGCACGTAGAACAGCCAGATCCCGACCGTCGCGGCAATCAGCGTCGACGGCAGGAAAATCAGCAGCAGCGGCGCCCAGCCTCCAAACCACCACATCACGCCAAGCGCCAGGAAAATAAACACATTCGTCAGCATCGCGCTGATCCAGTACCGTCGGCCGTTCATCAGCCCGAACGGAATCCGGTTCTGCACGAAGAAGATGTAAAACGGGCCCAGCCCAAACAGAACAACGGGGCTGCGGTACAGCCGGTACATCAGCCGTCCGACCCAGCTCTCCGCGCGGTATTCCGCAAGCGTCATTGTGTGAATATCGCCCAGACCCCGGCGCGACAGGTTGCCTGCGCCGCCGTGGTGGATCGAATGGCTGCGTTGCCAGACATCATAAGGCGTCAGCGTCAGCACCCCGAGGCAGCGACCAAGCCAGTCCCCGGCTTGCTTGCTGCGGAAAAACGCGCCATGGCCGCAATCGTGCTGAATGATGAACAGCCGCAGCAGGAAACCCGCGTTTACCACGGAGAGCCCGAGCGCCAGGAAATAACTGACCGAAAGCGCCCACCAGGCCGCCGCCCAAAGCGCCAGGAACGGCACAAGCGTCACCGCCAGTTCAAAAATACTGCGTCCCAGGCTCGGATCCCGGTACGTCGCAAGGACCTTGACCCAGTCACGCGCGGTGCGGGGGCTGTGCGTATCAATTGTATTTTGCATCTGCCTGCTTTTGTCGTTGTCAGCCGACCTCATAGCCGATGAAGACCCTCACGCAAACGATCCATTTGAACAGGACACCGCAAAATTCGCGCGCGGCTTTTATGCCGCAGGCCTTTTTGTCCGCATGTCATGCCCGTCTCGGCAGGCATCTTGGCGCAAAACTGTTAATAAAGGGTGTGTTCTCGCACACGGCCCGACGCGGAAATGTCGACAACGAACGGATCTTAAATACTGAAATAAAAAGAAAAAATCTAAAATCAGCGCACACTGCCTGCGCACACGCCCCGGAAGCCGGGAAAACCCGCCCAAATCCGGACGGGACGACGCGATCACAAAGGCGAGACTGCGACGCACCCCGGCTTCTTCTCTTCAAAAATACTCGAAAACCGCGCCGAAGGCGCGCCGGTCGCCCTGCACAAGCAGGGCGAAACCGCTCAAAACGTTACGCGTCCACGCCCGCCGCGCCATCCGGATCGCGCAGCCCGTGCAGGCGGCGCGCCGCATGAAACGCGAATTTTCGCAACAGCTTACTGCGCCGCGCCCCGGCCAGCTTGTCCTCCGGCGCCGTGCGAACCACCTCCGCACCATAGCCATCGGCCATGATCAACCCGGTCTCCTCCGGCAACAGCTCCACCGGAAATTGCGAATCAACCGCCCAAAAGAACCGGTCGCAATACTCAAGATAGCCCTGCCACTTGCCGTCACTCATGTAATCGGCGCGGCTCGATTTGCATTCGACGACCCAAAGCTCGCCCTTCGGCCCCAGCGCCATCACATCCACCCGCAGCCCGCGCTCCGGTACGAATTCCTCGACCACGGCGAACCCGAGACTGGCAAGATGACGGCACACCCCCCGCGCCAGAACCTGGCCGGGCATCAACACGGGCGGAGAATAGACAAGCGGCGAAACCATGCCGGGATTTTACGAACATTTCATGAACAAAGACAAGCCCGTGTCGCAAGCATCTTCCAAACCCATGAAATTCCCCTACATTTGCCACAACCAAATTCAGGGGGGCCCATGGCCGAGAAGCATCACCTCACCCGCAGCGAGGCGCGCGGGGTGCGCCATGCGCGCGAACTCGAAGGCCACCTGACCTGGCTCGACACCTTCTCCGGCACCGCGCTCGGCGTGCTCTCCGTTGCTTCGGGCATTTACACATACCTCGGTGTCTCCTCGCTGCTCGATCAGAACGGTGCCATGTCGGTCTTTGCCGCCATCGCCTATTCCGTCGCGGTTTCGGTCGGCATTTTCGTCTTCTGGTCCTACCTCATGCGCCTGTTTCCGGCGGTCCGCACGGCGCGGGCGCGAGTCGGGCTGCTCGGTGCCATGGGCCTCGGCTCGCTGGCCATCATCGCCATGTCATCCTGGCTGAACGCCGCCGCGCTCGCGGGCTCTGCCGCCGTCGAGCAACACCTCGCCGAAACCGTGCAGGACTACCAATCCGCACTCGAACGCGCCCATGAAATTGCCCTGTCCGGTCAAGCCCTTGAGCGCGATGTCGCCCGCGTCCGCCAGTCCTTCGAGGACCTCTCCGAACAGGAGGCCGCAGGCTCGCTCTCCGGCCTTGCCGGGCGCGGCGCGGTGTTCCGCGTCCTGCGCCAGAAATCGGCGGAACTCTCCGCGCTCGAAACCCAGATCGCGTCGCAGACGCCGCTGGTCGAAACCGCCTTCACCGAGGGCAACACCATCCTGAGCCGGATGCGCGCCCTCACCGTCGAACAAGGCCCGGTCGAGGCCCGTTCCGTCGAATTCTCCGAGGCCGCCGTGCGCCTGCAGGGTCTCATCACGCAGCTGCGCCAGCTCTCCGTCGCGCAGCTTGTCGAACGTGCGGCGCAGGATCTCTCCGCCTCCGTCGTCCTGCCCGAGCTCGATGGCCGCACCGACGCGAATCGCGCCGATCAAACCTCCACCATCAATTCCGTCCTCGACGTGCTCGCCGCCCGCGCCGCGACCCTCGAACAGGCGGCGCAGGCCGTCGGCAGCCTGCAGCCGCCCGCCGAAGTGACCTATACCCCGGTTTCCTCCGCCGACGCGGTCATCCTCTACGCCCGCAATTTCGTGCCCTCCTGGGCCGGGGCCATCGCCATCGACCTGCTGCCCGGCGTGCTTGTCCTGATCCTTGCCATCACCCAGGGCGCCATCCGCGAGGGCCGCGAAGGGGCCGCCATCGAAGACACACTCACCCTCGCCGAGCTGCGCGCCGCCGTCACCGCCCTGCGCGATGTCGAAGGCACGCTGGCCGAACGCCCGGAGGGTCTTCTGCCTGCGCAGGCCGCAACCGAAGGCAAGGCCGCCGAGGCCACCCCGCGCCCGTCAGAGCCCGAACAGGGCAACGTCGCCCCCCTCAAAGGCCCCTCCTGATGAAGGCGGCCACCGTCGCCCGGACCCTCTCTGCCGTGCTGGTGTTCCAGCTCGGTATCGGGGCCTTCCTCGTCCTCTCGGACATGCAATCGGGCGGCTTCTCCCTGCCCGGCCTGTCCAGTCCCGATGCCCCGCGCCTTGCCGAACCGGTGCGGCCCGGCGATCAGACCCGCCGCTTCACCCCGGGCCGCGACCGCCCCGCCGTGCGCCCCGCCCGCGATCCCGGCGATCTGCCCGAGCGTCTGACCCTCACTTTCGAGAACCGGCAGTACCGGCTCGAAGGCGGCATCGCCCCGGACGATGCCCCCCGAATCATCGACCAGATCACCGCCGCCGACCCGCAGATCGACAGCCTCATCCTGCAATCCCCCGGCGGCTCGGTCCGCGACGCCCTCGCCATCGGCCGCCACCTGCGCAGCATGGGCATCGCCACGCAGATGCTCCCCGGCGAATACTGCTTCTCCGCCTGCCCCTACATGCTCGCCGGGGGCACCACGCGCGACATCCCCGACACCGCCTCCGTGGGCGTGCATCAACACAGCTTTGGCGAAAACACCCTCCTGCCCGCCTTCCTCGCCGTCGAGGACATTCAGCGCGGGCAGGCCGAAGTCATGGATTATCTCGACCAGATGGGCATCGACCCTCGCGTCATGCGCCACGGCCTCGCCACGCCCGCCGACGAAATCTACATCCTTCTGCCCGAAGAACTCGACCGCTACGGCTTCACGAAGAAATCCGACGACTAGCCCCTTGTCAGCAGCCCCCCGCACCACTACCTCAGGCCGTGACGGGTTCTGCCCTTTCCGTGAACCGATCCATTCCGGTGGCCTTAAGCAAATCCGAGGGAGCTGGCTCTGTTGGGACCGTGGTCTCATTACCTGGCGCCCACCTGTATATACAGGTCCTCGGGAATGCACGATCTACACGTCTGCGGTGGTTCCCGTCATTGTCCGCAAACGCCGATTGCAGCGGGCGCGTGATGCCGATGTCGCGTCGAACCCGCCCGTTCGGCACAGCCAGCCATCCCCCCCCGCAAACGAAAACGCGGCCCCCGCCGGGAACCGCGCCAATCCTCTTTGAATGCGGGCCGCGCCGTTACGCCTCGCCGCGTCCGCGCAGCACATCGCGCCGATCCTCGGCTGCCACGCGCACAGGCACCATCGCCCGAACCGCATCGCGCTTGCCCCCGGCAGGCGGCTCATCCCCGCCCATCCGCATCACCGCAATTCCGAATTGCACACCGGCAAACACGATCCCGTTAAAGACCCAGAGCATCACGACGGCGACAAACCCGCCCGAACTATGCGTCACCAGATGCCAAAGCCCCGCCACGTCAAGCCAAAGCAGGGCGCCGACGAACAAAGCCGACAAACCAAAGCCCGCGATCACCTGGCGAATATACATCTTGATCAGTTCCGGCATGGGAAACCTCCGTCACATTCCATAAACCGGATATTATACCGCCCCCAGCCAAAAACAACCCCGCCAGTTGCCGCACCCGCCACGGCCAACGCAAGACCCCGAAGCGCACAGGCACCACGCACACCCGACCCAAACCCGGGCGATCGGCAGCGCGAAGATCGGGTTTGAGCCCAATGTGTCTGATGCTGCACGGCACGCCCATGGCGGCACTTCTGTTCAACGATTCGTTCGATCATGTTAACTTTCGAGTCAGACCCGATCGCGATTTGAGGACAGGACATGCTGCGCAACGCTGAAACGCCATCTGAATTCTTGAATATGCTGGACGACGATTGGCGTCGGGACATTTTGAAAGAAATCAGGGCGCTAATCAAATCAAAGGCGCCGCAACTTGCTGAGCGCATCCACTACAAGATGTTGGGATATGGGATTGATGATGCGTATGCTTTTCATCTCAACGCACAGCGCGCATATGTCAGTCTCTATGTGGGAAATGTCTCCAAAGTCGACCCGAATGGAGAGTTGCTGGATGGTCTGAATGTTGGCAAAGGCTGCATCCGCTTCTCTAAGACTACCAAGATCAAGGACACGCGTATCGACGAATTCATAGCCCGCGCTTTTGCGATGTGGCAAGCGGGCGAAGACGTCGATTGCTAGATGCAAGGTGTGGGGCGCTTGCCATGAAGTGGCCGTTCGTGGCCTCGACACAAATGGCAGCAAAGTCCGCGGAGCAGCCTTCTGACCGACACAGGTTCAAGCGGCCGTTCTCCATACGGCCGGCACCGGGCCGGCAGGAGGTGCCCCTTTGGTTCCTGAAACCGCAGCAGTGCCCCGCCCAAAGGGGGACCTCCTGTGATCCAAGCCGGAATTAACCAAATCTGCCGCTGCGTCATGGCGGGCGGCCGATCCACGGTAGGCGTTTTGTACCAAACGCGCCCGAAATCGTACCAAACGCCGTCAGAGGGGCCCAAGGGACCCCTGCCGCCTTTGCGCGTTTTGTACTGAAATCGACGAATTTTGTACCAAACCCGGCGCGGAAATCCTGCGCAACGGGGGACCGGACGCCCCGTTACCCCCAACGCACGCTGCGTTAATCAGAAGGCTTCGGGGCGTGCCTCTCGGGCCATATGATCGAGCACGGCATTGACGAATTTCGCTTCCTTGCCGTCGGCAAAGAACGCGTTCGCCACGTCCATATATTCCACGATCACCACTTTCGGCGGTGTCGTCATCGCCACCAGCTCCGCCCCCGCCGCGCGGAACAGCGCCCGCAGCACCGGGTCGATCCGGGCGATTGGCCATTTCGCGACAAGCGCGCGATCGGTCATCTGATCGATCTTCGCCTGATAGCTCAGAGCCTCTTCCAACAGCTTGGAAAACATGGAGATATCGCCTTCGATCATCTCCTCGCCCTCGATCTGCTCAAGGCCGAAGCGGTGTTCGAGGAACTCTGCCCGCACCCGGTCGAGCGCCGTGCCCGATTGCTCCATCTGGAACAGGGCTTGCACCGCGTAGAAGCGGCTGGCGCTCTTCATCTTGCGTTTGTCGTTACCGGATTTGGCACTCATGCGATGTCGGACCCTTTGCCGCCTGCAACCTGAAACTCGTCGCGCGCGGGCACGAATCCCACGCCTTTCCGCGAAGCGCCCCACCTACGGGCAAGCGCGATCAGGTGCAAGGCCGCAGCCGCCGCCCCACCGCCTTTATTCTGCCCTTTCGCCTCGGCGCGCGCCTCAGCTTGTTCAATGTTTTCAACGGTCAAGATGCCATTGCCGATGCACAGCCCCTGCAGGCCAAGCAGCGTCAAACCGCGCGACGAATCATTGCACACGGTCTCGTAGTGAGTCGTCTCGCCCCGCACCACACAGCCCAGAGCGACATACCCGTCAAAGTTGCTCATCCGCTCCGCGATTCCAATCGCCGTCGGCACCTCCAGAGCGCCCGGCACTTCAATGGTTTCGTGAAAGCCGCCCGCCGCCTCAATCTCCGCCCGCGCGCCTTCGAGAAGCTGATCTGCAATGTCCTTGTAATAGGGCGCCACAACGATCAACATCTTGACAGGATTATCAAAAACCGGACGCTCCAGCATATGGTGGGTGATGTTCGCGGCCATTATCCAAGCTCCGAAATCTTGCGGGTTCCGACGATCTCAAGGCCATACGCCTCCAGCCCGACCACCTTCGGCGTCGGCGAATTGGTCAGCAGCGTCAGCTTCGACAGACCCAGCGACGACAGGATCTGCGCGCCGAGGCCATACTGCCGCAGCGTCGACGGCGAGACATCGTCATGCGCATCAATCTTCATCGCCGTATCGCGCAGCAGCACGACAACCCCGCGCCCCTCCGCCGCAACCGCTTGCATGGCATGGGAAAATTCATCCGCCCGCCCCTTGGGCCCGGTGCCGATCACATCCAGCATCGGGTCCATGGCGTGCATCCGCACCAGCACCGGCTCCGCCGTGGAGATGTCGCCCTTGACCAGAACGATGTGCTCATCGCCATGGGTTTCGTCCACATAGACCCGCATCGCCCACTCACCGCCAAATTCGCTGGTGATGGTTTCTTCCTTGCGCACCCGCACAAGGTTGTCATGGCGGCGGCGGTATTTGATCAGATCGCTGATCGTACCGATTTTCAGCCCGTGTTTCTGAGCGAAAGCAACGAGTTCCGGCAGGCGTGCCATGCTCCCGTCGTCGTTCATGATCTCACAGATCACGCCCGCCGGGTTCAGCCCCGCCAGACGGCTGACGTCCACGGCGGCCTCCGTGTGACCGGCCCGCACCAGCACACCGCCATCACGCGCGCGCAGCGGAAACACATGCCCCGGCGTCGCGATATCCTGCGCGCCCTTGGAGGCATCCACGGCCACGGCAATCGTCCGCGCCCGGTCGCCCGCGGAAATGCCCGTGGACACGCCCTCGCGCGCTTCGATGGACGTGGTGAACGCCGTCTCGTGCCGGGAGGAATTATTGGTGGACATCAGTTCAAGGCCCAGCTCGTCGATCCGCGACGAGGTCATCGACAGGCAGATCAGCCCGCGACCATAGAGCGCCATGAAGTTGATCGCATCCGGGGTTGCCCATTGCGCCGGGATCACCAGATCGCCTTCGTTTTCGCGATCCTCGTGGTCCACCAGAATGAACATGCGCCCGTTGCGGGCATCCTCGATGATTTCCTCGATCGAAGAGATTGCGTTGCGCAGGGAATCTTCCACCGCGCCGGGGGTTTCGTAATCCGCCATGGGGCCTCCAAACTCCGTGCCTGCCCGCAGATACGCCAGAGGCGCCGCAAAGGCCAGAGCGGATGCGCTGCGTCACGGCTCACAAATGGCCGGTTTCAGTCGAAGATATCTTCAATCAGATCGAAAGCCTCTTCGAGGAACGACCGCCCGAGGCTCTTCTTGCGCTTCTTCTTTTTGTAGCGCGTCTTCGATCCCCGGTCCCATCCTGTGCCCGACTTGCCGTCATGGCGGGCCGGGCCCTTCTTGCCTTTGCGGGGCATTTCGTGCCGTGCCGGATCCGCCGCGCCCTGCTTGAGCATCTTCAGATCATGCAGCGGCGCACCGCAGCTGGAGCAGGCCAGTTCGTGGCGCTGCTGATCGAGGATCAGCGCGGCGCGTGTGCCGCAGTACGTACAAGTGGCGATCTTTGTGTTTGGCATCGCTCAAAGATGGGCCGCCGCCACAGCGATTTCAACCGCTTGGGAACAGGCTGCGCCATCAAGAACCGCAATCAGCCGCGCACCGCGTAGAGCGCCACCGCCGCCGCGTTCGAGACGTTGAGCGAGCCAAAGGTGCCCATCGCCGGGATCTTGACCAGTTTGTCGCAGGTTTCCTTGGTCTTTGGCCGCAGACCCGGCCCCTCCGCGCCCAGCACCAACGCAATTGCCCGGTCGCGCAGCCCGTCGACTGCCTGATCAATCGTCTCTTCGGCCTCGCCGTCGAGGCCAAGCACGAGATAGCCCATCTTCTGCACGGCGATGATCGTGTCCGACAGGTTGCGTTCGCGCAGGTAGGGCTGGCGCTCCAGCGCGCCGCTCGCCGTCTTGGCCAGCGCCCCGGTTTCCGGCGCCGCGTGGTGCCGCGTTCCGATCACCGCCCGCGCGCCGAGCACCTCCGCCGAGCGGAGAATCGCGCCGACGTTATGCGGATCGCTCACCCGGTCGAGCAGGATCATCCGCGCCGGCCCCTCGCCCAGCGCCACATCCTCAAGGCTGCCCCAGTTCAGCGGCTTCACCTCCAGCACGGCGCCCTGATGCACCGACTGCGGATCAATCGGCGCCTTGAAGTTGCGCGGGTCCTGGATTTCCGGCGCGATCCCGGCTTGCGCCAAGGCATCCTCCAGCTTGATTGCCGCATTCGGTGTCAAAATCAGCCGCAGCTTCTCGCGCTTGGGGTTGAGCAGCGCATCGCGCACCGCATGCAGGCCGAACAGCCAGACGGTCTCGGCAGCACCGGCCTTTTTCGCCTGTTCCTTTTCCACAACCCACTTCGGTTTCTTCACCATGATCCACGCCTTTTCTATGTCTGCGCCTGTTCGCACGGAGGACTTGCCTTGAGCAAGGAATTTCCTGTTGACGCCGCTTTGCAGGGTCTTTAAACGCCCCCTCACGCCGGAGATGATCCGGCGCCCGGTGGGCGACAGGCCGCAAGGTGTGGCAGGGGACTGTAACTCCCTCGAGGCGACTCACGCCTGGTTCGATTCCAGGGTCGCCCACCATTTTCTCTCAGGCATTCCGTAAGATACGCGCACGTGCGCTGCCAGAACGGCAGCGTGCCTGACCGCGTTTGCGTGCCTTCGCGACGGGCCGCGGCAGAACCGCCGGCCCGCCCCTTCAGCCTTTTCGGAACAGCAAACTCACCGCAAAAATTGCCGCCGCCGCACAGACGATGCTCGGCCCGGCGGGCGTGTCGAACTCCCACGCACCCCAGAGCCCGCCCAATCCCGCAAGCACGCCAAGACCGCCCGCCGCCAGCGCCATTTGCTCGGGCGTTCGGGCAAGACTGCGCGCCGCCGCCGCCGGAATGATCAGCATCGCCCCGATCAGCAAGGCTCCCACCACCTTGATCGCCACCGCGACCACCACGGCAAGCGCCAGGATCAGGACGCGTTCCTCGCGCTTCGGGTCGATCCCCGAAGCCCAGGCCAGATCCGGCGAAACCGTCGCGGTCAAAAGGCTTTGCCAGCGCCACAGCAGCAAGGCCCAGACCAGTGCGCCGCCGCCCCAGATCACCACCAGATCGTCCTTGCCGACGCTCAGGATATCGCCGAACAGAAACGCATTGAGATCGAGCCGCGCGCCCGCCACAAGGCTCGCCGCCACGAGGCCGAGCGCCAGCGCCGTATGCGAGGTCACACCGAGCAGCATGTCGCTGCCATAGCCGCGCCCGCTCAGCCGCGCCACAAGCAGCGCCATGGCCAGCGCCACCGCCAGCGTCCCGGCCATCACCGGCACGTTCAGCGCAAGCGCCAGCGCCACGCCCAGAATGCCCGCATGAGCCGTCGCATCGCCAAAATAGGCCATCCTGCGCCAGACCACGAAGCTCCCCAGTGGCGCCGCCGCCAGCGCCACACCCACCGCGCCCAGAACCGCGCGCACCAGAAAATCATCAAGCATGATCGCACCCCTCGTGATCATGCGCATGATCGTGGTCATGCCCGTGGTGATGGCTGTGCGAATGTTCGTGGCGGTAGAGCGCCAGCGCCCCACCGGTCCCGGTGCCGAACAGGGCGCGGTACTCCTCCGCCTGCGCCACCACCTCCGGATGCCCCTCGCAGCAGATATGCCCATTCAGACAGATCACCCGGTCGGAGGCGCTCATCACGACATGCAGCTCATGGCTGACCATCAGCACCGCAAGCCCCATGTGGTCGCGCACCTCCTCGATCTGCCGATAGAAGGCCGCCTGCCCCGGCTGATCCAGCCCCTGCGTCGGCTCGTCCAGCAGCAGCACATCGGGCCGCACCTGCAGGGCCCGCGCCAGCAGAACCCGCTGCAACTGACCGCCCGACAACTCGGAAATCTGCCGGTTGCCATAGCCCGTCGCCCCCGCATGCTCCAGCGCGCGCGCCCGGCTCTCGCGGTCCATGCTGCGTGGCAGCCGCATGAAGCGCTCCACCGTCATCGGCAGGCTCGGGTCCAGCGCAAGCTTCTGCGGCACATAGCCAACGGTCAGCCCCGGACGGCGCGTCACCGTGCCGCGATACGGCTGCACCGCGCCGATCAGGCTGCGCAGAAAGCTGCTCTTGCCGGACCCGTTCGGGCCGACCACCGTCACGATCTCTCCCGGACGGAGCGCGAAATTCACATCCCGCAGCACCACGCTGCCGCCCAGTTTCAACGCCAGCCCCCGCGTCTCGATCAGCGCGCTCATGCCGCCGCCTGCGCGCAGGCCGGGCACAGACCCTCGGCCTCGATCACCACCCGTTTCGCCTCGAAGCCCAGCGCCGCCGCTGCCTCGGTGACCGCATCCCGCGCCGCCCGCCCCGGCGCCTCCGCCACCGCCGAACAATCGCGGCAGATCAGGAACACCGGCGCGTGCCGTTCACCGGGATGGGCGCAGGCGATGAAGGCGTTCAGCTGCTCGATACGATGCGCAAACCCATGCGTGACAAGGAAATCCAGCGCCCGATAGGCCACCGGGGGCTGTGAGCCGAGTCCGGCATCGCGCAGCTGTTCCAGCACGTCGTAGGCGCCCATGGCGCGATGCTGAGCGAGCAGGATCTCAAGCGTCTTCTGCCGCACCTTGGTCAGCTGCAGCCCCTGCGCGGCACAGGCGGTCTGCGCCGCCTCCAGCCCGCTGGCGATACAATCGTCGTGATCGTGACGGGCGAACCCTTTGGCGGCCATGAGTCGCTCCCTTCGTGCAAAAACATTCGGATCAGGGGTTGATATGTTATAAAGTAACGCGCTACAAGCCCACCGAATTGAACGTTATATCATAACACTGGAAGCACCCATGCTGCGCAGCCTAACCGCCCTGTACCTCACCGCCGCCACCGCCGCTCAGGCTGATGTTCCCCGCGTTGTCAGTGACATACCGCCGGTCCACAGCCTCACGGCCATGGTCATGGGGGATCTCGGCACGCCGGTGCTGCTTCTGCAGCCCGGTGCCTCGCCGCACCATCTTGCCTTGAAACCAAGCCAGGCGCGCGCGCTCTCCGATGCCGATGTGGTGATCTGGGTCGGCCCCGTGCTCTCGCCGGGGCTGGAGGACAGCCTGATGACCCTCTCCCCCGCCGCCGCGCACCTCGCCCTGCAGGACGCGCCCGGCACGCTGCACTTGCCCTACCGCGATCTTGACAGCTTCGGCGCGGCCACGGCGCAGGACGATCACGCCCATGATGACGATCACGAGCCCGCGGACCACGACGATCACGCGGACCACGATGATCATGACGCTCACGCAGAGCATGACGATGACGGCGCTCATACCATGGGCGACGACGGGCACGACCACGATCACGCGGGCGGGCTCGATCCGCATTTCTGGCTCGCCCCCGCGAATGCCATCGCCTGGCTTGACGCCATCGCAGAGGCCCTCGCCACCGCCGATCCGGAGAACGCCGCGCGCTACCGCGCCAATGCCGCCGACGCCACCGCGCGCCTCGACGCCGCCCGCGCCGAGGCCGCCGAAACCCTAACCCCGCTGGATGGCGCGCCACTCGCGGTCTTTCACGACGCATTCCAGTACTTCGAGCAGGCCTTCGGCCTCACTGTCATCGGCGCTCTCTCGGACAGCGAATCCGCCCTCTCCGGACCGGCGCAAATGGACGCCCTGCGCGATCATCTGGCCGAGGCCGCGCCCGCCTGCCTGTTGACCGAACCGGGTGCCAACCTCAAGCTGGCCCAGGCCGTCGCCCCAGATCTGAGGACCGTCGAACTCGACGCCCTCGGCACCCGGCTCGTCCCCGGCGCGGACCTCTACCCGGCTTTGATCGTCGACCTTGCCGAGCGCATTGCAAGCTGCGCCGAGTAATCCGACCGGCGTTCGGGCAAACGATCCGGCCGCCCAAAGCCGCCCTGCCGATCGCTGCGCGGTCCCGAGGCCTCAGGCGCGCGGGGCCGTAGGGCGGGGCTCTGCCCCGCTCATCCGCCCGGGTCATCCGCGCCGGGCGCCCGGATTTCCATCCCCCGCCTGCCGCACGCCGCGCGGTCTGCCATGCAATCCGACTGCCCCGCCTTGACCCTTCCCGCGCCCGCCGATACCTCCAAGGCATCAAAGGACGTGCCATGACCAAGATCACCGACAGCCACTGCCATCTCGATTTCCCGAATTTCGACGAGACCCGACCCGAGGTCATCCAGCGGGCGCTGGACGCGGGCGTGCACCGGATGGTCACCATCTGCACCAAGACGGCAAACCTGCCCGCCGTACAGCAGATCGCCGAGGCGAACGATCCGATCTTCTTCGCCTACGGCATCCACCCGATGAGCGTCACCGATCAGCCGCTGGTCACCGCCGGGCACCTGATCGAACAGGCCGCCCACCCCAAGATGGTCGGCATCGGCGAGACCGGCCTCGATTATCACTATACCGCCGACAGCGCCGAGGTGCAGAAAACCTCGCTGCGTGTGCACATCGAGGCGGCGCAGGAAACCGGCCTGCCGCTGATCATCCACGCCCGCGCCGCCGACGACGACATGGCCGCCATCCTCACCGAAGGCTACCGCGCCAAGCCCTACAGCTGCGTGATGCACTGCTTCTCCTCCTCGGCCGAGCTCGCCCGCGCGGCGCTCGATCTGGGGTTCTACCTGTCGATGTCCGGCATTGCCGCCTTCCCGAAATCGAAGGACCTGCGCGAGATCTTCGCCGCCGCCCCGCTCGACCGCATCCTCGTCGAGACAGACAGCCCCTACCTCGCCCCGCCGCCCTATCGCGGCCGCGAGAACGAGCCCTCCTACGTGGTCCACACCGCCAAGGTCGGCGCCGAGACCTTCGGCCTGTCCTACGCGGACTTTGCCGCCGCCACCGAAGCCAACTTCGACCGCCTGTTCTCCAAGGCCGCCTCGTGGTCCCCGGCAAAGGCCGACGCGGAATGACCGGCAATCTGCGTTTCACCATCCTCGGCTGCGGCTCTTCGGGCGGCGTGCCCCGCCTTGGCGGTCACTGGGGCGATTGTGACCCCGAGAACCCGAAGAACCGCCGCCGCCGGTGTTCGCTGCTGGTCGAGCGCATTGGCGAGAGCGGCACCACCCGCGTCCTCATCGACACCGGCCCGGACATGCGCGATCAGCTGCTCTCGGCGGGCGTCGGCACACTCGATGGCGTCGCATGGACCCACAGCCACGCCGACCACCTGCACGGCCTCGACGACCTGCGCCAGATCGTCTTCAACATGAAGGACCGGCTGAACGTCTGGGCCGATGGCGACACCCAGAACGAGCTGATCTCCCGCTTCGGCTATGCTTTCGTCCAGCCCGACGGCTCACCCTATCCTCCGATCCTCAACCTGCACACGATCAACGGCCCCTTTGAAATCGACGGGCCCGGCGGGCCGATCCCGCTCATTCCCTTCCGGGTCAACCACGGCAGCATCGACGCGCTCGGCTTCCGCATCGGCGGTGTCGCCTACCTGCCCGATGTGATCACCATCCCGGAAGACGTCTGGCCGACGCTCGAAGGCCTCGACTGCTGGATCATCGACGCCCTGCGCCGCACGCCGCACCCGACCCACGCCCACCTCGCCCTTGCGCTGGAATGGATCGAACGGGCCAGGCCGAGGACCGCTGTGCTCACCAACATGCACATCGACCTCGACTACGAAACCGTCAGGGCCGAAACCCCCACGCATGTGGAGCCCGCCTACGACGGGATGACCCTCACCCATGCGCTCTGAGCCCAAAAGATCATGGCAGGGCGCGCGTGCCCGGCCAACCCTTGCCGGGACTGCCGACCCCTCGCCCCCCTGACCACGGCAGAGCACCGTCCGGTGCACCCGCCGCCGCCTGCCGCTTGCTGCAGGAACACTCCCGGTGCCAGTGTGCCAATGCGCCTCACCACCGCATCGGGGCCATCCGCTCTCCTCGCGCCGCGCGCCAGCCCTGCGGCCCAGCGCCCCCAGAAAGCCCCGCCCATGCAGGCCCTCATCGACGTCATCCTCCCGGTCTTCCTCGTCATCGGCGCAGGCTATGCCGCCGTCTGGAAGGGCTGGTTCTCGGAAAGCGGCGTCGACGGGCTGATGAGCTTCACACAAAGCTTCGCCATTCCCTGCCTGCTCTTTCGTGCCATCTGGACGCTGGAACTCGGACCGGACTTCAACCCATGGCTGCTGGTTTCCTTTTATACCGGCTCCGCCACCGGGTTCACCGCCGGGCTGCTCGGCGCGCGCTACCTGTTCAAACGCGACTGGGAAGACAGCATCGCCATCGGCTTCTGCTGCCTCTTCGCCAACTCGGTGATGATCGGCCTCGCCATGACCGAACGCGCCTACGGTCCCGCCGCGCTCGAAGCAAACTACGTCATCGTCGCCGTGCACTCCCCCTTCTGCTACGGCATCGGCATTACCGCGATGGAGATCGCCCGGGCCAAAGGGTCCCCGGCCCGCGCATTGCCCGCCAAGGTGCTCAAGGCCATGTTCCGCAACGCGCTGGTCATCGGCATCGGCCTTGGTGTCATCGCCAATGTCACGAATATCGCCCTGCCCACCCCGGTCACCGACGCGCTCGACATGATGATCCGGGCCGCGCTGCCCGCCGCGCTCTTCGGCATGGGCGGCGTGCTCTGCCGCTACAAACCGCAGGGCGACTTCCGCGTGATCGCCTTCATCTGCGCGATCTCGCTGATCCTGCACCCGGCGATCACCTGGACACTGGGAACGATCACCGACCTGTCGACCCAGGCCTTCCGCTCCGCCGTGCTGACCGCTGCCATGGCGCCGGGCATCAACACCTATGTCTTCGCCAACATGTACGGGCGCGCACGGCGCGTCGCCGCCTCCGGCGTGCTGATCGCCACAGCGCTCTCGGTCTTCACCGCCTGGGTCTGGCTCTCGATCCTGCCCTAGGGAGTGCGGGGCACAGCCCCGCCCTACCCCATGTCGTGAGAGATCATCGAAGCCTCACACAGGCCCAATCGACCAGCCCGGCAAACCTCCTCACAGGCCATTGACAGAGGGACTGATCCCAACCCGATGCCCAATCCGACCGCAGCGTGACACGCCGCAAAGCGCACGATATGCCACGCGCCCCCGCGCGATCCCATGCTTCTGCTTTCGGGCACAAGGGACCACCGCGCGCAGCGCTGAATTGTCGAACCCCGCCGCGCTTCAAAGCACGGACCGCCATCAAATACCCCGCCCGCGCCCCAGAGAACCAGGGACACCCCACCATCCAAACCAACGATCTGCACCAGCGTCTTCCGCAGCACAGCACCCCGGCGCTCCAGAACCGCACGTTTGGCCACACCGGGGCTCTGCATCCAATCCGGTGAAAAAACAGGCAAGCCCTTCCCTCTTCTTCTCTTTCCAAATACTCAAATCCCACGGGAAAAAAGAGCGCAAACGCGTGCCGGAAGGAAGAACCGCATGAGTAGCCCCCAAAACCAGACGACGCTCGGCATTCTCTTCATGCTGGCCTTCTGCACGCTCGCGCCGATGATGGACGCGATGGCCAAGGCGACCCCGCACGAGGTGCCGATCGCGCAGGTGCTCGCCGCCCGGTTTTCCATCCAGGTCGTGCTGCTCTACCCGGTTGCGCTGCTGGCCGGTCTTTCGGTGGCGGTCTCGCGCGGCGACATCGGCCTGCACCTTGCCCGCGCCGCGGCCTTGCTCACGGCGACCGGCTGCTTTTTCACCGCGCTGCGCTTCATGCCCATCGCCGACGCGATCTCGATCTTCTTCGTCGAACCCTTCATCCTGACCCTGATGGGCGCGGTCTTCCTCGGGGAGCCCATCGGCTGGCGCCGGGTGGCGGCGGCGGCGGTAGGCTTTGGCGGCGCCCTGCTGGTGATCCGCCCAAGCTTCTCCGATCTCGGGCCCGTGGCGCTGCTGCCGCTCTGCACCGCCTTTCTCTTCGCTATCTACATGCTGCTGACCCGCTCCATGAGCCAACGCGTGGACCCCATCGTTCTGCAGGCTCACACGGCTCTGGCTGCCTCGGCGATGATTATCCCGCCGCTGCTCTTGATGGATGGCAGCGGCTCTGCGCTGCTCGATCCGATCTGGCCCGAGGGCAAGGCGCTCTGGACGCTGACCGGCCTCGGCGTCATCGCCACCGCCTCGCACCTGATGCTGACCAAGGCGCTGCGGCTCGCACCCGCCGGGGTCATCGCGCCCCTGCAATACCTGGAGATCGTCGGGGCCACGGTGATCGGATACCTTGCCTTCGGCGACTTCCCGACGCCGCTGACCTGGGTGGGCATCGCCATCATCGTCGGCTCGGGCCTCTATATCATCCAGCGCGAACGCCGTCTGGAACGCGACCTGCAAGCGCCAGCGCCCCCTGTCTGACCTCCGGCGGCGCGGGGCACAGCCCCGCCCTACGGTCGCTCCCGGCAGAGCCCGAACCGACCGGGCAACCTCGCCCGTCGCAGGCCGGGCTTCCAACCCGCCCGCCGCGATGACCACGCGGCGCAAGCCGGGGTTCCCCCCTGCCGCGGCCTCCGCTACGGTTCCCGCATGAGCCATCTCGACCGCCCCCTGCTCGGCATCGCCCTCATGCTCGGCTTCTGCGCCCTTGCGCCGCTCGGCGATGCGCTGGCCAAGCTGCTCGGCCCGGAAATGGGCGTCGGCCAGCTTGTCCTGCTGCGCTTTGCCCTGCAGGCGCTCATCCTGCTGCCCATCGCTCTCGCCACAGGCCGGTCCATGCGTGTTGACCGGCGCACCCTGGCCCGTGTTGTCCTGCGTACCGTGCTGCATATCGCTGGCATCGCGACCGTCTTCACCGCGCTGCTCTACCTGCCGCTCGCCGATGCAGTCGCCATCGCCTTTGTCATGCCATTCATCATGCTGCTCATGGGGCACTACATTCTCGGCGAAGAAGTCGGCTGGCGCCGCCTCGCGGCCTGCGCCGTCGGCTTTTCCGGGACGCTTCTGGTGATTCAGCCCGCTTTCGAGGATGTCGGCTGGCCTGCGCTGCTGCCGCTCGGTGTCGCCGTGATCTTCGCCGCCTTCATGCTCGTCACCCGCCAGATCGCGCCGCATACAGACCCCATCGCGATGCAGGCGCTCTCGGCGCTCATCGCCCTGGCCATCATGATCCCGGCCATGCTGCTCGGGGCCGCAACGTCCACCCTCGGCTGGACCCCGCCCACGGCCACCGGCTGGGGCCTGATCCTCGCCATGGGCTGCGCCGGTACTGTCGCGCACCTGCTGATGACATGGGCCCTGCGCTACGCGCCCTCGGCCACGCTCGCCCCGATGCAATATCTCGAAATTCCCATGGCCACGCTGATCGGCTGGCTGATCTTCGCGGACCTGCCCGGACCCCGCGCCAGCCTCGGCATCGCGATCACCATCGGCTCCGGCCTCTACGTGATCCTCAGGGAGCGGGCCATGCTTCGGCCTGCCGCAGGCCAGCAAGCAACGCCCCGAGGCACGCCACCGGCAGAATAAGCAGCATCCTCGGCGCCTCGACCCAGAGCCGCACCGCACCGCCCGCCGCCTCGTTCGAGGTGCCGACGCGCCCGTCCGGCGCCATCTCCAGCCCGTCGATCGGCCAGCGCAGCCCCTCCGAGCGCCCCGACACCGGCCCCATCGGAAAAAGCGACACCCGGCACCCCTCCGGCAAGGCAAGCGTCAGAGCGGGCGGCAACACCACCGTCACATCGTCCTCTCCCACCAGCACACAGCGCCGCTCCGCCCGGCGGCACAGCACTGTCAAAGCCGCCAACTGATGATCCAGGCGCGCCCCGAGAAATCCATGCGCCAGCACCAGAGGTGCCGAGATATTGCGTAAAGCCTTATCGAAATCGGTGCTGTCCTGCTCGGCGATCTGATGCACACTGCCCGCGGGCAGGCGCGCCTGCATCGTCGGGGACAGCGAATCCATGTCCCCGATCACCGCATCGGGCAGGATATCCATATCCAGCAGGACCGCAGCCCCACCATCCGCCGCAACCACGGCGTCCACGTCGGCCATCGCGGCGCGCAACGCACTGTGCTGCGTTGCCCCGCCACCGACCAGCAACACCGTCCCGGATGTGTGAACAATTTTAGACTTCATGTCGAATTAATGGCAACTTAGGAAACTGACCACAATCAAGTCACGAAATAATACCCTGCAGGGCACAGATTCGATCAGCTTTCGTCCAGTACAGCGTGGTAAACACACTGTTGCAGAACGAATGAAAGTGAGCAGCATAATGGTGAGTTCGAGCAAGATTCTGACGGTCTCCTACGGGACCTTCTCCTGTACGGCAGAAGGGTTCGACGATCCACTGGCAGTGGTCAAGGAAACCACACAATTCTTTCGCGGCGTGGTCGGGGAAGACCGATTCTTCGGCGCCGAGCCACCGCAATTCGATCCCGAGCTGGCCTCCGAGTTGATGCGGCAACAAATCGCCGCCGAGGAGAGCGACGGCAAACTCGTGCTGCGCCCCGCGCTTGCGGCCGGGGCCACGTCCTCCGGGGCGCTCGCCGCCGCGCTTGACGCCGGCCGCGCGCCCAGCGAGGCCGCCGCCCATGACCTGCTGCCCGACGATGACACCATCGAAGCCGCCGCCGCCGAGATGGAAGCCCGCGCCGCCGAAGAACAGGCGCGCGTCGACGCCGCCGCGCAGGACGAGGCGGACGCCGCTGCCGCCCGCGCCGTGGCCGCGCTCTCCATGACCCCCGGCAACGACGCCGCAGAGGTCGCGCAGGAAGCGGGCGCCAGCGATCCCGAAACGGTCGAAGCGCAATCCCACGCGCCTGCATCCAGCAAGACAGACGCAGCCCCCGGCCCGCAGGATGCGATTGCCTCCGACGCCATCGCGGCGGACAGCCCGGAAACCCCGGGATTCGATCCGGCGCTTCTGGCGGGAATGGCCGCTGACAGCATCGCCGCCATCACCGAGGACACCGCTGCAGAAGGGCGCAGCGACTATTCCTTCGATGCGCTGCTGCCCGATGCCGGCGCCGCACCCGTGACCCCGACCCGCCGGCTCCCCGATCCCGGATCGGTCGCGGCCAAGCTCGACCGCATCCGCGCCGTGGTCTCCGAAACCCCGGTGCCCGGCCCTGGCGACGCGGATGACACCGCCTATCTTGAAGACGACGATTTCGACATGGTTGACGGCACCAGCGAGGACTCCACGCTGGATGACATCCTCGGGGCGCTTGGCCGCGAAGAGGACGACACGGACAGCCTCGATCCCGAAACCCGCGCCGGCGCGGACGATGAGGACGACACCGACTTCGACCTGTCCGCCCTGACCGCAGCCGCTGGTCACGACTCAGCCGAAGACGAACAGGACATCGAGGAGGCCTTCGCGACCCTCGACATGGACGAAGAAGACGACGAGGCGGCCTTCGACCTCTCCGACTTGCTGGCGGACGAAGACGCCAACGAAGCAGAGGAGCCGATCGCGGCGGCGTCTTTCGTCGCAGCCGGGAGCGACGGCGGCAGCGCCTTCGACGCCTGGGACGAGGACGCAGGCGAAGACAGCGCCGAAGCCGATGACTGGGGCTGGGACGACGACGACGAGCAGCAGGACGCCGCCGCGCGCGCCGCTGAGGAGAAAACTGCCGCCCCCGCGCCCGAACCGACCCCCGCGCCTGTCGCGGCGCGGCCCGCTCCGCTGCGCGCCCGCGTGGTCAAGGTCAAGCGCGCCGCCTTCGACAAGGCCATCGCCGCTGGCCGTCTCGAAGAGGTTGAGGACGCCGCCGAACCGGCTCCCGCCCCTCTGCCCCTCGCCGCGAGCAGCACGCTCAGCTCCGAAGAAGAAGACGAACTGGCCCGCGAACTCGCCGCCGTGAAGGCCGAGCTGGCCGGTGACTTTGACGAGGACGACTGGGACGAAGACGCCTGGGACGAGGCCGAAACACCCGCGCCCTCTGCAGCCACCGCCGGGGCGGACGACGAATGGGATGACGGGGACGAAGACGACATCGCGCCCGCCGCAGCGGCCCTGACCGCCGCAACGGCAACCGCCGACGCATGGGACGATGAAGACGAGGATGACTGGGACGACGCCGCCGAAACGGCCCCGGCCCCCGCCGCCATGGCTCCGCCGCCGCCGCCCGCTGCCGCCTGGGACGATGAAGACGACTGGGATGATGAGGACGACTGGGACGACACCCCCGCCGCCGCCAGCGCCACGCCGCTGCGCCTCGACAACCCGCTGCCCGCCGCCCCCATGCAGGACAAGGCGCCGGAAGACGACACGGATGCCAACATCCGGTCCGCCGTGGAGGGCGTCCGCAAGGCCGTCAAGTTGTCCAGCCCGGGCCGCGTCATGCTGACCGAGCGCTCAGTCGAGGACAACGACACCTCGCGCATCCTCGATCAGACCAACGAGGAACTCGAAGAGCCGGAAGGCAACCGCCGCCGCAGCGCGATCGCCCACCTGCGCGCCGCCGTCGCGGCCACCAAGGCCGACAAGCTGCTGGGCCGCAAGTCCGCGCAGGACGACGCGGAGGAGATGGAAAACTACCGCGAGGATCTGGCCAATGCCGTGCGGCCGCGCCGCCCGCAGACCGCCGGTCTGCCCCGCGGCGAGCGGCCACGCACCGACCAGACCGCACCAACCCCGGCCCAGCGCCCCGCGCCGCTCAAGCTGGTGGCCGAGCAACGGGTCGAGGACAACACGGCACAGGACCCCGCCCCGGTCCGCCCACGCCGCATCGGCCGCGACCGCCCGGCCTCCCAGACGCCGCGCCAGGCTCCGACCCCGGCCCCCGAGGCCCCAGTCAACGAAAGCGACTTCGCGGCCTATGCCGAACAGGTCGGCGCAACGGATCTGTCGGAGCTGCTCGAAGCGGCAGCGGCCTACATGTCCTTCGTCGAAGGCCGCGATCAGTTCTCCCGCCCACAGCTCATGTCTACGGTGCGTCAGGCCGAGGACACCGAGAGCAGCCGCGAAGACCGCCTGCGCAGTTTCGGTCAGCTCCTGCGCGAGGGCAAGATCGAGAAGACCTCCGGCGGCCGCTTCACCGCCTCGGAGCGGATCAGCTTCAAGCCGGAACGCGCCGCCGGCTAAGCGCCAACCGCCCCTCTGAAACAAAAAACGGCGCCCTCGCGGAGCGCCGTTTTTCTGTCAAATATCCAGGCAGTACCGGTGCGGGACAGGACGTGACGGCGGGCGGGGCGCCTTTCGGCCGCACGGCCGAAACAGCGCCGCACGGCGTCACCGCTCGGCTTGGTCGTCGTCCGGATCCGGCTGCCCGACGCCGAGAAACACCGCCCGGAACGGCAGCATCCACAAAAAGCCAAGCACCACGAACACCACCAGTTCGACGATCATCGGCGGGCCATCGAACGCCCGGCGCAACCAATCGGCCAGCGTCACCGCCACCACGATATAGAGCGGCAGCCCAACCAGCAGGATAATAAGCGACCAGCGCTTGCGTGCCTTGTAACTCAGTGCCATCCGGCCCCCAATCAGTCCGCGAACGGGTCAGTCACAAGGATCGTGTCATCCCGCTCCGGCGAGGTAGACAGTAGCGCCACCGGGCAGCCGATCAACTCCTCGATCCGCCGCACGTATTTCACCGCCGCCCCGGGCAGATCGTTCCAGCTCCGCGCCCCTTCCGTGGATTCGCTCCAGCCTTCCATCTCTTCATAGATGGGCACACAGCGCGCCTGCTGCTCGGAGGCGAAGGGCAGATAATCCAGCCGCTCTCCGTCCAGCTCATAGCCGACACAGATCTTCAGCGTCTCGAACCCGTCCAGAACGTCCAGCTTGGTCAGCGAAATCCCGTTCACGCCCGAGGTCGCGCAGGTCTGGCGCACCAGCACCGCGTCGAACCAGCCACAGCGCCGCTTGCGGCCCGTGGTGGTGCCGAATTCATGGCCGCGCTCGCCAAGCTTCTGCCCGTCGTCATCCAGAAGCTCGGTCGGGAACGGCCCCTCGCCCACGCGGGTGGTATAGGCTTTGACGATGCCCAGAACGAAATCGATCGCGCCTGGCCCGATGCCGGTGCCCGTGGCCGCCTGCCCCGCAATCACGTTGGACGAGGTTACGAACGGATAGGTGCCGAAATCAATGTCCAGCAGGGCGCCCTGCGCGCCCTCGAACAAGATCCGCTTCCCGGCCCGGCGCCGTTCGTTCAGCACCTTCCACACCGGCGCCGCATAGGCGAGGATCTTCGGCGCGATCTCCTTGAGCTGCGCCACCAGCGCGGCGCGGTCGATCGGCTCGATGCCGAGGCCCCGGCGCAGCGGGTCATGATGCTGCAGCGCGCGGTCCACCCGCGCCTCCAGCGTCGCCGCATCGGCCAGGTCCGCCACCCGGATCGCCCGGCGGCCAACCTTGTCCTCATAGGCCGGTCCAATGCCGCGACCGGTGGTGCCGATCTTCGTGCCTTTGGAGGCCGCCTCTTCGCGGGCCCGGTCGAGCTCGCCGTGAATCGGCAGAATCAGCGGCGTATTCTCCGCGATCATCAGCGTCTCGGGGGTGATTTCCACACCCTGCGCGCGCACGGTCTCGATCTCGCCGATCAGATGCCAGGGGTCGAGAACCACGCCATTTCCGATCACGCTGAGCTTGCCGGAGCGCACCACACCCGAAGGCAGCGCATGCAGTTTATAGACCTTGCCGTCCACAACCAGCGTGTGCCCGGCGTTATGCCCACCCTGAAACCGGCAGATCACATCGGCCCGGCTCGACAGCCAGTCAACGATCTTGCCTTTGCCTTCGTCGCCCCATTGGGCGCCCACGACTACCACATTAGCCATTTTTCAAGCCTTTCAGGTGATGACCTCAAACCCGGCTCCCTATATATCCGGTAGGCAGGGACCGAAACCGAAAAAAGTGTCACGGCAGAAAGGCCGCCTGCGTACCATGTACAGATGGACCAAACCCAGCGACTTCGACGCCCTCGGTCTCGTGATGTTCGATGCCATCCACGCCGTGCCCAGCCCCTACAGCGCCGCGCAGCGCCTTGCCTGGCTTCCCCGCGCGCACAGCGGGCCGGACTGGGCCGCGCGGCTCTGCGCACAACGGGTCGCGGTGCTCGATCAGGGCGGGCCGCGCGGCTTTGCCACACTGCGGGCCGATGGTTATCTGGACATGATCTTCCTCGCGCCGGAAGCCCGCGGGCAAGGGCACTTTCGCGGCCTCATGACGATGCTCACCCAGGAGGCCGAAAATCAGAAAATGCCGGAGCTGACCACCCACGCCAGCCTCGCCGCCCAAGGCCCCTTTCTGTCGCTGGGATTCGAGCTGGTCTGCCATGAAACCGTCTCCCGCGACGGTCAAACCCTTGCCCGGGCCTACATGCGCCGCCCGCTGCACGCGATTCCCCCCGTCCCGCACCACCCCGAGCCGATCCCGAGACCGGAGCCCACATGAGTTTTTTCCTGCGCTGGCTGTTCGCCCTGCTGCTTCTGACCGCCACCTACAACCCCAGCCCCTGGAACTTCGTGCGATGGGCGTCCGAGAACTGGCAGGCCCAATTGCCGCTCACCGTTCTTCTCGCGCTCGTTCTGCTTGTCGGCTACGTCATCTACTTGCGCGCCACCCTGCGCTCCATCGGCGCGTTTGGCATGGCGCTGGTGCTGGCCCTCGTCGGCGCATTGCTCTGGGTGCTCTGGGACTTCGGCCTCTTCGACCTCTCGGACCCGAAACTGATGACATGGGTCGGTATCCTCGCCCTGTCGCTGGTGCTCGGGGTGGGCCTGTCCTGGTCGATCATCCGTCGCAAGCTTTCGGGCCAGGTGGACATGGACGACGTGGAGGACGCCTGATCCCGATGGCAGCGCCGCGCGCCGCGCATCCGGCACGCGACCACCGACGCCTGCGCCCCATTCCCGTATGATGTGCCCGGCACGCCCCTCAGAGCTTGTCTTGAGCATCTGGACAGAGAGAGGGTGACAGGCCCCCGCGCCGCCTCAAGGCCGGCAGATCCCCCAACCCGTCCGTCGTGAAAGGGCGGTGTTTGGCCTTGCAACACGGGCGTACCGGCCCATGAGGCAGCACCGGATCACGGGACGGCGGGCGGGGCGCGTTTGCGCAGCAGGCGCAAAGAGCGCCGATCAGGCGGACCTTGCCGATTGCCGGGTTGCGCCGCCCCGCAGCTTCCCCTACATACCCGCCATCATCGAACAAAGGCGCGCGCCCCTATGGAAAACGTCATTCTGATCGTCCACCTGCTTCTCGCCCTCGGCCTCATCGGCGTGGTGCTGCTTCAGCGCTCCGAAGGCGGCGGTCTCGGCATGGGCGGTGGTGGCGGCGGCGCCATGAGTCAGCGCTCGGCCGCGACGGCCATGGGCAAGCTCACCTGGGTGCTTGCGATCGCCTTCATCATCACGTCCCTGACGCTGACCATCTTTTCCGCACAGAACGCCGCGGGCACGTCGATCCTCGACCGGCTGGGCAATGCGCCCGCGTCGGAAGAGCCCGCAACCGGGACGACACCGCTCGACACCGACGGTCTTCTGCCGCCGCCCTCTGCGGAGGATGACGCCACCGGCGACGCCCCGCTTGTTCCGCGCGCGGACTGAGTGCGCAGCAACCGGGGATCGCTCCCAAAGACCAACTAGACCTTGAATAATCCCTCCGGACCGCAACAGCATCTTGCGGTCCGCTGGACAAATCTGTCCGAATCCTATACAGGTCAAATCCCGTGATACTGCTCGCCCCGCAGGCCAGCAGATGTCCAGTATTTGGCGTTTTCGGACGTATGACACGACAAACTCACGGGGCTCCGCGCATGGCACGTTTCATCTTTATCACCGGCGGTGTGGTTTCTTCGCTTGGCAAGGGACTGGCCTCCGCCGCCCTCGGCGCGCTGCTTCAGGCGCGTGGCTTCTCCGTCCGGCTGCGCAAGCTCGACCCCTACCTGAACGTCGATCCCGGCACCATGTCGCCCTTCGAGCACGGCGAAGTCTTCGTCACAGATGACGGCGCAGAAACCGATCTCGACCTTGGCCATTACGAACGCTTCACCGGCGTCCCCGCCCGCCAGACCGATTCCATTTCCTCCGGGCGCATCTACACCAATGTGCTGGAGAAGGAGCGCCGCGGCGATTACCTCGGCAAGACGATCCAGGTGATCCCCCACGTCACCAATGAAATCAAGGACTTCATCCGCATCGGCGAGGATGAGGTCGACTTCATGCTCTGCGAGATCGGCGGCACCGTCGGCGACATCGAGGGCCTGCCCTTCTTCGAAGCCATCCGCCAATTCTCCCAGGACAAACCGCGCGGCCAGTGCATCTTCATGCACCTGACCCTGCTGCCCTGGATCAAAGCCTCCGGCGAGCTCAAGACCAAACCGACACAGCACTCCGTCAAGGAACTGCGCTCCATCGGCCTCGCGCCGGACATCCTCGTCTGCCGCTCCGAGGGGCCGATCCCCGCCAAGGAGCGCGAAAAGCTCGCCCTCTTCTGCAACGTCCGCCCCGACGCCGTGATCGCCGCGCAGGACCTCTCCACCATCTACGACGCTCCCCTCGCCTATCACCGCGAGGGCATGGACCAGGCCGTGCTCGACGCCTTCGGCATCACCCCCGCGCCCAAACCCAATCTCGACATCTGGGAAGACGTCTCCGACCGCATCCACAACCCCGAAGGCGATGTCACCGTCGCCATCGTCGGCAAATACGTGCAGCTTGAGGACGCCTATAAATCCATCGCCGAGGCCCTCACCCACGGCGGCATGGCCAATCGCGTGAAGGTCAACGTCGAGTGGGTCGACGCCGAGATCTTCGAACGCGAAGACCCCGCACCCCATCTGGAAAAATTCGACGCCATCCTCGTCCCCGGCGGCTTCGGCGAGCGCGGCACGGAGGGCAAGATCAAGGCGGCCCAATACGCCCGCGAGCACAAGATCCCCTACCTGGGCATCTGCCTCGGGATGCAGATGGCCGTGATCGAAGCGGCCCGCAACGTCGCTGGCGTCTCCCGCGCCGGCTCCGAGGAATTCGACCACGAAGCCGGGGAAAAGCGTTTCGAACCCGTGGTTTACCACCTCAAGGAATGGGTGCAGGGCAACGAGAAAGTCTCCCGCAAGGTCACCGACGCCAAGGGCGGCACCATGCGCCTGGGCGCCTATGACGCCGTGCTGACAGAAGGCTCCCGCGTCGCCGCGGCCTATGGCGCCACCACCATCGACGAACGCCACCGCCACCGCTACGAGGTCGATGTGACGTATAAGGAAAAGCTGGAAGAAGCAGGCCTGCGCTTCTCCGGCATGTCCCCCGATGGAAAATTGCCGGAAATCGTCGAATGGCCGGACCACCCGTGGTTCATCGGCGTGCAATTCCACCCCGAACTGAAATCAAAACCCTTTGACCCGCATCCCCTTTTCCGCGACTTTGTTCGGGCGGCGAAAGAGGTGTCTCGGTTGGTGTGAGTATGCCTCAGAGTGCTCTTTAATCGCTTTCGGAAATCTCGCGCGTCAGCAGGTCAAGAATGGCTTTCTTTTTCAAATCCGATTTCTCACTGTCAGCGACTTGAAGGTACTCAATGTCCGAAAAGTCGTCGCCCCGTTTTCTATTTTGCGGCGGCTCTAGAGACTCAATAAGAACAGCCTCCATCAAAGATATAAGATTAGGTAAATTTGCTGTGAAATCTGGGTCCAGTATTCGACCGCTGTTATCTACACCACATAAACCGAACCAGGAAAACCGATCCCAACGTCCATTGAGTCTGTCCTTGGTGTGCTCGTACAGCCTCTGTCCGAGCGGCCGATCAATCGAGCGACCCACATAAATCACTCTTGAGCGATCGTGCAACAAATAGACCCCGCGTTGGTCGTTGAAATCAATTACTTTCGATCCTGTTTGCTGTTGCCCCAGAAGACGGGGGTTTTTCCGCCAAATGACCCGCGTTTGATGCCAAAACATACCAACACACTTCACAATTCTCTTTTCATCAACCTCTGTCTCCACGTCGTGTTCATACAAATCAGAACGGCTTTTCAAAGCGTCCTTGACCGCAAAAAGACCCTTTTGCACTTTTACAAACGGGGTTTCTTCGCCATCGTTCTTCAATGAATTTCCGATTGTGGTGTAGACCGAGTTCGCTGGGGTCGCGCCTAAACTGGTTCTCAGTTTCTTGCTTTCAATTTCTTCTGCGATGGTTTTGTAGTGAACCGCCTCATCAGCCTCTGACAAGACTGTAATAATCGCTTGTTTCCAAGGCATCTGCGCCATTCGATCACACTCTCGTAAAAAAGAATTCCACTCTGCACCGACCACTCCGCGGTGGCAACGGTACAACTGTTATCGAGAAATGCTTCACATCGACTTCCCAACCCCCTTCCAAATCCACCAGCCCACACCAAGCACAGCGACGCCCAGCCCGATTAGGTGCTCGCGACTAAAGCCTTCGCCCATCACAAAAACCGCCACCAGCCCAGCGCCAAGGCATGCCCCGGCAAAAATCAAACGATACCAAAACAGCGTTCCCATCGAATTTCCCCTCATAAAACCTCAGGTTACCAAAACCCTACTCAGAAATTTTCCACAACGCGCATTTTCTCGACTCCCCAAACGCATTTTGTACCAAACTCCCCGAATTTTGCACCAAACGCCAAATCCGGGGCCCCACGGCCCTGCGTCGCCACCGGCATTTTGTACTGAAATCGGCGAATTTTGTACCAAACTCTGCGCGAAACACGGCTCTTGCGAAGTGTTGCGTCGCCCCTTACGCAGCGTTCATGCTTTCTTATCAACACGCCTATCACGCCGGAAATCTGGCCGATGTTCACAAGCACGCGCTTCTGGCGCAGGCGCTGGATTATCTGACGCAAAAGGACAAGCCGCTGAGCTATCTGGAGACCCACGCCGGGCGTGGTCTCTATGATCTGAGCGGCGCGGAGGCGCAGAAAACCGGCGAGGCGGCGCAGGGGATTTCCCTTGTTGAGCAATGGTTTGGCGCGGATCACCCTTACCGGCGCGCGCTGACCGCGATCCGCGAAAAACATGGGCCGAGCGCCTATCCCGGCTCCCCCCTTATCGCGCAGACCCTTCTGCGCGACACCGATCACATCCATCTCGCCGAATTGCACCCGCAGGAGCACGCCGCCCTGCATTACACCCTCAGCGCAGCAGAAAATACCAAGGTATATCAAAAGGATGGCTTTGAACTGGCGCAGAGCCTTTGCCCCCCCGATCCGCGCCGCGGCCTGATTCTCATCGACCCCAGTTGGGAGGTGAAGGACGATTACGCCACCATGCCGCGCTTCGTGGGCACCCTGACCAAGAAATGGAACGTGGGAATCGTCATGATCTGGTATCCCATCTTGACCGACCCCCAACATAAGCCCATGATCGCGGCCATCCGGGACATGCATCCGGATGCCCTGATCCACGAGGTGGCTTTTCCCCCGGCACGAAAAGGCCACCGCATGATCGGCTCCGGCATGGCCATCCTGAACCCACCCTGGGGCCTCACGGACCATGCCACGGCCCTGACAAAACGCTTCAAGTCCCTGTAAACTATGTAGATTTCCATGATCCTCGACCGCCTGAAAAAATTCTTCACCCAAGAGGCCCCGCCGCAAAAACCGCTGCCCGAGCCTGACGCACGCCTCGCCCTTGGTACGCTTCTGGTTCGCGTCGCCATGGCGGACGGCGTCTATCTCTTTGAAGAGGTTGAGGAAATTGATCTGATCCTGTCGCAGGCCTACAATCTCAAGCCGCTGGACGCCGCCAAGATGCGCGCCACCTGCGAACAGCTCGCCCTGCACATCAAGGACGACCGCGCCATGGCCATGCGAATCCGCGCCGCCGTTGATTACGAACATCGCCTGTCGAAGGTCGCCGCGCTCTGGGCTGTCGTCATGGCGGATGGCGTAAATGATGACAAAGAACAAGCACTTGTAGAGCTTGTTGAGGAGACGCTGGGGATTGACCGCGCCGACAGCGAGGCCGCACGCGCCGAGGCCAGCATCCCCTGAGGCCGAAACCCGCCGAGACGGCAAAAGATCATTGGCCTTCGACAATTATGACCGTATATCCGTGCTATGTTTGGTGATTTCCTCAGACGCCTCACCGCTCCGCAACCCTCGCCGCTGGACGAGGGCGACGCGCGTCTTGCCCTGACCGCCCTTCTCGTTCGTGTTGCCCGCTCCGACGGCAGCTATGATACTGACGAGAAAGACAGAATCGATCGAATTACGGTAGCGCGCTATGCGCTCTCACCGTTCGAAGCGACCGATCTGCGCAATCAGGCGGAGACCCTCGAAGCCGAAGCCCCCGACACCGTCCGCTTCACCCGCGCCATCAAGGACGCGGTGCCCTTCGAAGCACGCATCGCCGTGATCGAAGCGCTCTGGCAGGTGGTGCTCGCCGATGGCGTACGGGAGGCGGAGGAAGACTCCCTCCTGCGACTCGTGTCGAACCTGCTTGGAATCAATGACCGCGACAGCGCCCTTGCACGCCAAAGGGTTGAAAATACGTGATTTCCTTCCTTCCGATGTATGATCGACCGGAGTTGTACCCGGCCAACGATATGCTTTGGTCGGTGGTACGCGCTACCCTCGGCTATGGCCCCGAGCGTCTCGACCGCACGATCGAGTTGTGGGACGGCTGGCAGCATCCCGATCTCGTGCTTGGCCAGACCTGCAACCTGCCCTATCGCATGTCCCTGAAAGGCAAGGTGCAGATCGTTGGCCATCCGGATTTCGCGCTGCCCCGCTGCCCACGCGGCTACTACAACTCGGTTCTGGTGGCCCGCCAGACTGATCCGCGTTCGCTCGAAGAGCTGCTGCACTGCCGTGTGGTTTATAATCAGGATCACAGTCACTCGGGCTGTCTTGCCCTGTGGGATCACGCGCAAACCCTTGGAATAGAACCGAACTTTATCGCAGAGAGCGGCGCGCACGTGGCATCCGCAGCCATGATCAGCAATGGGGAGGCAGACCTCGCCGCCATCGACGCGCACAGCTGGCGCTTGATCCGGCGCTACGATGCGCACAGCGCCGGTCTGCGCGAGATTACCCGGACGATCCCGACACCGGCCCCTCCCTTCATTTGCAGCGCCCATCACGATGTCGACGGTGTCCGCGCCGCCTTGCGCAAGGCCATCGACAGCCTGCCACAGGTACAGCGCGCCACATTGAACCTGCACGGCCTGATTGAGCTGCCTCAGGACCTCATGCTCAATATGCCGACCCCGCCCCAGGTGCCGGCGATGCCGATTTCGGCAACCGCCTGACCGCCCCCGCAACAGCCGGAATTGCACATTGCCAAGCAGCGCCGCTTTGCGCCATGCTGCCCGGCAATTCAACGCCGTGAAAGGGCCAGCCGACGTGACCGACACCCCCGTCATCGAGATCCGCAATCTGCACAAGGCCTATGGCAGCCTCGAAGTCCTCAAAGGGGTGAACATCATCGCGCACAAGGGCGACGTGGTTTCGCTGATCGGATCGTCGGGCTCTGGCAAATCAACCTTGCTGCGCTGCTGCAACCTTCTGGAGGACAGCCAGCAGGGCGAGATCCTGTTCAAGGGAGAGCCGGTGACGTGGCACGGATCGGGACACGCCCGCCGCCCTGCCGAGGCGAAACAGGTCCTGCGCATCCGAACCAACCTTTCCATGGTTTTTCAACAATTTAACCTGTGGTCACATATGACGATCCTGCAGAATGTCATGGAGGCCCCTGTGACAGTTCTGGGCCGTGACCGGTCGGAGGTGGAGGCCTCCGCGCGCAAATATCTCGACAAGGTCGGCATCGGCGACAAATGCGATGCCTACCCGGCGCAGCTCTCTGGCGGTCAGCAGCAACGCGCCGCCATCGCGCGCGGCCTGTGCATGGAGCCCGAAGCGTTGCTCTTCGATGAGCCGACAAGCGCGCTTGATCCGGAGTTGGAACAGGAAGTGGTCCGCGTGATCCAGTCCCTTGCAGAGGAGGGCCGCACCATGCTGATCGTGACCCACGACATGAAAATGGCGGCGGACGTGAGCAACCATGTCGTCTTCCTGCATCAGGGTCTGATCGAGGAAGAAGGCGCGCCGGATCAACTCTTTGGCCAACCGAAATCGGAGAGGCTCAAGGGCTTCCTTTCGGCGACGTCGCATTTTTGATCAAATGCCTGCCCTGTCAGCGGAGTGACCCAACGCCCCTCTTGAATTCCGGCTTTTTTCGCATAACGCTGCGCTATCAAACCTGCCGCTGCAATGTGCAGGTCCACAGACTTAGGGAGATCATCATGAAAACGCTTGTTCTGGGCACGGCCTTGCTGGCATTCGGCGCCGGTGCCGCTTTTGCCGAAAGCCACTCCGTCGTCCGCATGGGCACCGAGGGCGCCTACCCTCCGTACAACTTCATCAACGACAGCGGCGAAGTCGACGGCTTCGAGCGCGAGCTCGGCGATGAGCTGTGCGCCCGCGCCGAACTGACCTGCGAGTGGGTCACGAACGATTGGGATTCGATCATCCCGAACCTCGTGTCGGGCAACTACGACACCATCATCGCGGGCATGAGCATCACCGATGAACGCCGCGAGCAGATCGACTTCACCCAGAACTACACCCTGCCGGACCCCTCCGCCTATGTGGCGCTGACCGGTGCCGAGGTGGATTATACCGGCGGCGTGATCGCGGCCCAGGCCAATACGATTCAGGCTGCCCACGTGGCCGAAGCTGGCGCGACACTGCTTGAGTTCGCGACGCCGGACGAAACCATCGCCGCCGTGCGCAACGGCGAGGCGGACGCCGTTCTGGCCGACAAGGCGTATCTCGAACCCATCGCGGCCGAGAATGACGACATCGCCTTCACCGGCGAAGAGGTCCTCATCGGCGACGGCATCGGCCTTGGTCTGCGCAAGTCCGACACCGAGCTGAAGGAAAAGTTCAACGCAGCCATCCAGTCCATGAAAGACGATGGCAGCCTGAACGAATTGATCGCCAAATGGGAAATCGGCGCCGGCTTCTAAGCCCGCTAGTCTCTCGGACACGAAGGCCGCGCAGCACCGTCTGCGCGGCCTATCCTGTTGACAGATAACCGCATGGGCTGGAATCTTTCTTTCACAATATTTGATAGAAGGGCTTTGAAATGATTCGTTTGACCACCGCCGCCGTCCTTGCCAGTCTTGCTCTGCCCGCCTCCGCGGCGACATTCTCTCCGGACGGCGCATCCGCAAGTTCGGAATTCAGCAGCGGCTATGTTGCTGAAAACACGATCAACGGCAACGGCATGACATCGGGCTTCGGTCCCACCAGCACCCACGGCAACTATAGCTTCGGCAATCATTGGACGACGGACGGGATCGACGCGCTCGACGAATGGATCGAATGGACCTTCACCGGCGGGGCGAGCATCGGCGGGCTTTATATCTGGACCCACCTGTCGAATAACATCGCGTCCAACAGCCAATACGAACCGACGGAGTTCTCGCTGACCTTCTTCGACGACATCGGCGGAGTTCTGGCCAGCTTCAGCACTGTCAGCCTGCTGCCGCAGCCGGGCACCGGCGGATTGGGCACCGCGCAGGCCTTCACTCTGGGCAGCACGCTGAGCGGCGTTCATGCCGTACGCTTCGACGTCGATGGCAAGGAAGGCCCGATTACCGGGGGCGCCGCTTATACCGGGCTCGCCGAAGTGCTCTTCGACGATCAGGTGATCGCCGGTGCCAAGGCACTGTCTCCGGTGCCGCTACCGGCATCCGGTCTGCTGCTGCTGGCTGGTCTTGGCGGTGTCGGCCTGATACGGCGCAAGCGGCGCTGACAGCCGCAACCCGCAGTAAGGTGTTTGGCGTCGGCGGGCGCAACCGCGCCGCCTATCCGAAGAAACAATCGTCCAGCAGCAGGGAAAAGCCCGCCCCTTCCGGCGGGTCCAGACCTGCATCCGGCGCAGGCTCCGACCGGACCCCGCCACAGCGCACCACATGGAGCTGAACATCGGGCGTGACATCGAAACGGTCATCCGCAGCGACAAGGCCGGTCGGCGTGACCGCGATACCCGGGAAAAATGACCTGTAAACAAAGACATCTGCATTGGCACATCCAACCGAAGAATAGGAATATCATCACGATCGGGTGCCGCCTAAAACGGCGACGCCGGGCCAGCAAGACCGACCCTATGGCTACCCGCTCCGGGCGTCAGCCCAATTGCGGATCGTCAAAGTCCTGCGGCAGGAAGCCGAGCAGAGGACCGGCGGCGCGATCGTTCCCCAGGAGCGCATCGTCGAAGGCGAGGATCGGCGGTTTGACCACGCCTGATCCGTTATCCACGACAACGACCGTCAGCTTTTTGAATACAAAGTCTTCCGGCATTAGACATCCCTTTTTGAAAGAAACCGGGCGCGGCACCGTTGATCATTGGAGACAGTCCGCCCGCACCGGATACATAATCCGCCTGCCCTTGCGGCAGGAAAGCCCCGGTGTCGCGGCGTTTCTCCACGAAAGACTTGCGCCGGGGCCGGGGTTTCGCCCACAGTCTCCCGAACCACGCCCCAACAGCAAAGCCCGCCCGCGCCCGTGTTTTCCTACTGCACCGATCCCGCATCCCTCGAAGGCCTGACATGGCTGTCGTGCTACCTGACAACGGGCAAGCACATGGCTATCTACTGGTCGGTCGGCACAGTGCTGCTGTTGCTGGCGGTCACCGCGCCCGCCGCGCTGCTTTTTGGATTTGGCGGGGCCTCGGCGGCGCGCTCGCACGTCCTGCCGCTGCGCTGGCTCGGCAAAGGCTACATCGCGGTGGTGCGCGGTGTGCCGGACATCGCGTTTTTCCTGTTCTTCGTCATCGCCCTTGACCAACTCTTCGAATGGATCCGGCACAAAATCAAATGTCCCGACTGGGATATGCCGATCCGGCAGGGCAATGACTTCGTTGTCTGCGACGGGGCCAAGCTGCCGCTCGGCAATGCCGCACAATGGGTGCATGAGGTCTATGGCTTCTCGCTTGCGGTGCTGACCTTTGCCATCGTCTTCGGAGCCTTTGCCGCCAACGTGCTCTTTGGCGCGATGAAGGCCGTGCCCCGCGCCCAGATGGAGACCGCCGAGGCCTATGGCATGACCCGGCGCCAGTCCTTCTGGCGTATCCTCGTGCCGCAGATGTGGGTCTTTGCCCTGCCCGGCCTGTCCAACCTGTGGATGGTGCTGATCAAGGCGACGCCGCTGTTGTTCCTGCTGGGCGTCGAGGACATCGTCTACTGGGCCCGTGAGCTTGGCGGTTCCAAGACCGCGCGCTTCACCGACTACCCGCACGGGGACTGGCGCATGTGGTACTTCCTTGCCCTGCTGGTGTTCTACCTCGCCTTTACGCGGGTGTCCGAAGTGGTGCTTGACCGGATCATGAAGCGCCTCACCCACGGGCAGGCCACGGCAGGCGGCGATGCCCAGAGGAAAGCGGCATGAGATATGACAGCCGTATCATCGGGTCGCTGCCCCCGTCCTTCGGACTCCCCCGGGATATTTTTGGACCAATGAAGAACGAGGGCGTGCGATGAGCTGTTGGGAGACCGTCGCGGATTACGGGCTGCGCTCGCTGGGGATCGGTGAGAGGCTTCTGCCGCGCGACAATTTCACCCTGTGCCAACAGATCACGCTGATCGGCTCCGGAATGATCTGGAACATCTATTTCGGGGTGGTGGCACTGATCTCGGGGTTCTTTCTTGCCACCGGGGCCGCGCTTGGCAAGGCATCGAACCACCTTCTGCTGCGCAAGCTGAGCGAATGGTTCATATTCATCTTCCGCGGCAGCCCGCTCTTCATACAGTTCTTTTTTGCCTACTTCCTTTTCCTCAGCCTCAAGAGCGCCTCGCCGCTGTTCGATGCCTTCACCGCGGCCTGGCTCGGGGCGCTGGTCGTGCTGTTCCTGAACACCGCCGCCTACAGCGCGGAGATCTTTCACGGGGCGCTTTTGTCCATTCCCCGCGGCGATCTGGACGCGGCGGACGCCTATGGTTTTTCCGGCTGGAAGAAGTTCCGGCGGATTACCTGGCCGACCATGCTGCGGCTGGCCTGGCCGGCCTACACCAACGAGGCGATCTTCCTGTTTCACGCCACGACGCTGGTTTATTTCAGCGGCTTTCCGGCGTTTCAGCAACGCGGTGACGCGCTGTATTATGCCAATTATTTCGCCGACAAGACCTTCAACCCTTTCGTGCCATATCCGATCCTTGCCGGGTTCTTTATTCTGCTGACGCTGACCGTCATCGGCTGTTTCGGGCTGATCAACCGTCGTCTGAACCGCCATCTGCCGCAGGAGGCGCGGCGCAGGATGACGCTGCGGCCCAACCTGATGCGCTGATCCGGGCTCTGGTGCGAATCGGCGATTTCCGGCAAGACAGGACGTATGGACCATCCGCTGATCGACCTCATCACCGCCAAAATTCGCCTCGCCGAGGCAGAGGGGCAGTTCGACAACCTGCCCGGCGCGGGCAAGCCTTTGCCGCCTTGCGATGATCCGGAAAACGCGGTCCTGCACCGCATCCTCAAGGAGAACGGCGGTGTGCCCGAGATCGTCTCTCTGAGCCGTGAGCTGTCTCGCTTGCGCGAGGCGCTGCGCGAGACCTCCGACCGCACCGACCGCAAACGCATCCTGCAGGACATGTCCCTGACCGAAGCCCGCATCGAGATCGCCCGCAAACGCGGGTGAGCGGCTGAGGTGCGAAAGACCTCCGATCCGGCAGAGCATTTCGGCACCCGCCCGCCCTTGGCCTCCTCCCGGTGCCATGGCACTGTCCGCCGCAACCCAGGACAAGAGAAAGCGGCCCCGATGGTCACCACCCGGCAGCAGTATGAAACCTACCCATACCCCGAACGTGATCCGGCGGACGAGAAGACGCGCCTGATCACCGGCTCCCCGAGCCATCCGATGGAGATGGATCACTGGCTCTGGGGCGGCGTGCGGGATTGGTCGCAGCCACTGCGGGCGCTGGTGGCGGGCGGCGGCACCGGGGATGGGCTGATCCAGCTTGCGCAGATGCTCACCGCCGCCGGCGCGCCGTACGAAATCACCTATATCGACCTCTCGGAGGCCAGCCGCGCGATTGCCGAAGCGCGTGCTGAGACGCGGGGCCTCACCGGGATCACCTTCCACACCGGCTCTCTGCTGGACGCGGCCAGCTATGGGCAATTCGACTACATTGATTGCTGCGGCGTGCTGCATCACTTGCCGGACCCCGCCGCCGGGTTCCGCGCCCTGCGCGCCGCGCTCGCCCCCGGCGGCGGCCTTGGGTTCATGGTCTACGCGCCTTATGGGCGCTCCGGCGTCTATCCGCTGCAGGAGGCCTTCGGCGCGATCTTTGCCGGGCTCGATCCGCAGACCCGCCTCGAACGCGCCAGGCAGATCGTCAAGGCCCTGCCGGAGGGGCATCCCTTCCATTGCAACCCCAATCTCGGCGATCACCATGCCTCGGATGCGGGGTTCTACGATCTGCTGCTGCATGGGCAGGACCGGGCTTTCTCCGTGACGGACCTCCTGGAGACGCTGGAACAGACCGGTTGGCAGCTGCAGACCTTTGCCACCCCGGCGCTTTATGATCTCTCCCGCATCACCGCGCGCCCCGAGGGGATGAGCGAGGTAGAGGCCATGGCCGCCGCTGAAAAGCTGCGTGGCACGATCCGGGTGCAGGTTGGCTATGCCGTGCCCGAGGGCGCGCCACGCAAGCCCGCGAAAGGCACCAACCGCGCCTTCATCCCGCATCTGCGCGGGGTCAAGGCCACGCCACTCGCGCAGGCCGTGGCCAAGGGCAAACCCCTCCCCGTCACGCTCAAGGAGCTGAAAACCACCCTGCGCCTGCCCCGCGAGGCCGCACCGATCCTGGCCGGGATCGACGGGCGCCGCAGCCTTGCGCAGATCGCCTCGGGGGCCGGCCTGGACCCGCTCGCCTTTGGCATGATCTGGACAAAGGTCGAGCGCGATCTGGTCGATTGGGGGCTGCTGCTCTACTCTTCGCTCGGAACCCACACCGCCAGATAGGACACAGCCATGTGCGGCCGCTTTGCCGTTACCCTGCCCCCCGACGCCATGGCCCAGCTGTTCGAGGCGGTGCCCGCCAACGATCTGCCGCCGGTGCCGAACTACAATGTCTGTCCCACGGTGCAGATCCACACCATCCTGACCGATGGCGCGGCGCGGCGGCTCACGGCGATGCGCTGGGGTTTCCTGCCGCATTGGTACAAGGCGACAAACGGCGGGCCGCTGCTGATCAATGCGCGCGCCGAAACCATCGCGGAAAAGCCCGCGTTCAAGGCCGCCTGCCGCGAGCGCCGCTGCCTGATCCCGGCCAGCGGTTTCTACGAATGGACCAAGGACGAAGACGGCAACCGCCTGCCCTGGTACATCCAGCCATCGGGCGAGGGTCCGCTGGTCTTTGCCGGGGTCTGGCAGGATTGGGAGCGCGACGGCGAGGCACATCGCACCTGCGCCATCGTCACCTGCGCCGCCAATGATCACGTGTCGAAAATCCACCACAGGATGCCGGTCATCCTCTCACCGGAGGATTGGGCGAAATGGCTCGGCGAAGACGGCAAGGGCGCAGCGAGCCTGATGGTGCCCGCGGCCGAGGGTACCTTGACCTTCCACCGTGTCGACACCGCCGTCAATTCCAACCGGGCTTCCGGTGAAGCGCTGATCGAACCGATCGACTGACCGGCCTCGCGCCTCACGGTCGGCACGGGTTTACGCAACGGCATCTTAACTAAATTCCATTGATCGGTTTATTTTTGACGCGTAAAATCTTTGCCAATGTTAAGTCCAAGGAATATTCCATGAAAACGCTTCTGGCAGCCTGCCTGCTATTTTTCTCCGCCGTTGTCGCCAATGCAGCCACGTATAGCGTCGAGTTTTCTTTCACCAACCGGCCGGGCCTGAGCGGCGAGGCCGAAGTCACCGGCGTAGCCCGTGGTCTGACCCTGGGCGTCACCGGGATCCAGGCAACCAGTGTCGAAATCACCGGCTACACGATCTCCGGCACGCCGAGCTCCTTCGGGCTGGGCGAATACGTCCTGCCCGGCGCGGTACGCATGAACTACTGGACGTTGGACCTGGCTGGCAATGTTCTGACCGGTCGCTTCATCTCGAACCTGACGGACGCCATCCCGGCTGTCAGCCCGTCCTACGGTCTTGCCATGACAAACGACAACACCCCGTATGGCACGCCCGCCGCGAGCATTCTCGAAAATGTGCCGAGCAATCAGTCTCCGAATGCCTACGTCAATGCCGGCCTGACCTTTGGCCAGGCGATCGCGGAAACCGCCGCCGTGCCGCTGCCCGCCGCAGGATGGTTGTTGCTCGGCGGTCTTGGCGGCATTGCCGCCCTGCGTCGCCGCAAGGTCTGATCCGTCATCAGCCTAACAGCCCGTCACGGGCACGCTGTACGAGAGCCCCGCACGCCCCGGCCTGCGGGGCTTTTTCCTGGCGTAAGAAAATTTCGCCGGAACAAGCTTTTGCATCGGATCTTTGCCCCGGGCCCCTTCGGATCTTTGAAGACCTGAGAGGCCATCCGGTCGGCCCTTTCGGCGGCCCCCCAGCCTCCCCACGAAAGGACCCGACAGCTTGCCATATTTCGCGGCATCCGGTGCCTCCGATCTGCAATTCGTCACGCACCGCTTGCCAGCATCCTTTCGCACGGTTACAAATTTGATCAAATTACACTCTGACCCTGAAAGAAGGCTCCCATGACCGCCCCCTCAGACTGGCTGCGCAAGAACCCGTCCGTGCGCACCATCCGCGTTGCCGCCTGTGATCTCAACGGTGTGCCGCGCGGCAAACGAATCCCCGCCCGTTTCGCGGACAAGGCGGTGGAGGGGGGCACCCGCTTTCCCATGTCGGCGCTCAACCTCGATATCTGGGGCGAGGATATCGACGACAGCCCGCTGGTCTTCGAGTCCGGCGACCGCGACGGTGTGCTCTGGCCAACCGAGCGCGGCTTTGTGCCGATGCCGTGGCTCGATTCGCCCTCCGCTCTGCTGCCGATCTGGATGTTCCACGAGGACGGCAGGCCCTTCGACGGCGATCCGCGCCACGCGCTTGCCCGCACCGTCGAGCGCTTTACCGCACGGGGGCTGAAGCCGGTGGTGGCGGTCGAGCTGGAATTTTTCCTGATCGACGACAGCACCCGCAACCTGCAGGTGCCGGTCTCTCCGCGCACCGGCAAGCGCCGCAAGGCCGCCGAGATCCTCTCGATCCGGGCGCTGGATGCCTTCGACAACTTCTTCACCGACCTCTACGAGGCCTGCGAAGCGATGGACATTCCCGCCGACACCGCCATTTCCGAGGCCGGTCTGGGACAGTTCGAGATCAACCTGATGCACCAGTCCGACGCGCTCGCCGCCGCCGACGATGCATGGCTGTTCAAGATGCTGGTCAAGGGACTGGCCCGCCGCCACGGCTTTGCCGCCTCCTTCATGGCCAAACCCTACGACGATTATGCGGGATCCGGCATGCACGCGCATTTTTCCGTGCTCGACGCCAAGGGCAAGAACATCTTCGACGACGGCACCGAAAAGGGCACCGATACGCTGCGCCACGCGGTGGCGGGCTGTGTCGATGCGCTCTACGACAGCACACTGATCTTTGCCCCGCACCAGAACAGCTATGATCGCATGGTGCCGGATGCCCACGCGCCAACCGGCATTTGCTGGGCCTATGAAAACCGCACCGCGGCCATCCGCATCCCTTCCGGCGCCGCCGCCGCACGGCGGATCGAGCACCGGGTCGCGGGCGGGGACGTGAACCCCTATCTCGCGCTGAGCGCGATCCTCGGGGCCGCGATGAATGGCATCGAGGACGAGAAAGAGCCGCCAAAACCGATCACCGGAAACTCCTATGCGCAGGACCTGCCGCAAATCCCGACAGACTGGGACGCGGCGATCAAGGCCTTTGAACAAAGCGACATCATGCCCCGCATCTTTCCGCAGAACCTCATCCGCAACCTGCTTTTGACCAAGAAGCAGGAATTGCATTACATGGCTGAGCTGACGGGTTCCGAGCAGGTGGACATCTACCTCGATACGGTGTGAGCTAGGCGCAGCCGTGATCTCGCGGCACAATCCCGAACCACTGGGTGACACATGAAAATCGGTATTTTGCAGACCGGCCTGCTGCCCGAAGCCCTTGAGAAGGACTTCGACAGTTACCCCGGCATGTTCGAAACGCTGCTTGCCGGGCGCGGCTTCGCGTTTCAAAGCTGGTCCGTGGTCGAGGGGGAATTCCCCTCCGGCCCGGAGGATGCGGACGGCTGGCTGATCACCGGCTCGCGCCACGGCGCTTATGAGGACCTGCCGTGGATTGCGCCGTTGGAGGACCTGATCCGAGCCATCGTCCTGGCGGATCGTCCGCTGATCGGCGTGTGCTTTGGCCATCAGATCATTGCCCAGGCGCTTGGCGGCAAGGTCGAGAAATATGCGGGCGGCTGGTCCGTCGGCCCGACCACCTACCGCTTTCCCGATGGGCCAAAAACCATTCAGGCCTGGCATCAGGATCAGGTCACCGAGGCGCCCGAAGGCGCCGAAACCGTGGCCTCCTCCGACTTCTGCCAATATGCCGCCCTGCTCTATCCGGGCAAAGCCTACACGGTGCAGCCGCACCCTGAGTACGGCGACGCCTTTATCGACGGTCTGATCCGGACCCGGGGGCGCGGTGTCGTGCCCGATGATCAATTGGACGCAGCACAGGGCAAGCTCGGCACGCCGCTGGACCGCGGCGCCCTCGCCGACCAATTCGCGCGGTTCTTCCGCGAAAGGAGCCTCTCATGAGCGACGATTTCCACGACGACCTGCCGGAGGCCGCACGCGCCTATCTCGAAGGGCGGCGCCTCGACGAGGTGGAATGCATCATCTCCGACTTTCCCGGCATCGCCCGGGGCAAGGCCGTGCCTGCCTCGAAATTTGCCCGGCAAAAGCACTTCCACCTGCCCGACTCGATCTTCTTCCAGACCATCACGGGAGACTGGAGCGACGCCGCCGCCGAGGATGTCGGCTTTCTCGAACGCGACATGATCCTGCGTCCGGACATGACCACGGCCACCGCCGCGCCCTGGACCGGAGACTGGACGCTGCAGGTGATCCACGACGCCTACGACCGCCACGAAAAGCCGATCCCCTTCAGCCCGCGCAATGTGCTCAAACGCGTGGTCTCGCTCTACGAGGCGCAGGGATGGAAACCGGTCGTTGCCCCGGAAATGGAGTTCTTTCTCGTCGCCCGCAACCTGGACCCGGCCAAGGAAATCCAGCCGATGATGGGCCGCTCCGGTCGTCCCGCCGCCGCGCGTCAGGCCTATTCCATGACCGCCGTCGATGAGTTCGGCCCGGTGATCGACGACATCTACGACTTTGCCGAGGCGCAGGGCTTCGAGATCGACGGCATCACTCAGGAAGGCGGCGCAGGCCAGCTTGAGATCAACCTGCGCCACGGTGATCCGGTCAAGCTCGCCGACGAGGTGTTCTACTTCAAGCGGCTGATCCGCGAGGCCGCGCTGCGACACGATTGCTTTGCCACCTTCATGGCCAAGCCGATCGCCGATGAGCCGGGCAGCGCCATGCATATCCACCACTCGATCCTCGATAAGAAAACCGGCGAGAACATCTTTGCCGGACCGCAGGGCGGCGAGACCGATGCGTTTTATCACTTCATCGGTGGGCTGCAGACGCATTTGCCCTCCGCCATCGCTGTGCTGGCCCCCTACGTCAACAGCTACCGGCGGTATGTCAAGGATCACGCCGCGCCGATCAATCTCGAATGGGGGCGCGACAACCGAACCACGGGCATTCGTATCCCGATCTCGGATGCGAAGTCGCGGCGCGTGGAAAACCGGCTCGCCGGGATGGACTGCAACCCCTACCTCGGCATCGCCGTCTCGCTCGCCTGTGGCTATCTCGGCCTGATGGAAGAGCGTTGGCCGTCAAAGCAACTCAAGGGCGACGCCTACGAGGGCGAGGGCGACATCCCGCGCGTGCTGGGGCAGGCACTCGAACTCTTCGAAGAGGCCACCGCCCTGCACGAGGTCCTCGGCCCGGAGTTCGTGACGGTCTATACCGGTGTGAAACACTCCGAATACGAGGAATTCCTGCAGGTGATCAGCCCGTGGGAGCGCGAGCACCTGCTGATGAACGTCTGATCCAACGGGCAAACCATCGAAGAACACGGATATGGCGGGCTCCTGCCCCGCCCGTCCGGATGCCCCGTGAGGGACCTTGAGCCGCCAGACATAAGGGACACCGCGCCATGAACCTGCTCTATGCCAACGATGTCAAAGGCGAATACCCGGTCAGCTGGTACGCCGAAACCGCCCCCACGATAGAGCGATTCCGCCCGCTTCAGGGCGCGGCAAAGGCCGACGTCTGCGTGGTCGGCGGCGGGTATACCGGGCTGTCGGCAGCCTTGCATCTGGCCGAGGCGGGCATGGACGTGGTGCTGCTCGAAGCGCAGCGCGTGGGCTTCGGCGCCTCGGGGCGCAACGGCGGACAGCTCGGTTCCGGGCAGCGGCTCGATCAGATGAAACTGGAGGCGATGGTCGGGCGCGATACCGCGCGGCTTTACTGGGATCTCGGCGAGGATGCCAAGGCGCTGGTCAGGGACCTGATCGCGCGCCACCGAATCGACTGCCATCTGAAAGACGGCGTGGCGTGGTCCGGCACATCGCAAGGCTCCGTCCGCGACCTGCATCGCTATGCGGACCATATGTCCCGGCATTATGACTACGCCATGGAGGTTCTGGACAGCGACGCCTTTGCCGCGCTTTGCCCCTCCCCCGCCTACAAGGGTGGCGTGCTCGACATGGGCGCGGCCCACCTGCAGCCGCTGACACTGGCCATCGGGCTGGCACGCGCAGCGGAGGCCGCCGGGGTGCGGATCTGCGAGCGCTCCGAAGTGCATGACATCCGGGATGGCAAAACCGTTCGCATCGCCACGAACGGTGGCCACGTCACCGCCGATCATCTGATCCTCGCCTGCAACGGCTATCTTGGCGGGCTGGCGCCCAAGGTCGCCGCGCGTGTGATGCCGATCAACAACTTCGTCGTTGCCACCGAACCCTTGGACGAACGCTGCGCGGAGGTGCTCACCCGTGACGTTGCGGTGGCCGACGATCTCTTTGTCGTCAACTACTTCCGCCTGTCCCACGACGGGCGGCTGCTGTTCGGCGGCGGCGAGAGCTATGGCTACAAATTCCCGAAAGACATCCGCGCCGTTGTGCGCAAACCGATGCTGCAGATTTTCCCGCAGCTTGCCGATGTCGCGCTCGACTATGCCTGGGGCGGCACTCTCGCCATCACCATGAAACGCCTGCCGCATCTTGCCCGGCTGAGTGACACGACGCTGAGCGCGGGCGGCTATTCCGGGCACGGCGTGGGCAATGCCATCCAGGCCGGCAAGCTCATGGCCGAGGCCGTGAAGGGCCAGAGCGCCGGCTTCGACGCCTTCGCCGCGCTTCCCACACCGCGCTTTCCCGGCGGCCCCGGCCTGCGCACGCCGCTGCTCGTGCTCGCCATGAGCTGGTTCGCGATGCGCGACCGGCTCGGCCTGTAACACCCCGGAAAAACCGTTCCCGAAGCGCCACGCGGCGCAGTGACACCCCACGCAGGGCGCAAAAGGGCTTGGCCGGATCGACGCCTTGTTTTACATTTCCGAAAACACCAATTCGGGAAAATGAAATCTATGACGCCGAACATGCATGACGCCGAAGCCATCCCCGAGGCCGCCCGCGCCGAGATCGACCGGCTTTTGGCTTCTGGCGACCTCTTTCGCTACACCGCGCCGCAGGACGCGCCCGTCGCGCTTCTCGAACGCGAGTTCGCCGCGCTGATGGGGGTGAAATACGCCCTCGCGGTCAGCAGCTGTTCGGCCGCCCTCTTCCTCTCGCTCAAGGCTTTGGACCTGCCGCACGGCGCGCGCGTGATGATCCCGGGTTTCACCTTCGCCGCCGTGCCCTCCGCCGTGGTCCATGCCGACTGTGTTCCGGTGCTCTGCGAGGTTGCTGAGAATTACCGCATCGACCTGAGTGACTTCGAAGCAAAACTGGGTGATGTTCAGGCGGTGATCGTCTCCCACATGCGCGGCCACACGTCCGATATGGACGCGATCATGACGCTCTGCGATGCACGCGGGATTCCCGTGGTTGAAGACGCCGCCCATTCGCTCGGCACGCTCTGGGGCGGACGCAAGATCGGCACCATCGGCCGCATCGGCTGTTTCAGCTTCCAAAGCTACAAGCTGCTGAACGCGGGCGAAGGCGGCATCCTGATCACCGACGACGCCGAGCTGGTCGCCCGCGCGGTCATAATGTCCGGCGCTTATGAGCATATGTGGCAAAAACACCTCTCGCACGGCGACAATTCCGCGGCGCTCGAAGAGGCGCTGAAGCGGTGGCAAAATCAACTGCCGCTCTACAACCTGCGGCTCGGCAACCTGTCTGCCGCAGTCATCCGCCCCCAGATCGCCGAAATTCCCCGCCGCGTACGAGATGGCCGCCGCAACCACGATCAAGTCGCGGCAATGATCGCGCGCAGCCCGTGGATTGCCGTCCCGGCCAAACTTGCCCAGGAAGAGCGCGCGCCGGATTCGCTGCAATTCAACCTCGACGGCATGACCGACGACGAAGCCCGCGCCTTTGCCCGCATCGCCGGGGAGAATGGTGTGAAAGTTCAGATCTTTGGCATGAACACGGACAACGCCCGCGCCTTCTGGAACTGGCAGTTCATGCCGGACATGCCGGATCTGCCGCGCACCCGGGCGATGCTCATGCGTGCCTGCGACACACGCCTGCCCGCGCGCTTGACCGAAGAAGAGTGCACTTGGGTCGCCGATGTGCTGGTGGAAGCCGCCGAAGCCGTCATGGGCCGACTGCGCGCCTACGGCACCTGAGGGAGGTGCGGGGCACAGCCCCGCCCTACGAGAGGCCGGGACAAATACTGAAGCATGGGCACAGGGTTATACAGTTTTCCCTGCAGCGTGCGAGGGCGCGGAGCCCCGGAAACCGTGCCGCGCGTTTTCCGAAGTGGCACGTCCCTAATCGCCGCGCTTGATGGGACATACGCCGACCGACGCGCCCGGATTTCTTGGGTGTGGGCGTCGACACTTTGCAAAGCAAAGTGCGACCTTGCCCACCCGCCGCGCTTGATGGGACAAACGCGGCGGGCTAGAACGGGACGTCGTCGGCGGCGCAGATGTAGCGGGACACCACCTTTTTTGTGCCGGCCTTGTCAAAGGTGATTTCAAGCTTGTCCCCCTCGATCCCGACAATCGCACCATAGCCGAACTTCTGGTGAAAGACCCGCTCGCCCTCCGAGTACGCACTGACGGCCTGGAGGTCGATAACCGTATTCCGGCTCTCCTTCGGCTGGCTCACCGGGCGTTCGCCCTGGCGCGATTGCAGGCGCTTCCAACCTGGAGAATTATAGACATTGGCCGAGGCGACGCGGCTCTCCATACCCGACGACATGCCCATGCCGCTGCCCGCTGCGGCGCCATAGCCGCCACCATAGAGGCCCGGCGGGGTCAGCACATCCACATGCTGCTCCGGCAGTTCATCGACAAAGCGTGAGGGCATCTGCGACTGCCACTGGCCGAACACCCGGCGGTTGCCCGCGAAGGAAATCGTACAGACCTCCTCGGCCCGTGTGATCCCGACATAGGCCAGCCGCCGTTCCTCTTCGAGCCCCTTCACGCCGCTTTCATCCATGGAGCGCTGCGAGGGGAACAAACCGTCTTCCCAACCGGGCAGGAACACGACGGGGAACTCCAGCCCTTTCGCACCATGCAGCGTCATGATGCTGACCTTGGCGCCGCCGTCGTCGCTGTCGTTGTCCATGACAAGGCTGACATGCTCAAGAAACCCTTGGATATTCTCGAAGTTCTCCAGCGCCTTGACCAATTCCTTGAGGTTCTCCAACCGCCCCGGCGCTTCGGGTGTCTTGTCGTTCTGCCACATCCCGGTATAGCCGCTTTCGTCGAGGATGATCTGCGCCAACTCGACATGAGAGACCTCCGCCTCGCGGCGCTCGGGACTGGCCAGATCCTCAAGCACATCGTCCTCGCCAGCCGCCGCGACGGTGCTGCGCATCATGCGGCCCCAGCGGGCGATCCCGACGACAAATTCGGACAGCGCCTTCGCGCCCTTGCCCTTGATCGCGCCCTGCTCCACCGCCATCGCGGCCCCATCGAGCAAGGACACGCCGTTTGCCCGCGCGATCTGCTGGATGGTCTGCTGCGCCTTGTCACCAAGCCCGCGTTTGGGCGTGTTCACCACCCGCTCAAAGGCCAGATCGTCCGTCGGCGAAATCACCAACCGGAAGTAGGCCATGGCGTCACGGATCTCCATCCGCTCATAGAAACGCGGTCCGCCGATCACCCGATAGGGTAACCCAATGGTCAGGAAACGGTCCTCGAAGGCACGCATCTGATGCGAGGCGCGGACCAGAATGGCCATATCATCAAGGCTGTACGCCCGCATACCGCGCGTGCCGCCCTGCATTGCCTCGATCTCTTCACCAACCCAGCGCGCCTCCTCGTCGCCATCCCAATGGCCGATCAGGCGCACCTTTTCGCCGTCCTGCGCCTCGGTCCAGAGTTCCTTGCCCAGACGGTTGGCGTTGCCGCGAATGACGGAGGAGGCCGCCGCGAGGATATGCGGCGTCGAGCGGTAATTCTGCTCCAGCCGCACCACATGCGCGCCGGGAAAATCCTTTTCAAACCGCAGGATATTGCCCACCTCGGCGCCGCGCCAGCCATAGATCGACTGATCATCGTCACCAACACAGCAGATGTTGCGATGCCCCTGCGCGAGCAGTCGCAGCCAAAGATACTGCGCAACGTTTGTATCCTGATACTCGTCCACGAGGATGTAGCGGAACCAACGCTGATACTGCGCCAGCACATCGCCGTGCTGTTGAAAGATCGTCACCACATGCAGCAGCAGATCGCCGAAATCCACCGCGTTCAACTCACGTAGGCGCTCCTGATACTGCGCATAGAGCGCCGGCCCCTTCTGATCGTAGGCCCCCGCATCCGCCGCTGGCAGCTTGTCCGGGGTCAACGCCCGGTTCTTCCAATCGTCGATCACCCCGGCCAATTGCCGCGCGGGCCAGCGTTTGTCGTCGATGCCCGCCGCCTGCACCAACTGCTTGAGCAGGCGCAGCTGATCGTCCGTATCCAGAATGGTGAAGTTCGACTTCAGACCAACCAGCTCCGCATGTCGCCGCAGCAGCTTGACGCAGATGGAGTGAAAGGTGCCAAGCCACGGCATCCCCTCGACCACTTGCCCCAGCATGCCGGACACGCGGGTTTTCATCTCGCGCGCGGCCTTGTTGGTGAAGGTCACGGCGAGGATCTCGTTCGGGCGCGCCCGTCCCGTGCTCAGAAGATGCACGATTCGCGCGGTCAGCGCCTTGGTCTTGCCGGTGCCCGCCCCGGCAAGCATCAGGACCGGACCGTCCAGCGTTTCCACCGCCTCGCGCTGCGCCGGATTCAGACCCTCAAGATAGGGTGTTGGCCGCGCCGCCATGGCCCGGCTCGACAGGGACGCACCTTCGAAGGCGTCGAATTCATCGAAATTGCTCATGGCGCGATGATAGCGTGGGGATGGTGCGAGGGAAAGGGACGTTCACAGAATGTTCTGCAACTTTCCGCATAGGCCCGACGGCTTCGTCGCATCGACAAGAGCCGATGAAAGGAACGCTTGCGGCCAATATCCAGGCGGAGCCGCAAAACCTGTCAAGGATATGTCTCCTCTTCCCGCCTTTCGAGAGCGTGCAACAGCAGACGTCCCCGCAGGCTCCGACAAACAGGACGGCCCCGGTGCGCGCCGCTCTGGACAATTGCCGAAACACACAGCCAAATGCCGCCATGGATCTCGACCTTTCTTTCCCCGCTGTCTCCGATCTGCGCCGCAAGGCCCGCAGGCGCATCCCGCATTTCGCCTTCGAATATCTGGACAGTTCGACCGGTGCCGAACTGCAGTTTCAGCGCAATCGCGACGCGCTCGATGCGGTGCATTTCATGCCCGATATTCTGCCCGGCAAGGTCGAACCCGATTTCTCGACGACCTTCATGGGCACCGAATACAGCCGCCCTTTCGGCATTGCGCCGGTGGGCATGTCGGGGCTGATGTGGCCGGGGGCAGAGCGGATGCTGGCCGCGCATGCCAGGGCGCAGCGCATTCCCTATGGCATCTCGACCGTCGCCACACGGCTGCCCGAGGAAATCGGCCCGATTTCGGGCGATATGGGCTGGTATCAGCTCTATTGCCCCGCCGATCCGGGCATTCGCCGCGATATTCTGCGGCGCGCAAAAGAGAGCGGGTTCACAAAGCTGATCCTGACCGTGGACGTCCCGGACGATTCGCGCCGGGAACGCCAGCGCCGCGCCAAGCTGACCATGCCGCCAAAGATCACGCCGCGCGTGGTCTGGGAAGTCCTGACCCACCCCGAATGGTCGCTGAAAACGCTGAGGACCGGCGCACCGCGAATCGTCCTGCCGGAAAGCTATGTCGACAACAGCGATCCGCGCTCCAGCCTTGCCCACGCCGGACATATCATCCGAGGCACCCCTGACTGGGACACGCTCAAACAGCTGCGCGAGGAATGGCAGGGAGATCTGATCATCAAGGGCGTCATGTGCCCCGACGCGGCAAAACGCCTTCAATCCGAAGGCGTTGATGCAATCTGGGTGTCAAACCACTCTGCCCGGCAGTTCGAGCCGGGACCGGCCAGCATCACCGAGCTGCCAAAAGTGCGCGCGGCGGTCGGCCCCGATTTCCCGCTGATCTTCGACAGCGGCGTGGCCTCCGGGATGGACGTCCTGCGCGCGTTGGCACTCGGGGCGGATTTTGTCATGCTCGGCCGCGCGTGGCACTACGCGGTTGCGGCGCTTGGGGAAAAGGGCCCCGCGCATCTCACCCATATTCTGACCGACGACATGAAGTTGAACATGGCGCAGATGGGAACCCATAGCCTAGGCGACGTGGCCGGCCGGTTGATCCGGGACTGACACCGCCTCCTCCGCTGCGATTTCCGGTGCGGGCACGCGCCATTCCGAATGGGCGAGATCGCGGAAGCTGGCCAGAAAACTGTCCAGCAGCACGCCAACCCGGCGATCGCGGAGACCGGCCCCGCCGCCTTCTGCCATCAATTGGTGCAGGTCGGTGACTGCCGCCATGTTCTCCGGGCCAAGCTGCGTCGGATCGGCAAATCCCATGGTCCACTCACCGAATGATCGCTCCTCCACCGCGCCCTGCCGCAGGACAATGATCCCGCCATGGCGCGGATCGCGGTTTATCGCGGCAAAGAGGCGCTCCACCTCTGAACGCGCGCCCTCGACCACCTGGAAAAAGCTGCGCTCGTGACACGCCAGAAAGCCGGTCACGCCATTGGCCGCATTGTACTGCCGCGCCGCCGCAAGCAGCACGTCGAGCGCCGGAACGGAGAGTGCCTGCGCCGCGTGGCTGAGATAAACAATTCGGTACAAATCCTGACCGGACATCACACACCTCGTTTTCGGGTCCCCCCGGGGTTAGCCGCAAATCCTTTCCTTAGACTTAAAACCGGGCCGATCTGCGCCCGTGCGATCCAAAACGGCGCTTGCAACGCGACCTGTTATCGCTAACATGCCGCAATGCGGCATAGACGACCCCCTTTCCCCGCCTTAGGCTGCAGGGAAATTCGCCCTATGCGAAGATGAAACGGCCAGACCAAGGGACCCCCCGAATGACCAGCTTCAAGAAGATCCTTATTGCCAACCGCGGCGAAATCGCCATCCGCATCATGCGCGCCGCAAACGAGATGGGAAAGAAAACAGTCGCCGTCTACGCCGAAGAGGACAAGCTGGGGCTGCACCGTTTCAAGGCCGACGAAGCCTACCGCATTGGCGAGGGTCTGGGGCCGGTGGCGGCCTATCTGTCCATCGACGAGATCATCCGCGTGGCCAAGGAGAGCGGCGCGGACGCGATCCATCCCGGCTATGGCCTGCTGTCGGAAAACCCTGACTTCGTCGATGCCTGCGTGGCCAACGGCATCACCTTTATCGGCCCGAAGGCGGAAACCATGCGCGCCCTCGGAGACAAGGCAAGCGCGCGGCGTGTGGCCATCGAAGCGGGCGTGCCCGTCATCCCCGCAACGGAGGTGCTTGGCGACGACTTCGACGCCATCGCCAAGGAGGCCGAGGAAGTCGGCTTTCCGCTGATGCTGAAGGCCTCCTGGGGCGGCGGCGGGCGCGGCATGCGTCCTATCGAGAACGCCAAGGAACTGAAGGAAAAGGTGCTCGAAGGCCGCCGCGAGGCCGAGGCTGCTTTTGGCAACGGCGAGGGCTATCTCGAAAAGATGATCATCCGCGCCCGTCACGTCGAGGTGCAGATCCTTGGCGACAGCCAAGGCAACATCTATCACCTCTATGAGCGCGACTGCTCGGTGCAGCGCCGCAACCAGAAGGTCGTGGAACGCGCGCCTGCCCCCTACCTCTCCGAGGCGCAGCGCGAGGAGATCTGTGAACTCGGCCGCAAGATCTGCCAGCATGTGAACTACGAATGCGCGGGCACCGTCGAATTCCTGATGGATATGGACACCGGCTCGTTTTACTTCATCGAGGTGAACCCGCGCGTGCAGGTGGAGCACACCGTCACCGAAGAAGTCACCGGCATCGACATCGTGCAGGCCCAGATCCTCATCGCCGAGGGCAAGAGCCTCGCCGAAGCCACCGGCAAGGCCTCGCAATACGACATCCGCCTCACCGGTCACGCTCTGCAGACGCGGATCACCACCGAGGACCCGACCAATAACTTCATCCCCGACTATGGCCGCCTGACCGCCTATCGCTCGGCCACGGGCATGGGCATCCGTCTCGATGGCGGCACCGCCTATGCGGGCGGCGTCATCACACGGTATTACGACTCGCTGCTGGTGAAGGTCACGGCAAAGGCCCCGACCCCGGAACAGGCGATCCGCCGCATGGACCGGGCCTTGCGCGAATTCCGCATCCGGGGCGTGACCACCAACATCGACTTTGTCATCAACCTGCTCAAACACCCGACTTTCCTGTCGAACCAGTACACAACGAAGTTCATCGACACGACGCCGGAACTGTTTGACTTCAAACAGCGCCGCGACCGGGGCACCAAGGTTCTGACCTACATCGCCGACATCACCGTGAACGGCCATCCGGAGACCGCCGGTCGCCCGATGCCCGCCGCCGATCTCAAGCCCGCCCGCGCCCCGAAGAATAAGGTGGACACCCCCGCCCCCGGCACCCGCAACCTGCTGGAGGACAAAGGCCCGCAGGCCGTCGCGGACTGGATGCTGGCGCAAAAGCAGCTCCTGATCACCGACACCACCATGCGCGACGGACACCAATCCCTGATCGCCACGCGGATGCGCTCCATCGACATGATCGGCGCGGCCCCGGCCTATGCGCACAATCTACCGCAGTTGTTCAGTGTCGAATGCTGGGGCGGCGCGACCTTCGATGTGGCCTATCGCTTCTTGCAAGAATGTCCCTGGCAGCGCCTGCGCGATCTGCGCGCCCGCATGCCCAACCTGATGACGCAGATGCTGCTGCGCGGCGCGAATGGCGTGGGGTACACCAACTACCCCGACAACGTCGTGCAGTTCTTCGTCAAACAGGCGGCGGAAACCGGCGTCGACGTGTTCCGCGTCTTTGACTCGCTGAACTGGGTCGAAAACATGCGCGTCGCCATGGATGCGGTGCTCGATACCGGCAAAGTGCTGGAAGGCACGGTCTGCTATACGGGGGACATCCTCGACCCCGACCGCGCCAAATATGACCTCAAATACTACGTCTCCATGGGCAAGGATCTGAAGGCCGCAGGCGCGCACGTGCTCGGCCTCAAGGACATGGCGGGCCTGCTCAAGGCCTCCGCCGCGGGCGCGCTGATCAAGGCGCTCAAGGAGGAGGTTGGCCTGCCGATCCACTTCCACACCCACGACACCTCCGGCGCGGCGATCTCCACGATCATGGCGGCGCAGGCGGCGGGCGTGGATGCAGTTGACGCGGCCATGGACAGTTTCTCCGGCAACACCTCGCAGCCGACCCTTGGCTCCGTCGTCGAGGCCCTGCGCTTTACCGAGCGTGACACCGGGCTGGATATCGCCGCGATCCGCGAAATTTCCAACTACTTCGAGGCGGTGCGCGGGCAATACGCCGCCTTCGAATCCTCCCTGCAGGCCCCCGCCTCCGAGGTCTACCTGCACGAGATGCCCGGCGGACAGTTCACCAACCTCAAGGCCCAGGCGCGTTCTCTCGGCCTCGAAGAACGCTGGCACGAGGTGGCGCAGACCTACGCCGACGTGAACCAGATGTTCGGCGATATCGTGAAGGTCACCCCCTCCTCCAAGGTGGTCGGTGACATGGCCCTGATGATGGTCTCCCAGGGCCTCACCCGCGCGCAGGTCGAAGACCCGAAGACCGAGCTGTCCTTCCCGGATTCCGTCATCGACATGATGAAGGGCAGCCTCGGACAGCCCCCCGGCGGCTGGCCATCGGCGATTCAGAAGAAGATCCTCAAGGACGAGAAACCCTTCACCGACCGCCCCGGCCTCAAGGCCGCCCCGGTGGACATCGAAGAGACGCGCGCCAAGCTCTCCGAACAGCTTGAGGGCGCCACGATCGACGATGAGGATCTGAACGGATATCTCATGTATCCCAAGGTCTTCACCGATTACCGCGCCCGTCACGAAACCTACGGCCCGGTGCGCACCCTGCCCACCCGCACCTTTTTCTACGGGATGGAACCGGGCGAGGAGATCACCGCCGAAATCGACCCGGGCAAAAAACTCGAAATCCTGCTGCAGGCCGTCGGCGAAACGCAGGAAGACGGCAATGTGAAGGTCTTCTTCGAACTCAACGGCCAGCCGCGCACCATCCGCGTGCCCGATCGCAAGGCCGCGGCCTCTACCGCCGCGCGCCCCAAGGCGGAAATGGGCAACCCGAACCACATCGGCGCGCCGATGCCGGGTGTGGTCGCCTCCGTCGCGATACAGGTCGGCGCAAAGGTCAAGACCGGCGATCTGCTCCTGACCATCGAGGCGATGAAGATGGAAACCGGCCTGCATGCCGAGCGCGACGCGACGGTCAAAGCCGTCCACGTCCAACCCGGCGGACAGATCGACGCCAAGGACCTGCTGATCGAACTGGAATAACCGCTCAGCGGAACACGCAAAACGGGTCTTGCCCGCTTCGCCACGGGGCGGGCCGACTTACGTTTCGGTTTTCACCCCCGGCGCACCGCATAATCGCGCAAGGAATGGAGCATCACACCCTGAGGTTGATAACCGGTTAAAATTTGTGATTCGCATCACTAAAAACCCGAGAATTAACCAAAAATTTGCAGCTTTTCATTGCCCCAGGCGGTTTGAACGGGTACTTCGGAGCAGAGATTCCAACCCAACAGGGATTACACCGTTATGAAATCTATTGCTCTTGCAGTCGTTGTCGTCGCAGGTCTGGCCGCTGGCGCCGCACAGGCGGCAACCGCGACCTACTCCGGCAGCGTCGCATCGACCTCAACAAATTGGTCCGATTCTGTTCTCCTGACCCAGTTCGACCCGCTCCTCGGAACGCTCGACAGCGTGTCGCTGTCATTGACCGGCAGCGTCGACGGCGACGCCAATGCAGAAAGCCTTGACGGCGCACCGGCTGTCATCACGCTGAGCCTCAGCGCAACCATCACCGCGTCGGTCGCGGGCTTTCCGGGGCTCTCCGTGGACGTGAACCCGCTGTCCTCCTCCATCTTCAACGCGACCTCCTTCGACGGCACGATTGATTTTGGCGGCACCTCTGGCGTGTCCTATTCCGGTCTGACCGCTAGTGACTCGGACACATCCGTGTTCACCTCCGGTCTTTCGCCGTTCATCGGCAACGGCACTTTCTCGCTCGACCTCTCCGCTGTTGGCGCGTCTTCCGGTTCTGGTGCGGGCAACCTGATCACCCAGTTCTTCACGGACGCTGGCGCAACCGCCTCCGTGACCTACAACTACACGCCGCCGATCTCCGAAGTTCCGCTGCCCGCAGGCGCGCCGCTTCTGATCGGGGCCTTGGGTGGTCTGGCGCTGGTCCGCCGCCGCAAGGCAAAAAAAGCCGCATAAGCCGCTTTCTCCCACACACGGGTTTACGAAAGGCCGGAGGGGTTTCCTTCCGGCCTTTTTCATTCACCTTTTCGGCAGTTCCTTCGTAGCCAAGCGCCCAGCCCTCCCCCGAAGACACGGAAGACCCGCATGCCCAAGCTCAAGATCACCGCCGCCGACCTCGTCGCCGAGGCCCGCGGCCAGATTCCCGAACTCACCACCGAAGAGGCCATCGCCCGGCACGGCGATCCCGATACGATCATCGTCGACATCCGCGACGTGCGCGAACGTCAGAAATCCGGCTTTATCCCCGGGTCGGTGCACGCGCCACGCGGCATGATCGAATTCTGGGTCGATCCCGACAGCCCCTACCACAAACCCGTCTTCGACCAGCCCGGCAAATCCTACCTCTTTCACTGTGCATCCGGCTGGCGCTCGGCGCTGACCGTGGCAAGGCTGCAGGATATGGGCTTTGAAGCCGCACACATCCGCGACGGCTTCACGGATTGGGTCAAACAGGGCGGCCCGGTGGAACAAGACCCGGCCAAAGACTGAGACACCCCCGCAAGACAAACAAAAACGGGACCCTCGCGAGCCCCGTTCCCATCTGTTCAATGACGCGTGCGCTCAGGCGGCGTTCACGTTTGCCGGTTTCTTCTTCGCCGTCGGCGGCGTGTCTCCGGCGTTCTGATCAATGAACTCAAGCACCAGCGGGCGGATGTTGTTGCGCCAGCTCTTGCCCGCGAAAATCCCGTAGTGACCGGCACCCGGCTCCACGTGGCTTGCCTTCATGCTGTCCGGCAGCCCGGTGCACAGATCAAGCGCCGCAATGCACTGCCCCGGCGCGGTGATGTCGTCCTTCGCACCCTCGACGGTCTTGACCGCGACATTGGTGATCTTGCTCATGTCGACCTTGTGCCCGTGCACCACGAATTCGTTCTTGGCGATTTCACACTTCTTGAAGATCCGGTCCACCGTCGACAGGTAGAACTCCGCCGGCATGTCCATGACCGCGAGATATTCGTCGTAGAACCGGTTGTGCGCATCGTGATCCGAGGCCTCGCCGCGCGTCACGCGCAGGATCTGATCCTGAAACGCCTTGGTGTGGCGGTCGGCGTTCATGCTCACGAATGAGGTCAACTGCAGCAGGCCAGGATAGACCAGCCGACCGACGCCCTTGTACTTGAAACCGACCCGCTGGATCATCGTCTCTTCGAGCTGACCCATGGTCACCCGCGCGCCGAAATCCGTCACATCGGTCGGCACGGCGTCGGGGTTGATCGGCCCGCCGATGAGCGTCAGCGTGCGCGGCTGCGCCGCCGGATCCTGCTCGGCCAGATAGGCCGTGGCGGCCAGCGTCAGCGGCGCGGGCTGACAGACGGCCACAACATTGGTGTCTGGTCCCATGGCCCGCATGAAATCCATCAGGTAGAGGGTGTAATCCTCGATATCGAACTTGCCCGCCGACACCGGAATATCGCGCGCGTTGTGCCAATCGGTGATATAGACTTCGCAGTTGGTGATCAGCGACTTCACCGTCGAGCGCAGCAGCGTGGCGTAATGCCCCGACATCGGCGCCACAAGCAGGATCTTGCGCGGCTGCTCTTCGCGGCCGGTCACGTTGAAGTGGATGAGATCGCCGAACGGCTTTTCCACCACAGTTTCGATATTCACGAGGTGGTCCTTGCCATCGTCGCAAGTGACGGAGTGGATGCCCCAGTCGGGCTTGACCACCATGCGTTCGAAGGCGCGTTCGGTCACCTGCCCCCAGGCTGCCATCCACGCAAGGCCGGGGTTCGGGATTGCGGCAAACGCCGGGTAGGAGGCCATGGTCTTGGCCGTTGCACCAAGCCACTGGCTGGTGTTGCGGAAGGTTTCCATCATGTCGTAGGTGGTCATGTAACGCATGAGCACTGCTCCTTTTAGAGGGCGGTTGGCAACACATGTTGCCTCAGGCCATTTCGCCGCTTTGCCTCCCGTCAAGCGCGGCGTTATCCTTGGGGCGAACATAGGGGGGAATCGTTAACATGGCAACGAACACTGAGGTCGCAGGCGAAAATCGTGAGCGCCTCGAAGCCAATCTCGCCCGCGTCGAGGAGCTGCAACAGCGCCTGGTGTCCGCGATTTCCCGCAGAAAGCCCACGCCGCAGGCGCTCAACGGGCCGGAAAGCGAGCTATATGCCAAGGCTGCGCAGGCCTATTGGCAGGAGTGGATGACCAACCCCGCAAAGCTTCTGGAGAACCAGGTGCAGTACTGGGGCAAGACGCTCACGCATTTTGTCGATGCGCAACAAACCCTCGCCCGCGGTCAGCTCAAGGCGCCGGAAAACCCTGGCCCCGAGGATCGCCGCTTCAAGAATCCGCTGTGGGACAGCCACCCCTACTTCAACTTCGTCAAGCAGCAGTACCTGATCAATGCCGAGGCCATCCGCGAGGGCATCGACGATCTCGACGAGATGGACGAAAAGGAAAAGCGCCGCCTGCGGTACTTTGCCCAGCAGATCACCGACATGTTCGCGCCCACGAACTTTCTCGCCACCAACCCCGACGCGCTGATGAAGGCGGTCGAGACCGAGGGCGAAAGCCTGGTACGCGGGCTGGAGAACCTCGTCGCCGATCTTGAGGCCAACAATGGCGAGATGCTCGTGCGCCTCGCGGACGAGAGCGCCTTTTCCGTCGGCGAGAACATCGCCACCGCCAAGGGTGAAGTGGTCTATCGCAACCGCATGATGGAGCTGATCCAGTACAGCCCCACCACGGATCAGGTGCACGAAACCCCGATCGTGCTGTTCCCGCCGTGGATCAACAAGTTCTACATTCTCGATCTGAAGCCGCAGAACAGCCTGATCCGCTGGGTTGTCGATCAGGGCTATACCCTGTTTGTGGTCAGCTGGATCAACCCGGATTCCACCTATCGTGACATCGGGCTCGAAGATTACGTCGATGAGGGCTACCTGACGGCGATGAACGTCGTGAAGGAGATCTGCGACGTCGACCGGATCAACGCGGTTGGCTACTGCATCGCGGGCACCACCCTGTCGCTGGTCCTGTCGCTGCTGAAGAAACGCGGCGACAAGACGGTCAAGTCCGCGACCTTCTTTACCGCGCTTGTGGATTTCTCCGATCAGGGCGAGTTCACCCCCTTCCTGCAGGAGGATTTCGCCGCCGGGATCGAGGAGGAGATAGATCAGGAAGGCATTCTGCCCTCCTTCATCATGGCGCGGACCTTTTCCTTCCTGCGCTCCAATGACCTGATTTACGGGCCCGCCATACGGCACTACATGATGGGCGAAACGCCCCCGGCCTTTGACCTGCTCTACTGGAACGGCGACGGCGCCAACCTGCCCGGCAAGATGTTCAAACAGTACCTGCGCGGCCTGTGCCAGCGCAACGAATTCGCCAATGGCACCTTCGAGATGTTCGGCGAAACCCTCTCGGTCAAGGATGTGGATGTGCCGCTGATGTCGATCGCCACGGAGACAGATCACATCGCCGCCGCCCGCGACGTCTATCGCGGCGTGCAGATGATGGGCTCGCGCTCCAAGCAGTTCGTGCTGGGCGAAAGCGGCCATATCGCCGGGATCGTGAACCCGCCGAGCAAGAAGAAATACGGCCACTACACCAATGATGACCTCTCGCTCGATTTCGACGCCTGGAAAGCGGCGGCCGAGAAGAACGAAGGCTCCTGGTGGCCGGTCTGGGAAGCCTGGCTGAAGAAGCGCTCGGGCAAGAAAGTCCCCGCCCGCACACCCGGCGATTCGCCTTATAAGAGCCTCGGAGAAGCTCCGGGCACCTATGTGGCGATCAAGGCCCGCGATCAAAATCACTAAATATCAGAGTCTTAGCCAATTTTTCTGCAGTGCAGCAAGAAAATACTTGAAATGCCGCACTGCAGAATGCATATTCTTCTCAACAGCAACGCAGAGGGGTGGGCCCTCGCTGTAGAGAAAAGGATTTACGTTATGGCTAAAGCACAAGATTTCACCGGCATGTTCAAAGACATGATGGGTTCCTTCCCGGTTGACACCAAAGCAATGGAAGACGCCTTCAAAACCACTGCGACGATGAACGAGAAGCTCTCCTCCGTGGCTCTGGAAGCCGCAGAGAAGTCGACCGAGATCTCCGCCAAGTGGACCAAGGACACCCTGTCCAAGATGGCCGACATGTCCAAAGCAAAGGCTGAGCCGGCCGACTACGCCAAGTCGATGACCGACTTCGCATCCGCTCAGGCCGAAGTGGCTGCCGAGAACATGGCTGCCTTCGCCGAGATCGCGAAAAAGGTCCAGATGGACACCGTCGAGCTGATGATGGCCGCAGGCAAGGACTTCTCCGAAGACGCCACCGCCGCTGTCAAGAAAGCCACCGACGACATGACCGCGACCGCCAAGAAAGCGACCGCAGCCGCGAAATAAGCACAACGCATCGCCTCCTCTCCTCCCTTTGGGGGCGGTATCGGGATTTGCGCCTTCTCCTCCCATTTTCGGCGCAATATCCTAGGGCGGGTTCTTCGGAATCCGCCCTTTTTTCGTGCCGCTCTCTCTTCGGAGAACCGGACCCGCCCTGCGCCCCGTATTTGGCCAGGGCTGCAACCGGACCAACTGCGGTCCCAACGGTTCAAGACCGGGACATCCGCGGTTGCCGCACTCGAAAAACACGGCATCGCCCCCCTCTTGACCACAGACACGGGCGAAAAGCGCGCCGCGCAGCGGATGATCCCAATCGCCATCCCGACGCACCGGCCCAGCCCCGCCGCCCTTGCAAAAAAATTCCCGCCCAATCTCCAATTTTCCCCTTGCGCCCATCCTCGCCTGCGTCTAAATCCGCCGTCACCAACTGGTACGCGGGCGTAGCTCAGGGGTAGAGCATAACCTTGCCAAGGTTAGGGTCGGGCGTTCGAATCGCCTCGCCCGCTCCAGTTAGGTCAATTTCGGGATGCGCCGCCACCCAGCGGAACCGCCGAAACGGACCGAGATGAAAATGGTTTGCGGGCGTAGCTCAGGGGTAGAGCATAACCTTGCCAAGGTTAGGGTCGGGCGTTCGAATCGCCTCGCCCGCTCCATTTTCCTTCCACTTCACCAACCGTGACGACGCGCGCGCAACAGCCGCCCATCCGGGCCGTCGCGCCCCCTTTCCCCTTTGCAACGCACCGCCTATAAGGCCGCGAACCCAAGGAGAAAGCCGATGCGCAAGGCCACCATCAGCCGCAAGACCAGTGAGACCGCCATCGAGGTCACTCTCGATCTCGACGGCACCGGCGTCTATGACAATCAGACCGGTGTGGGCTTCTTCGACCACATGCTCGACCAGCTCTCGCGGCACTCGCTTATCGACATGACAATCCGCGCGGACGGCGATCTGCACATCGACGATCATCACACCGTCGAGGACACCGGCATCGCCATCGGACAGGCCCTCGTCGCGGCGCTTGGCGACAAGAAGGGCATCCGCCGCTACGGAGAATGCCACCTGCCGATGGACGACACGCAGGTGCGCGCCGCGCTCGATCTGTCGAACCGGCCGTTTCTTGTCTGGAACGTCGACTTCCCCGCGCCCAAGATCGGCACCTTCGACACCGAACTCGTGCGCGAATTCTTTCAGGCGCTGAGCACCCACGGCGGCATCACGCTGCACATCGACCAACTGCACGGCTTCAATGCGCACCATATCGCGGAAGCGGCCTTCAAGGCCGTGGCACGCGCCTTGCGCATGGCGGTGGAACCGGATCCGCGCGTGGCGGACAAGCTGCCCTCGACCAAGGGCAAACTCTGACATCCGTGGCAGGACCGGGGGCCAGCCCCCGGACCCCCGGGATATTTTTGCAAAGAAGAAGCACAAGGGCAGAGCCATGCTGACTGCAATCATCGATTACGAAAGCGGCAACCTGCATTCGGCCGAGAAGGCGTTTCAGAAAATGGCCCGCGAAACCACCGGGGCCGAGGTCCGTGTGACCACCGACCCGGACGTTGTGGCCAAGGCCGATCACATCGTGCTGCCGGGCGACGGCGCATTTCCGTCCTGCGCGCGGGCGCTGCGAACCTCGGGCTGCTTCGAGGCGATGATCGAGGCGGTGGAGCGCCGGGGGCGCCCCTTTCTGGGGATCTGTGTCGGCATGCAACTGATGGCCCGGAAGGGGCATGAGTACGACGAAACCGACGGGCTTGGCTGGATCGACGGCGAGGTCATGCACATCACGCCGGGCGACCCGGCGCTGAAAGTGCCGCATATGGGCTGGAATGATCTGCAGATCGCAACACCGCATCCGGTGCTTGACGGGCTGAAAACCGGCGATCACGCCTATTTTGTCCATTCCTACCAGATGCGCATGGCCGATCTGACACAACGCATCGCGCATGTGGATTATGGTGGCGATGTCACCGCGATTGTCGGCCATGAAAACCGCATCGGCCTGCAGTTCCACCCGGAGAAAAGCGCCGGGATTGGCTTGCGCATGATTGCCAACTTCCTGAACTGGCGCCCCTGACGCAAAATAAGGGCCGGACGCATCGCCCGGCCCACTGTGGTCTCAGGACTTTACTGCACCCGTGTCCAGTTCTGTCCCGAACAGAGCAGCCCCCCGGCCACGCAGCCCGAAAGCTTCAGTGCATTGCCGTTGAGCTGCATCTTGCCGGTGTAGATCTTGTCGTTCGAGGGCCGCCAGACCTTGCCCTTGTAGCTGCCGCCGCCTTGCGGGGCCATGTTGCGCACAAGCATCTTGCCCTTGTTGGGCGAGTTGTATTCCCCGGCGCTGTTGAAGGTCCGGCTGATCACGCCGCAGATGTTCGCGCCACAGGGCGTGATCGTGACATGGGCATAGGCCCCGTCATCGACTTCGGTTTTCCACACGCCTTCCGCCGGATCGGCGGCGGCCAGTCCAGCCAGACACGCCAGCGCCGCGGCCATTACATAGGTTTTCATGATCCTCTCCTCCCTGGTAGTCCGAGCAGCTTGGCGCGCCGCCCCGGCTGCGATCAAGCCTGACGTTACGGCGGGCCGCGTCATGACGTCACGACGCAGCGCAGCATCCATGGTTGCACCTGCCGCAACGTCAGACTAAGGGGCAGGCAACCCTCCTTCGAAAGGACAAGACACATGATCCTTTACCCCGCGATCGACCTCAAGGATGGCAAGGCGGTGCGCCTGCTTCGTGGCGATATGGACAAGGCCACGGTCTTCAATGACGATCCCGCTGCACAGGCATTGGAATTCGTTGCGGCGGGCTGTGAATGGCTGCACCTGGTGGACCTCAACGGCGCCTTCGCCGGCGAGCCGGTCAATGGCGCCGCCGTCGAGCAGATCCTGAGCCAGACGAACACACCGGCGCAGCTTGGCGGCGGCATCCGTGACATGGCCACCATCGAGATGTGGCTGCAGCGGGGACTCGCCCGTGTGATCCTCGGCACGGTGGCCGTGGAGAACCCGGCGTTGGTGCGCGAGGCGGCCGCAGCCTTCCCGGGCAAGATCGCGGTGGGCATCGACGCGCGCGACGGCCGCGTGGCGACAAAGGGCTGGGCCGAGGTCACCGACGTCGACGCCACCGATCTGGCGAAATCCTTCGAGGATGCGGGTGTGGCGGCGATCATCTACACCGACATCAACCGCGATGGCGCCATGCAGGGGCCGAACATCGAGGCAACGGCGGCGCTGGCGCGTGCCGTGACGATCCCGGTGATCGCCTCCGGCGGTGTCTCCTCGCTGAAGGATCTCAAGGCTCTGCGCGATTGTGGCGCCGCGCTGAATGGGGCGATCTCGGGCCGGGCGCTTTATGACGGGGCGCTCAACCTCAAGGACGCGATCAAGGCGCTGCGCGACTGATCTATCCAGCCGGCCCGCCCCCGGAAAGCCGGGGTCGGCTCACTTCGCCAGAAAGGGCGCGACAAGACCGGCAATGCGCGCCGATCCTTTCTGCGATGGATGCAGGCGATCCCTTGCGAAGAGTGACAGATCGCCGGGGCGGAACACGTCGTCCATATCCACAAGGCTTACTCCCGCAGAGGCATTGGCCATACGGCCAAGCCGGTCTTCGAGCATGGCGTAGGGCGCGACACAGGCGGTCCCGGCATAGTGCGGAGAGGTGTAGTAATCCGCCCAGATCACCTGCGAGCCGCGAGCGCGCAGATCCGCCACAAGCGTCGGTATCGCGCCACGGCTTCCGTCTTCGGAGATCAACCGGTCCAGAACCGGGCCACAGTCCGCACAGTCGCAATCGCTCAGATCGTTGGCCCCGCCGTTCAGCACAACCCAGTCCGCCCGCACCCCCGCAAGCTGCGCGGGAATGTTGAGCGCGCCGCGTCCGCCCAAAACCTGCGCCAGCGGCAATGACACGTCGCCCACCGGCTCGCCCAGCCGCGCCTGCAGCCCATCCGCCACGGAGCCCCCCGCGATCCGGTTCCACGCCATGACCGAATCCCCGGCCACGACGATCCGCGCATCCTCCGGCACGCCCCGCCCGCAGGCGGCCAACAGGCACAGCGACAGCATGATCCAATATCGCATTCGCATCCCACTCCACACAGTCTCGATCACACCGCCAATTCCCGGGCGGCCCCTGCGGAAGGATGTAGGGCGCTCCGCGCGCCCTGCCCAGGGCCGCGCGCGGTCAGCCGCCACACTGGCCAACCAAAATATCCACAATCCGCGCGTACCACCTTCACAACCCCCACCCTTTCGCGCTACCTCAGCGCCATGTTGAAAACCCGTATCATCCCCTGTCTCGATGTCGCCGATGGCCGCGTGGTCAAAGGCGTCAATTTCGTTGATCTGGTCGACGCGGGAGATCCCGTCGACGCCGCCCGCGCCTATGACGCCGCCGGTGCGGACGAGATCTGCTTTCTCGACATCCATGCCACGCATGAAAACCGCGGCACCATGTTCGATGTGGTCACCCGCACCGCCGAGCAGTGCTTTATCCCACTGACCGTGGGCGGCGGCGTGCGCACCGTGGCCGATGTCCGCGCCCTCCTGCTCGCGGGTGCGGACAAGGTCAGCTTCAACTCTGCCGCCGTGGCCAATCCCGACGTCGTGGCCGAGGCTGCCGACCACTTCGGCAGCCAGTGCATCGTCTGCGCCATCGACGCCAAGACAGTCGAACCGGAGGATCGCGACAAGGGTCTGCCCGGCCGCTGGGAAATCTTCACCCACGGCGGACGCAAACCCACCGGGATCGACGCCGTCGAATTCGCCATCCAGATCGCCGCGAAGGGCGCCGGAGAGATCCTGCTGACTTCCATGGACCGGGACGGCACCAAATCCGGCTTCAACCTGCCGCTCACCCGCGCCATTGCCGACGCCGTGAACGTGCCGGTCATCGCCTCCGGCGGCGTCGGCACTTTGGACCACCTCGTCGAGGGCGTCACGGAGGGCCACGCCTCCGCCGTGCTCGCCGCCTCGATCTTCCACTTCGGCACCTTCACCATCGCCGAAGCCAAAGCCCATATGGCCGCAGCAGGCGTGCCCGTGCGGCCGTGAGCGGCGGGGCCACATCCGACGGCAGCAATGTCGTCATCCGCGAAGGCGAAAGCGAAGAGACCACCTGCACCTGCTGCGGCAAAGCCGTGACCGCCGTCACCGGCTATCTTGACGTGGGCCAGCTTTCCGCAGGCTGGTACACTGTCGCCGTCACCCATGGGACAAAGGACCACCTGCCCCTGCTGCGCCTGTTCATCGGCGATTGGTCCGAAACCGCCGCCCCCTCCGAACGCTGGGGCATCCGCATGGGCATCGACCATGACGGCGCCCATATCACCGACTGGCCCGAGGCCGATCAGCACGAGGCCGCGCCGGTCTTCACGCCCCTGAGCCGCGCCCAGATCCTCGGCACGCCCATGGAGGCCCAGATCTGGACCCTCACGGACCGCATCCTGACCCGAGACAGCCGCCTCTGAAGGAGCCAACAATGACCCTTGAAGACCTCGCCGAAATCGTCGCCCAACGCGCCGCCGCCTCCCCGGACGAGAGCTGGACCGCGAAACTCCTCGCCAAGGGCCCGGAGAAATGCGCCGAGAAATTCGGCGAAGAGGCGGTCGAGGCGATCATCGAAGCGATCAAGGACGACAAGGCCAAGCTCGCCTCCGAGGCCGCCGATGTGCTCTTTCACCTGCTGGTCATGCTGAAATCCCGCGATGTCCCCCTCTCGCAGGTCATGGACGTCCTCGCGGCACGGCAGGCCCGGTCCGGCCTTCAGGAAAAAGCGGCGCGCGGCTGATTTTACTGGAACCGGCGGGCTATTGAGCGCATTGACGAGGGTATCCCCAACCGAGTGGTCCCATGCAAATCTTCGCCTGCCCGACCTGCGGCCACCGCCTGTGGTTTCAGAACGCCACCTGCCCCTGCGGCCAATCGGTGCGCTTTGATCCCGAAACGCAATCGATGCAGGCCAGCGCGGACTCCTGTGTGAATTTCGACGCCATCGGCTGTAACTGGCAACCGGGCGAAAACGGCTATTGCGCATCGTGCAACCTGACCGAGACCGTTCCGGACCTGCGCAAGGACAGCAACCTGCCGCTCTGGGAGCGCACGGAGGCGGCGAAGCGCTGGATGCTGGCCAATCTCGCGCGCTGGGGCTGGTTCACGCTTGCGGACACAGGCGCCCGCCCGACCTTCAAGATGCTCGCAGAACAGACCGTCGAGGGCCGCGAAGAGGTGGTCATGGGCCATGCCTCCGGCGAGATCACCATCAACGTCAGCGAAGCAGATCCGGCGATCCGAGCGCAGCGCCGTGCCAAACTGGGCGAGCTTTATCGCACCATGCTTGGCCACATGCGCCACGAGATGGCGCATTTCCTGTTCGAGCGCCTGCTGCGCCGTCCCGGCTTTGCCGATGATTTCCGCGCCCTCTTCGGAGACGAGCGCGCCGACTACGCCCAGGCCCTGAAACAGCACTACACCCGGCCCGCTCCGGCGGATGAATGGCACATCACAAGCTATGCCACCGCCCACCCGCATGAGGACTGGGCCGAGACCGTCGCGCATCTTCTGCACCTCGTGGACCTGCTCGACAGCGCCACCGCCGCCGGTCTTGTCGGCGGCTATGATCCCTATGGCGAGACCGATACCGATGGCATGCTGACCCGCGCCATTGACCTCTCTCTCGCGGCCAATCACGTGAACCGTGCGCTTGATCTCGCGGACGTCTATCCCTTCATCCTGCCACCCGGTGTGCGGGGCAAGATGGCCTTCGCCCACCGCCACCTGCGGCAGCCGGCGCCTTAGCGACTGTCACGGTATGAGGGGGTTCACCGGCGCTCCGCCGGTCTGACCGCGCTGTGGCCTCAAGGCCAGAATCATCGAAAAAAACGCGCATTAACCAAAAAATCGCGCAAGCGCCGCGCAATCTGCAACCAATGCGTGTGGGATTTTGAGTTTTGTACCAAATCGGCGAGGAATCGTACCAAACGCCGGCTTTCCGAATGGTAAACACGCGGCAGAAAAGGTTAAGCCGCGTCGCGTTCGGGCGTTGGGATGTCGTGTTTGACCAAGGTACGCAGGATTAACCGCATCGTGCGCCGCGTTAATCCCGCGATTTGCCGCGTCCAGCGCCCCGCCACGCCCTCAGAGCTTCGAAGAGATCACGCCGGTGTTGAATCCGCCCATGCGCAATTCGCCAAAAAGCCTTTGATATTCGATCTTTGGACAGCGATCTTGAACCACATCAACGCCCCGCGCCTCGGCCATGGCCGCCGCTTCGGCGTGTTGCACGCCAATCTGCATCCAGACCGTCCTGAGCCCCTCGAAACACTGCAAGGCCTCTTCGACGATTGGCGGCACATGCTCCGGCCGGCGGAAAATATCCACCATATCCACGGTCTTGGGACAATCCGAGAGCGACGCTCTCACCGTCTGCCCGAACAGCATTTGTCCGGCATGGCCCGGGTTAACGGGGATGACCGTGAAACCCTTGAGCGACAGATAGCGCGCCACATAGTAACTCGGCCGCACCGGGTTCATGGACACGCCCACCACCGCCACCACTTTGGTGCGGGTCAGGATGGCCTTCAGGAAGTCGTCGGAATAGGTCATGCGATGACTTTAACCCCCTTTTACACAAAGAAAAAGCGCCCGGAAAAAAATCCGGGCGCCAGTCACGGAACGAGGGACAGTGAAGGCGTCGCGGGGGTTCCGGCCCCGCGATCCTGATAGTGATATAGGCATGAAAGCCACAGTAAAAAGGGTTGTCACCAATCTGTGATGATTGCGCTTGACCATATCAATCAGCCCGGTGGCAGCATCGACATTTTCGGGATAACTCTTTGTAAAGTTGCGTGTATTTTCTCCGACGGGTCGCGGCCGATCGCCCGGGCATGGCGCAGCAGGAACAATTTGGACACCCCCGACCATGTTCCAACCGACGGCGCATCCGGATTCGTCGGAAACCGCTCCCGCCATCCCCCCGGCAGCTCAACGCCGCAGCCTTCCAGCCGCTCCAGCATCCAGACCAGTGGAATATTCGACAACCCCCGCGCCGCGTCGTTCTCGCCCACCTGACCGCCGATATCGCCATGGCTCCCACGGAACCAGACCTGCTCCATGTCGCCGTCCCAGTCATCTTTCTTTTCCCAGAGGACCGGGGCATAGGCCATCCGGGTCTCATCCGCGGCCAGCGCCTGATAGCCCCGTTTCACCGAAGAGCCCAAGGCATGGGAATGAAACGCATGATCGTCGCGAAAGAACCGCCAGAGCAGCGGCAGGCGCAGCCCCAACGCCTTTACCGTGTCCCAGACCCCGATCATCTCGATCGGCGCGTCCGCATGGCAATAGCGCCGCCGGAACACATCGGCCGCACGCCCCCCGGCGTCGTATTGATACAGTCGGTAGGCCTGCCGCACATTCCGCACGGTCGCATACCGGGCCTGCAAGAGGCCGACCTGATCAATCACCCCGGCCAGCGAACGAACCGCGTAGGCCCCGCGCGAGTAGCCCATGAGAAAGATCCGGTCGCCGACATGATACCGCGAGGCGAGATACCCGTAAGCCCTTTGAATTTGGCGATTTATTCCGCGCCCGACCACAACGTCATGGGTCGAGCGCCAGTCAGACCATTGCACGCCCGCCTCATAGTACACAGAGGCGACGCGGGCCTCCGACAGCAGACGGTAGGTCAGTCCGGCATTGGTCTCCTCGCCCGGGGTGAGCGAGGACATGGTGCCATCGAGGATGATGACGTGATCGACAGGGCCACGGCGCGGCGCATAGGAAGAATGGCCCCGGGCAAAGCGCCTGCGGAGCCATCCCAGAAGCGTATCACTCAGCCGCGATCGGTGCATCCCTCAACATCTCCCACACCCTTTGGGGCGTGAATGGCATATCTACTTGTTTCACCCCACGCGACCACACCGCGTCCTGTACGGCATTGCCCATGGCGGCCATCGCTCCGACGGTGCCAGCCTCGCCGCATCCCTTCATGCCCATTGGGTTGGCCGTCGACGGGACCGGCTCCGTCTCGAAATGAACCCAAGGCATGCTGTCGGCACGCGGCATACCGTAGTCCATGAACGTCGCGGTGAGCAGCTGCCCTTCCTCGTCATAGACGACATGCTCCATCAATGCCTGCCCGAGGCCCTGCGCCACGCCGCCATGCACCTGCCCCTCGGCCAGCATCGGATTGATCAGATTGCCGAAATCATCGACCACGTGGTAGCGGTCGCAGGTGACATGCCCGGTCTCCGGATCAATCTCGACCTCGGCGAAATGCGCCCCATTGGGGAAACTGCGCGCCGGAAGCGCGTCCCGCGCCTTCCAGATCAGCAGGTCCTCGCGCCCGGCCTCGCGCGCCATCTTCGCCGCTTCCAGCATCGTCGGCGTCAGGTTCGACCCTTCGGCGCGGAAGCGTTCGTCGTCGAAGGAGATATCTTCGGCCGAGACGCCCATTTCGTCCGCAAGGAAGGCAGAGAAGCCCTCGACCATGTCGCGCACGGCTTTGAGCGTCACATTTGTCTGCGTCGTGACAGAGCGCGAGCCGCCGGTGCCGCCGCCCTTGGCGATCAGGTCGGAATCGCCCTGGATCACCTGGATCCGGTCCGCCGGGATGCCGGTCTGATCCGACAGGAACTGTGCAAAGACAGTTTCGTGCCCCTGCCCGTTCGATTGTGTCCCGACATAGATCAGCGCACCACCCTCCTCGGTGAAATCGACCTGAACGCCCTCGCTAGGATCGCCGAGAATACTTTCAATATAGTAACACAGACCCAGACCGCGCAATTTTCCCTGCGCTTCGGACGCAGCGCGGCGTGCGGCGAAGCCCGGCACATCCGCCAGCTTCTCTGCATGGGCCAGCACGCGAGAGAAATCACCGACATCATAGGTCTCGCCGGTAACTGTCTTATACGGAAAATCCTTGACGAAATTCAGGCGCCGCAGGGCCATGGGGTCCATGTCCAGCTCGCGCGCAGCGCGGTCCATCATCCGTTCCAGAACGTAAATCGCCTCGGGGCGGCCGGCGCCGCGATAGGCGTCGGTCTGTGTCGTGTTGGTAAAGATCCCCTCACAGCGCAGATAGGCGGTCTTGATGTCGTAGGTGCCGGTCAGAACGCGGGCAAAGAGGTTCGACTGGATCGCCTGCGCAAAGTTCGAGCAATAGGCACCCATGTTGCAGATGTTATGCACGCGATAGGCGGTGATCTTGCCCTGCTCGTCAAAGCCGAGCTCGGCCATCGTCACAAGGTCACGCCCGGCATTGTCGGTCAGCATGGCTTCGGTCCGGTCGGACATCCAGCGCACAGGACGCCCAAGGATACGGGCGGCGAGCGGGACGGTGAAATACTCGGGGTATGGCATGCCCTTCATGCCAAAACCGCCGCCGACATCAGGATTGGTGACGCGGATCTTGCCTTCGTCGAGGCCGAAGACACGGGTCAGCTCGGCCTTCATGCCCCAGACGCCCTGTCCGTTAAAAGCAAGATGCACCCGCCCGTCCTGCCATTCGGCATAGCAGCCACGCGGCTCCATGGAATTGACGATGATGCGGTTGTCACCGACCTCCAGCCGCACCACGCGGGCGGAGTTTTTCAGCGCCGCATCCGTGCCTTCAATGTCTCCCAGTCCCCAATCGAACACCCTGTTGTTCGGCGCGTGTTCGGGGTGCAGCGGCTCGCCTGCGGGCGAAAGCTCCATATGGACCGGCAGATCTTCGTACTCGAATTCGATGAGTTCCGCCGCATCTTTTGCCTGGTTCAGGCTCTCGGCAACGATCAGCGCAACCGGTTCGCCAACAAACCGCACGCGGCCTTCTGCGAGGAACGGGCGGCGCGGGGCGGCGGCGTCACTGCCGTCGCGGTTCTTCATGACGGTGAAAGACATGCCCTCGGTCACGCCTTCGGCGGCGATGGTCTCGGCGGTCATCACAAGATGCACGCCTTCGGCCGCCTCTGCCTCTTCGGTGCCGATCGACGTGATTGTCGCGTGGGCCACGGGCGAGCGGAAGATGAAGGCATGCAGCGCACCCTCCGGCGCGATATCATCGACATAGCGGCCAGCGCCGGTCAGAAAGCGACTGTCCTCAACCCGTGTGACCGACTGGCTTTTTCCGAACTTTTCCATGGTAACCTCCCGCTGGACCGTGCGTTTGACTGGGACATTAGACGCGCCTGCGCCGGTGTCCAGCCGGGAGATACGATTATTCTGTCACAACAAGATGCGGCTGGCCGTAACCGTTGAATCCAGTAGCAAGGCACTGGCTGTAGGCGCCCATGCCACGGATCATCACCCTGTCGCCCTCCTGCAGATCGGCGGGCAATGGCAGGGCTTCGGGCAAGCGGTCGAGGCTGTCGCAAGTCGGGCCAAAGACCGTGCGGGGCATCGGCGCGGCCCGGCGCGGGGTGCCGTCCGGAGCCAGTGCGGTGATGCGCTCGGGGGCGGGAATGTCGCGCCATTCCATCAGCGCGCCATACAGCCCATCGTTGAGAAAGACCACATCACCGCTGAGAGCCTTGACACCCAGCGCGAGCGTAAACGCTTCGGACACCATGGCGCGCCCCGGCTCGCAGACCAGCGCGGGCTGCGCGTCTCCGAATGCGGATTGAACGGATTGTTTAATGGCGCTGAAGACCCGTTGCAGATCCGGGGCCCTGGTGCTGCGGAACGCGGCAAACCCGCCGCCGACATTGAGCCGGTGCAGCCGAACGCCGGCCTGCGCCGCAACGCAAGCAGAGACTTCGATATAACGCTGCCACGGCGTGGGATCGTCGCATTGCGTGCCGGGGTGGAAGGTGATCGAGGGGCGCCCTCCCCGGGCCACGACCGTACGCAGAAGGGTCACGGCGGCCTCCGGCTCGGCTCCAAACTTGGACCCGAAGTCGTAGGTCGCGCCTTTCACCGGAAGTTTGAGCCGCACGGCGATCTCCTGCCCGGCGATCTCGCCGAGCTTGTCCAACTCGGAGGCGCGGTCCACCGACCACGAGGTGATCCGGTGGCCGCGCGCCGTGGCGATCTCGCTCATCGCGCGCACCGGGTTGTGATAATGCAGGCGCGCTTCGGGGCAGACGGCGCGAACCTGCGCCATCTCCGCCGGAGAGGCCACGTCAAACGCCCGCATCCCGGCCCGGCACAGGGTTTGCAGCACCCCGGGCGCCGGATTGGCCTTGACCGCGTAGGTGACCTCTCCGGGGAAATTTTCCTCAAAGAACAGCGCGGTATCAGCCAGGACCTTTGGTGAAAAGAAAAACACCGGCGCCTCGCAGCCGTGGCGGATAAGCCAGTCCTGTGGATCGGTGGTGAAGTCTGGATGAATGCCCATCGTGCGCGTCTCCTGCTCTTTTCTTTTCAGGATGAGCGCAAAATACTAGGATTTCACCTGTCAGAACGAACAAAGTGATTCTTCATCTCAAGCAAAACGCCGAGGCTTTGATGCAGATTGACGAAACAGACCGCGCCCTGATTGCCCTGCTGTCCGAGAACGCCCGGTTGCCGGTGGCGGATCTGGCGCGGCGGCTGGGGATTGCGCGGACGACGGTGCAGGCGCGAATCGAACGGCTAGAGGCGCGGGGCGCGCTGGAAGGGTTCACCATTCGTCGCGGCCCGGCCCTTCGCCCGGCGCTTAGGGCGACCGTGCTGGTGAGCATCGAGCCGCGCTCCGGCCCGGCGGTGTTGTCACGCTTGAAGGCGATGCCCGTGGTGGAACAGGTGCACACCACTTCGGGGCGGGTGGATCTGATCGTGATCCTGTCGGCACAAACCACCGAAGAGCTCGATCAAACGCTGGATCAGATCGGCGAGGCCAAGGGCGTCAAAAGCTCCGAAAGCCTCATTCATCTGAGTACGAAGGTAAATCGCACCGGTTAAGCCTTTGTTACGGCAGCGCGCGGGCGCGGCCGCGGACCCAGGTTACAACCGCGCATTGTCCCAAACGACCCCAACGGGCCGGGCCGGATGTCACCACACACGCGCCCGGTCCTGCACGGATCAGGAGGCGCCTTTGCCCTCGTCTTCCTCGATGCCGTAGGTCTTGAACAAGCCACCTTGGGTGATGAAAAAGAGCACAATGGCCGCCGTCAGGCCGAAGGTCTTGAAGTAGACCCAGGTTTCCGTGGACATGGTGCGCCAGATGATCTCGTTGAGAAGCGCAAGGCCGAAGAACAGCATCATCACGCGCCGCGTCAGGATCATCCAGCCTTCGTCTTGCAATGGCATGACCCCCTCCATGACCGAGCGCAGCCAGCTTTCGCCGCGCATCAGCCCGATGGCCAGCGCCCCGCCAAAGAGCAGATAAATCAGCGTCGGTTTCATCTTGAAGAAGCGCTCATCGTTGAGCCAGACCGACAGCCCGCCAAACACCACGATCAGAACGGCGGTGACCGCCTGCATGCGGCTGAGATGGCCGGTCAGCTTCCACAGAATACCGGTTGCCAGCAAGAAGACCGGGATGAACCCGGCGGTGACCACGATGAACCCCTCGTAGGGCGTGCCCCCGATGGTGAAGATCTCGTCCTTGAGCCAGATATAGGCCCCGAAGAAGGCGAGGATCGGCCCCATCTCCAACGCCGTTTTCAGACCCGAACTGATTTCTTTTTGCGCCATGTTGGGCTCCTTTGTCCCCGAGATAGGGGCTTTATCCGGCAAACTCAACGATTACCGCCCCGAGGGCGATCAAGGTCATGAGAGCGATGCGGCGCGGCCCCACCGTCTCCTTCAGCACCAGCCAGCCGATGAGCGCGGCAAAGACCGTCGAGGTCTCGCGCAGCACCGCCGCTTCCCCGACCTTGTCGAGGCGCGTGGCCATCATGATGCCGCCAAAGCTGAGATAGGCGATCAGCCCTCCCGCCACGCCGCGCGTCAGCAGCGGGCCAAGCGCGGGAGGCTCTGCCATGGACCGGTAGCGCAGCACCGCAATGATCGGCATGACGATCCCGTCGATCGCAAAGAACCACGCGAGGAACGTAAACGGGTTCTGCGTGGCGCGGATGCCGTAGGCGTCATAGGTCGTATAGAGCGCCACCAGAAGGCCGGTGGCAAAGGCGAAGAGCAGCGCGGGCACAAGCGTCTCGCGCGCCGTCACGAGGTAGAGATAGTTGTACAGCGCAAGACCAAAGATGCCGGAGAGCAGCACCGCCACCCCGAGCCATTGTGTCAGGGTGAAATGCTCGTTGAAGATCAGCGCCGCGCCAATGACCGCAAAGAGCGGGCCGGTGCCGCGCACAACAGGATAGACCACGGTATAAGCACCGCGCGTGTAGGCCTGCGCCTGCAACAGTTTGTAGACCGTGTGGATCACGAAGGCCCCGGCAAAGATCGGCCACATGTGCGGCTCTGGCCACGGCACGACAAACAGCGCGAAGGGCACGGCCATGAGGCCATACGCCCCGTCGATCGCACCACGCGACAGCCACGGGTCGTGCTTGCCCTTTTGCAGGGCGCCAAAGACAGCATGCAGGAACGCCGCCATGAGCGCGAGACTCAGCGCGAGCTGATGCCCGGCTTCGGTGCCTTCGATGGAAATGAGCCAGTCTGTCATGGGACCTTTCCGGGAACCCGGCCGCGCAGGTGATGGTTGATCCGCGAAATGGCATCAGGAGGGACCGACATGTGGCAGCAGATATCCGATGAACTGGGAGCGAGTTTCTCGGTGGTGCCCGCGTCGCTCGCCTTCACCCGGCTGCTCGTCGCTGTGGTGCTGTCAGCAATTGTCGGATTTGAGCGGGAGTTGCAAGGCAAACCGGCGGGACTGCGCACGCATATCCTGGTTGCGGTGGCTGCGTGTTTGTTCGTTCTGGTCGGTCAGGAACTCAGTGCGATCAGCTTTGGCGACTCCGGCGAACAGCACCACGACCCGCTGCGCATGATCGAAGCAGTGACAGCGGGCGTGGCCTTCCTCGCTGCCGGGGCCATCTTCACCAGCGGCGGCAAGGTTCAGAACCTGACCACCGGCGCATCGCTCTGGCTCTGCGGGGCCATCGGGCTTGGCTGCGGGGCCGGGAGCGTGGCGCTCTCGGCCATGGCGACGGGGCTGGTGGTCGTGGTCTTGTTCTTGCTTAGGCAGTTGGAGAAGGTGATGGGCACCGACGACGCCGGATAGAGCGCCGGCTCAGGTCTCCAGGCCGGTGAGCGCGGCCGCAAACTCTTCGGGATCAAAGGGTTGCAGATCGTCGATCTGCTCGCCGACACCGATGGCATGGATTGGCAAACCGAACTTATCTGCCAACGCCACGAGCACGCCGCCCTTGGCCGTTCCGTCGAGCTTGGTCATGACAAGGCCCGACACGTCGCTGAGCTTCTGGAAGGTCTCGACCTGATTGAGGGCGTTCTGGCCCGTGGTGGCGTCCAGCACCAGCAAGGTGTTGTGCGGCGCCTCCGGGTCCTTCTTGCGGATCACGCGGACGATTTTCGCCAGCTCCTCCATCAGATCCGCCCGGTTTTGCAAGCGCCCGGCGGTGTCGATCATCAGCAGGTCGGCGCCATCTGCCTGTGCGCGGGTCATGGCGTCGAAAGCAAGGCTGGCCGGGTCGGAGCCTTCGGGAGCCGTCAGGACCGGCACCCCGGCCCTGTCGCCCCAGACCTGAAGCTGCTCGACGGCGGCGGCGCGGAAGGTGTCACCGGCGGCGATCACCACCGACTTGCCCGCAGCGCGAAACTGCGAGGCGAGTTTGCCGATGGTCGTGGTCTTGCCGGAGCCGTTGACGCCGACCACCAGGACGACCTGCGGTTTCGTCGGATAAAGCGGCAGCGGGCGGGCCACTGGCTCCATGATCCGGGCGATTTCAGTGGCCAGCAACTGCTTGATTTCCTGAACGGAAAGTTTGCGACCCATGCGGCCTTCGGCGATGTTGGAGGTCACGCGGAGCGCCGTGTCGACGCCCATGTCGGACGCGATCAGCAGCTCTTCGAGGCTTTCGACCATGTCGTCGTCGAGCACGCGCTTGATCACCGGCTCGGCGCTCTGGCGGCCGAACAGACGGCTGATCAGGCCCGGTTTGCCCTGGCTGGCGGCGGGGGTGTCCGCAAGGGCAGCCGCAATGGCGAGATCGTCGGGGCCGACGTTGGGCATGGCCTCGCCGGGGCTTGGGAGTTCGAGCGGGATTTCCGGCGCGGCGGGCTCTTCGGTGGGGGGCACCTCGATGGGCGTGGGAGCCGGATCTGGCTGCGGCGCGGGGGCCGGGTCCTCGGGCGGCGTGGCTTCCGGGCCGATTTCGGGCAGGTCCGGCGCAGGGGTCTCAAGCGGTTGGTCCGGCTGGATTTCCGGCACCGGCTCCGGCGTGACAGGCTCGGGCTGCGGGGCCTCCTGAGGCGGCGCAGGCGGCGTCTCTTCCGGGGTTTCGGGGCGGCCTCGGGGCGGCTCGGGCGCTTCTTCCTGACCGCCGTCCTCGATGATCGCCTCCAGCCCCTCGTCCAGCTTGGAAGAGGATTTGAAGAGCTTGTTCTTGAGCTTGCCGAAGAAGGACATGAGGGGTCTCGGTTCTGTTTGACCTCACCCAAGTAATACGCATGGGCCTGTAATGAAAGTGTGTGTTGACCGAAGCGGGCCCGTGGGCTGTAACTAAGTCATGGTTTTTCGTGTATTTCTCGTGGTTTTGGCGATCCTGTCCGGCGCGGCGGGGACGGCGCGGGAGCCGGGGACCATGTGTTCGCCCGGGGCCTTTGGGCAGGTGCAATGCATCCGACCCGCGCATTTCGTCTTTGACACCTGCCAAGCCATTGAAAGTTTTGCCAAAGAGCAGAGCCTGGACCCCGGCTTCTTTGCCCGGTTGATCTGGCAGGAGAGCCGGTTCAATCCCAATGCGCTCAGCCATGCCAATGCGCAGGGGATCGCGCAGTTCATTCCCTCGACCGCCGGGATGCGGGGCCTTCGGGACCCGTATAATCCAGCGGAAGCCCTTGAATATTCGGCGGAATATCTTGGAGAGCTGCGTCGACGGTATGGCAATCACGGGCTGGCGGCGGTGGCCTACAATGGCGGCGAGCGGCGGGCCGATGGCCTGGTCGCGGGCACCGGGGGATTGGCCAGGGAAACCATTGATTATGTTCGTATAATCACTGGTCTGACGGCCTGGGACTGGGCCAACGCGCCGCCGCAGAGCCATGACTTCAGCCTGCAGAAGGACAAGCCCTTTGCGCAGGCCTGTCACGAGCTTGCGCGCAAGCGGATCCTGACCGCTTTTCCACCGCCGAAACCCAGCGTGAAACCCTTTGGTGTGCAGCTTGCCTTTGGCACGACGAAGCAGAAAGCGCTCACGCTTTTTCAAAGAAAAACAGCAGCTTGCGGCAGTCTTTTAAAGGGGGAGGAACCGGTTCTGATCTGGGAGAAAAGCCGCGCCTCGCCACAGGGTGGATACTACATGGCGCGGATCGGGCGCAACACGCGGGATGCGGCCTGGACGCTCTGCGGAGAACTCAAGAAGCGCGGCTGTGTCTGCGCCGTTTACAAAAACGATTGAGGCCCGATGTTAACGGCCCGTGCGCCGGGGTAACGGACCGCGCGGTGCCTGTCGCACCACGAGATGTTGGGGGGCATACCGGATTTTCCACAAGGCTGTGACAGAGGTTAACCTCTCCGGGGGGCGCATTAACCCGCGTTTGGTACGATTCGGCGCGCGTTTGGTACAAAACTCGAAACCGGAGTGCGGAGTGATCCCGAAACGCTGCTCCTCCCACGGATTTCTGGTTAACGGCGGTTTTTCGGCGGTTTCACCCGAAGGATGCGGGCAGTCACGGCTCAGACGGTCAGGCCAACCAGTCCCATCGCAACACAGGCCTGCGCGGTGCAATAGAGCGCCCAGATCGCCAGCCCCTGCCCCGGCCAGCGGGTCTGCAGGAATCGCTCCCGCCCGATGAGCACATCGGAGATCACGAAGAGCACCGCCCCCAGTCCAATAAGGTGACCGGCGTCGTTCGGCGGCATCATCATGGCCAGTACCGCCATGACCAGAAGCACCGCCCCGTAAAGCGCGACGGGCCGCCGCATTGGCCCGGCGGCGCGGAGGATGCGCGCGGCCATCCACAGGCCCAAGCCGAACAGCAGCAAGGCGCCGCGAAAACGCGGGTCCGGCCAGGGCGGCGCGCCGGTCTGGTTCAGGATGGCAACGAAGAGTCCGATATAGACCAGATGCGCGGCGGCGAAGGCGGCCATGCCGTAGAGGAAGGCGCGCGGGCCAGGGCGGGAGAGGAACCAATCGCCAAAGGCTGAGAAGGCGAGCGCCGCGGCAAGGCCATAGGCCCCAAGGCTCAGCGCCCAGAGTACGAGCGCGGCAATGGCCGTGGTCTTGACGGCGCTGCGCATGAGACTTTCGCCCCTCAGCCACGGATAGGTGAGCGCCGCCCCGAGGAACAGGACGGCGCAGAGGGGAGCGATGCCCGTGAGGGGCGGGATCACACCTCGTCCGGGAAGTGTTTGATGACCGAGCGGATCGGGTTGGGCGCGGCCTGCCCCAACCCGCAGATCGACGCGTCGACCATGGCGGTGGAGAGCTCTTCGAGCAGGCCCTGATCCCAGCGTTCCGCCATCATCAGCTTGACCGCCTTTTCACAGCCAACGCGGCAGGGCGTACACTGGCCACAGCTTTCATCCTCGAAGAAGCGCAGCATGTTGAGCGCAGCGTCGCGGGCGCTGTCCTGATCCGAAAGGATAACCACGGCGGCAGAGCCGATGAAGGTGCCATGCGGTTGCAGCGTGTCGAAATCGAGCGGGATGTCATTCATGGTGGCGGGCAGCAGGCCGGAGGATGGCCCGCCGGGCTGATAGGCCTTGAGGCTGTGGCCGTCCATCATCCCGCCAGCGGCGTCGATGATGTCGGTGATGGTAGACCCTGCGGGCAGCAGGTAAACGCCGGGATTTTTCACGCGCCCCGAGACCGAATAGCTGCGCAGGCCGGTGCGGCCGTTCTTTTCTGTCTGGTTCAGCACCTGCGGCCCTTCACGGCAGATGCGGGCGACCCAGTGCAGGGTTTCGACGTTGTGAACCAGCGTCGGTCGGTTGAAGATGCCGACCTGCGCCACGAAGGGCGGGCGGTGGCGCGGCAGGCCGCGCTTGCCCTCGATCGATTCGATCATCGCGCTCTCTTCGCCGCAGATGTAGGCGCCCGCGCCGCGGCGCAACTCGATATGACCCGGCGCGACAAGTCCGGCCTCCTCCAGCGCCGCGATTTCCGTGGCGAGGATGTGGAGCACCGCGGGGTATTCATCGCGCATGTAGATGAAGCAGCGCTCGGCCTGCACGGCCCATGCGGCGATCAGCATCCCTTCGAGCATCAGGTGCGGGCTGCGTTCGAGATGGTAGCGGTCCTTGAAGGTGCCGGGCTCGCCCTCGTCGCCATTGACGGCGAGGTAGCGCGGGCCTTCGTTTGCCCGGACGAAGCCCCATTTCTTGCCCGACGGGAAACCGGCGCCGCCAAGGCCGCGCAGCCCGGCAGAGAGGATGGTGTCCTGGACCTTCTCCCAATCGCCGTCGGTGCGCAGGGTTTGCAGGGTCTCGTAGCCGCCAGCGTCGCGGTACGCCGAGAGGGTTTCATAGGCCGGAATGCGGGCGTGGATGTCGCCGGAGGCGATGGCCTGCTCGACCTTTTCCGGCGTGGCATGGTCGATGTGGTTGTGGCCGAGTTCGAGCACAGGGGCGGTGTCACACCGGCCCATGCAGGGCGCGCGCAGGACGCGGACCTTCGCCGGGTCCATGCCATCGTGAAGCGCGGCGAGAAGCTGCTCCGCCCCGGCAAGCTCACAGGATAGGGAATCGCACACGCGAATGGTCAGATCCGGCGGCGGGGTCTCGCCCTCGCGGACCACGTCGAAATGGGCGTAGAAGCTGGCCACCTCGAAGATCTCCGCCTGACTGATGCGCAACTCTTCGGCGAGGGCGCGGATGTGCGCGGCGGAGATATGGCCATAGGTGTCCTGCACCCGGTGGAGATATTCGATCAGCAGATCGCGGCGGTGCGGCCCGTCGCCAAGGAGCGTGCGGATCTCGTCCCAGGCCTGATCGTCAAGCTGGCGGCCCTTGGTCGTGTGGCGGCCCTTGCCCTTGCCCGATTTCCAGACGCCTTTGCGTTCATCCAGTGCCATGTGCGGTCTCCTCTGCGCGTGGGGGCACATTAGGCGGACAGCGCCGCCTTGGGCAGGCGGAAAACGACCGTTGATCCCAAGGTCGCGCCCTGAAATGCCCGCGCTTTTGCCCGATGGGTGACGGAAAGTTCCGATAGCGGTACGATCGGGCAGGTTTTTGGGGGCGCGGATGGCGCGGTTTGTCGGTGTAACGTGGGGCATGGTGATCTTGCTGGCGCTTGGAATGGCGTTCGGCGGGCTCTGGGCCGTGGGCGCGTTGCTCTACATCACGGTCTTCACCTTCTTCATGGATCGTGTCGCGGCCCTCGCGGCGCCGGATCATCCGGGGGCGGAGTTTCCGGCCGGGGATGGCCTCGCCGTGGCTTTGGCCCTGGTGCATTTCCCGCTGCTCTATGGCGGGGTTGCGGTGCTTTCGGGCGATGGCGCGGCGGGGGAGCGGGGCGTGCTGTTCGTGGCGCTGGCGCTGTTTCTGGGACAAGTGAGCAATTCCAATGCCCATGAGCTGATCCACCGCGCGTCGCGCGCGCTGCGGCGGCTGGGCACAGCGGTCTATGCCTCGGTGCTCTTCGGTCATCATGCCTCCGCGCATGTTCGGGTGCATCATGTCCATGCCGCGACGGATCGGGACCCGAATTCAGCGCGGCCCGGCGAGGGGTTCTGGCGGTTTCTGGCGCGGGCGTGGCGCGGGGAATGGGTGGAAGGGTATCGCGCCGAGGCGCGTTTGCGGCAGGGGCGCGGCGGGCATCCCTACCGGGGCTACCTCGCGGGCGCGATGCTGTCGATTGGCCTCGCCTGGGGCGTCGGGGGCGGCGGCGGGATCGTGGCGCTGCTGGCGCTGGCGGCCTATGCGCAGGGGCAGCTTTACCTGTCGGATTACGTGCAACACTACGGGCTGCGACGGCGGCAGGAGGGCGCGCGGCTGGAGCCGGTCGGTCCGCAGCATTCATGGAACAGCCCGCATGGGTTTTCCTCGGCGCTGATGCTCAATGCGCCGCGCCACTCGGATCACCACACCCGGCCGGGGGTGCCCTTTCCCGGCCTCGATCTGGATCGCGAAACGATGCCGATCCTGCCGCACAGCCTGCCGGTGATGGCGGTGATCGCGCTGGTTCCGCCCCTTTGGCGTCGTGTGATGGACCGCCGGTTGCGCAGATGGGCGGCGGCGGTCCGCACAAATTAACTTAATAGTAACTAAATTCTTCCCCGCCCCGCGCGGCTCTGGCAGCATGGTTACATGAACCTTAAAGCCAGCATAGTGCTGAGCCTCACGGCAGGCCTCAGCCCCCTCATCGCCATCGCGGCAGAGCCGATGTCCGGTGGGGAATTCGAACGTTATGTCAATGGAAAGACGCTGTATTTCGGCCTCGCCGGACAGGCCTACGGGGCCGAGGAGTACCTGCCAAACCGGCAGGTGCGCTGGTCCTTCCTCGATGGCGAGTGCAAGCAGGGCCACTGGTACGAAGACGCCGGATCCATCTGTTTTGTCTATGAAGACAAGCCCGAGCCGCAATGCTGGTCTTTCTTCAAGGAAGGCGAGAAACTTCGGGCGGTGTTCGAGAATGACCCGGGCAGCACGGTGCTGTACGAAGCGCAGCAGAACGAAGAGCCGATGATGTGCCTCGGCCCCGACGTGGGCGTTTGACCGCGGACAGGCTCCCTTCGGAGTTTCTTCTCTGTCCAAATATCCCGGGGGGAGGCGAAGCCGGGGGGCGGAGCCCCCTGACCCGCCCGCCCCAGGCGCCGTCAGGCGGCATTGGAATTCGCAGCGCCCAGCGTGTTGAATCCCTGCCGCAGATAGGCCTTCATTGTCTCGATCAGCGCCTGATTGCCCCCGCCGCCGTAACCGTAAAGGTTGATTTTCTGCATCCCCAGCGTCGGAAGCTGCGCGCCGGGATCGACATGCACCAGCTGCGATGGCGCGTGGCCTTCAAGCGACGCGGTGACCGCCAGATCGGCGCTCACGGAGGCCTCGATGGTGCGGTCGTTTTCGGAGCTGACGGCCATTTCCCACGGGATTCCGGCCGCGTCCAACGCGGCGATCGTATGCCCGCTGAAGGCGCAGTAAGAGCAGAAGGCAAGCCGCAGCGGCCGCTGCTTCCACGCCTGCCCGTCCGGCGCGCCGACCCAGAGCAGCGGCAGGGCGAGCAATGTCTCGCCGCCCTGATCAAGCCCGCTTTCAGTGGTCAGGATGACGTCAACGTCGCCTTTGGCGAATTGCGCCTTCAGCCGGTTCGTTGAGGAGCTGATCAGCTCGACCCGGACGCGCGGGTGGCTGCGCCCCATGCGTTTGAGAACCTCCGGAATCACCGGATAGACGATGTCATCCGGCACCCCGAGGGCAATCTCCCCTTCCCAGCTCTGATCGGTCAGTCGACTGTAGATCTCGTCGTTCAGCTCGATCATCTTCTGCGCGTAGGTCTGCAGCTGCGCCCCGGCGGGCGTCAGCGTCACGCCGCGCCCGGACCGGTCGAGCAGCTTGAGATCCAGCATTTCCTCCAGCCGCTTGAGCTGCATCGAGACGGCAGATTGCGTCAGGTTCAGAAAGCCCGCTGCGCGCGTGACGCCGCCGGATTCCGCCACCGCGAGAAAGGATCGCAAGGTGGTGATGTCGAGATTTCGCATTCATCAATCCTCGTGATGGATGTCTTAAGGAACATTCGTTTCACAAATACAGCCTGCTCCTTCATATCATCACTATACAACATGACCAAGACGCCCATCATCACAATTATTGAAGGAGACCATCATGATCCGTGCACTCCCGACGATTTTTCCGCAGATCGCCCCACGTCCGTTCGCCCGCCTCGCCCAGTGGAGCGCCCTCGCCCGTCAGCGCCGCCTTCTGCGCGCGCTTGACGATGCTGCGCTCGCCGACCTTGGCCTGTCGCGTCAGGACGCCGAAGCAGAGGCGAACCGCCCGTTTTGGGACGCTCCGGACAATTGGCGCATTTAAGATGCTGCAATCAGCCGGAGTTCCGCCTGTAGTCCTTGAAAAAGGCGTCCGCATGCCCAATATTCCATTCAGGGTCTGCGCGCGCATCCGCGAGCGTGGGGTCCGCGTGATTGCGCGGAGTTGAACAGGGTTCCATTCGGAGGCTTCCATGGCTGAATACAACACGATCCGGGCGTCTGGCGTCTCTGGTGCACGCGCCGCCCAGATTGACGAAGGGCTTCGCGCCCATATGAACAAGGTTTATGCAACGATGTCTGTCGGCACTTTGCTGACATTCCTTGTCGCATGGGCCGTCGGCTCCAATGCCGACCTGCTGAGCGTGTTCCGCGATCCCGCGACACTGCAGCCGAACATCCTCGGCTGGATCGTGATGTTCGCACCGCTTGGCATGATTTTCCTCTTCGGCAGCATGATCAACAAACTGTCGATGGCCGGTGCACAATTGTTCTTCTACACTTTCGCGGCCGTGATGGGCCTGTCGATGGCGTGGATCTTCGTGGCCTTCACCGGCTTCTCGATTGCGCAGATCTTCCTGGTGACCTCGATCGCCTTTGCCGGGCTCAGCCTTTTTGGCTATGTGACGAAGAAGGACCTGTCCGGCATGGGCAGCTTCCTCATCATGGGTCTGATCGGGATCATCGTGGCGTCGCTGCTCAACATCTTCCTGCAGTCGCCGGCGATCTACTACGCCGTGTCGATCCTGGGTGTGCTGATCTTCGCGGGCCTGACCGCCTATGACACGCAGAAGATCAAGAACACCTATATCGAGCACGCCGCCCACGCCGATCAGGAATGGCTGGGCAAGGCCGCGATCATGGGTGCGCTGTCGCTCTATCTCGACTTCATCAACATGTTCATGTTCCTGCTGCAGCTGTTCGGCAACCGCGAATAAGCGCAGGGATCAGAAACAGTCAGGGGGCCGGTCCACGCGACCGGCCCTTTTTCGTTGCGCAGGTTTTGGTTGCGCCATGCGCGATCCACGCTAGGGTTTCACGCAACCACGAGGGGAGGCGGCGCCATGCCGAAGGTAACGCGAGACGCGGTAAAGCGGGAAACAGGCGACGGTGCCTGCGGTCCGTTCGAAGCACTCTTGTTCAGTGACAGCGGCGGGCTCAGCCAGTTTGGCGCAGCAGAGGAGATCCTGCCCCCCGGATCGCGCTCGTCGAACCTGCACTGGCACGAGGAGGAGGACGAGTTCGTCTACGTTCTGGAGGGCACGCTGGTGCTCTGCGAGGGCGACAGCGAGGACACGCTGGCCGTGGGCGATGCTGCCTGCTTCCGTGCCGGCGCGCGGGAGGGGCACTGCCTTGAGAACCGCAGCGACGCTCCGGCGCGGCTGCTTGTGGTCGGCACACGGGCCCCTCGTGACCGGGTGCATTACCCTCAGCACAACCGGGTGCAGCACGTCGATCGCCGCAATGAGGAACGCCGTTGGACCAACGAGGTCGGCGCGCCCGCGGACCCGCTTCCCTGAGCGTCAAGACGCCGATCGCCTGAATGCCCGACTTTCGGGATTCACAGGGAAATGATCCGCTGATACCCTAAGCGCACCCGAAAAAACCGGAACAGGACCAATGAAAACCAGCCCTCTTGCCCTGCTTGCTGCCCTTGGCGCCACCGGCGCTGCCGCTGAAAAGCCTGACACATGGGATCTGCTTGGCCAGATCGAGATTGACGAAGTGGTCACCGAGACCAGCTACACTGTCAACAAACGCTTTCCCGCCGCAATCGGCGAGGCCCCGCAAACCGTGACGATCAGTGGCTACGCCGCCCCTGCGCTGCCCGGCGATCTGGTGAAGGAGCTGATGTTGGTGGCGGACATGGGCACCTGCCCCTTCTGTGGCAGTCTGGACCATGGCGCGGCTCTGATGGTGACGCTGGCCGAGCCGATCGCGTCGCTGGACGAATCCCGGCGCATCACCCTGCAAGGCACGCTGAAACGGGTGACCGATCCGGAAACCTGGCAGGCTGTCGTTATGGAAGACGCGACCATTCTCGCCGACTGAACTGGCGTCTCGCGCGGTTTGACCAATCGTGCGAGCCCCCGCCGGCCGTCCCCACCCGCGACACAAGGAAAAGGCCGCCGCAGGTTTCCCTGCGCGGCCCATTCACACCATCCGCCGGACGGGAGGCAAGATTACTTGATCTTGCCTTCCTTGTACTCCACGTGCTTGCGGGCAACGGGGTCGTACTTCCGCACCGACATCTTTTCGGTCATGGTACGGGCGTTTTTCTTGGTCACGTAGAAGTGGCCGGTGCCTGCGGTCGAGTTCAGGCGGATCTTGATTGTGGTCGGCTTCGCCATTGTCGTGTCTCCTGGGGTCGTGCTGCTACAGGGCGGCGGCCCCGTGAAAATCCGTAGAGCCTGCCTTTTACCCACCCCGCCTCCCGAGTCAACGGGGTAGACGAGAAAATCTCATGCGCGGAAGGCCTATAAGCCGGATTCTGTTCCAGGCCTGGTCTCCCCGGCCCTTCGACGACCATTCATCTGGGCCACGCGTTGCCACGTGGCTCTAGCTGCCAACCCGGACCACTCGGGGTGAAGCCCCCCTGCCCCGATATCCCGCAGGCGGGATCAGGCGGGCGCGTGGTCCCTATTTGGCATTGCTCCCGGTGGGGCTTGCCATGCGGGGACTGTTGCCAGCCCCCCGGTGGGCTCTTACCCCACCGTTTCACCCTTACCTGCCCCGAAGGACAGGCGGTTTGTTTTCTGTGGCGCTCTCCGTCAGGTTGCCCTGCCCGGGCGTTACCCGGCACCGATGCTTCAGCGAGTCCGGACTTTCCTCTCATCCGGGGCACACCCCCGACAAGCGGCCGTCCAGCCTTCCGCGCACCCGCCGCAATAAGAAGCGCGCCCGCAGCCGTCAATCCCCGTCTTCTTGTTGGTCGACATACTCCGTCGCCCGGCTGACCCGGGCGCGGGGGTTCAACCGATTGCGAACCAGAGGCCCTATGCGCCCGCCCGAGGAGAAGGCCGCAAGGCCGCCGACGAGACCAACCGTGTGCGCCGGGACGGCGCACTCCGCGCAAGAGCGCTCAGCGCAGCATCAGCGGCAGGGCGAGCCAGGCGCGCAGCGCGTCGGCCACCGCCTCGGGCGCTTCCAGCGCAGGCAGGTGCCCGGCCTCTTCGATCACCTGAAGCGTCGCGCCCGGGATCAGGTCCGCCATGAAGGCGTGGCGCTTGACCTCAAAGAGCCGATCCTGCGCACCGCAGAGCACCAGAACCGGCACCGCGATCTTGCGCAGCGTGCCCTGCTGGTCGCGCCGCCGCTGCAGCGCGCGCGCCTGCCGCAAGTAGATCTCCAGCCCCAGCACCGCGCCCATGTCCCGCGCCAGCGCGAGGATGTCGTTTCGGTAAGGCCCCGGTGCCAGCGTCTCGGCGGGCAATTCCTGCTCCAGCACCTCGCGCAGCCGCCCGGTCCGGGCGCGCACCATGCGCGGGTCACGTTCGGCGGCCTGCGCGGGCGTGTCCGCCAGCGGCGAGGTGTCCATCAGCGCCAGCCTCGACACCCGGTCCGGCGCCCGCCGGATGATCTCCAGCGCGACCATCCCGCCCATGCCATGGCCCACCAGGGCGCAGCGCTTGGGCAGCAGGTCGAGCATGCCAGAGGCGATTTCCTCGATCCGTTCACCGCGCGTCGGCGGGATGCACATGACAGCAAAGTCGCGGGACAGATCGGCGAGCTGCGGGCCGAAGGCCCGGGCATCCGCCATCATGCCGGGGAGGAACACAACAGTTTCGCGCATGATCGCCGATCAGCTCCTGCTCGTCACGGGTCCGGGCGGCTGGCGGCGGTGCGCGCGGCTAAGCCCCGGATTTTCAGGCACATTACCAGAGCCGCGCTCAGCGAAAAGGCCGAAACGAAAAACCGGCGCGAATCCGCGCCGGTTGTGTGTTTTGCCATGGGGTCCCGCACAGCCCGGCGTCAATTGACGTTCATCCGGTCCCAGAAGATCCCGAGGTGTTTCGAGACGATCTCGTTGTAGCGGTCGCTTTCCTTGAGTTTCGCCAGCCCCGCGTTGAAGCGGTAAAGGAACGTCGTTCCGCGCCAGTGACGCTTCGAGATGATCATATGCATGCCGAGGCTCGACACCGGGCGATCCAGCGGCACCACCTGCCCCTGCAGTCCCATTTCCTTGATCACCTGTGCCCCGAGGAAGACGTTGAGCGACACCGCATCCACGTCACCGTTTTGCAGTTTGCGGAAGCAGGCGGGTTCATCGTCCCCCCGCACCAGCGTCACCTTGCCTGTGCTGAGCCATTGCCGCTCCGGCGTGTCGAGGTCGAAGGACAGGAAGCCATCGGGGCGGCAGATCGTCTTGCCAAAGATATCCTCGTCGCGCTCGAAGGTGAAATCCGAGCCATCCTTGACGAAGAGCAGCATCAGCACCTCGGCCAGCGGATCGGAGAAGTGATAATTCACACAGCGTTCGCTGTCAGGCATCTGATCGCAAGGCGGCTTGTACCACGGAAACCCCATGTCGAAGGTCTTGGCATTGAGCTCAGGGAAGTGCTTGCCCCAGTCATTTTCCCAGGTGATCGAATAGCTCACCGGGTCCGGAGTCTCCTCCATCGCCGCGTTGACCAGTTCGGTCAGCATGCCCTGCCCCGGCCAGTCGAGATCGGTGAACGGCTCGTAGTTCGATCCGGTCAGCAGCTTGAGCTCGGCGTTGGCCACATCGGTCTGCAGCGGCGTCGCATCCGCGGCTTGCGTTGCGGCCTCACAGGGGATGATCAGCATGTCGCCGGGTTTGACCTGAAACACCGACGCGGTCAGCGCCACCTCGTTGGCATAGTAGATCAGCGTCCATTTCTCCGGATCGCCGTATTTTGCCTCCGCGATGGTAAAGATCGTCTCGCCATCGCCCACCCGGTGGGCCGTCGGTGCACAGCTTTGCGCCGAGGCCGCACTGCCGCCCAGGGTGCCCAGCGCGGCGACGATCAGGGCCGCCGCATTTCTCCTCCACGGACCCATCGATCAGAGCCCGGCCCAGATACTGGACATATGGGTGTCGATGACCTTGAGGTATTCGCCACTGTCGCGCATCTTTTCCAGCCCGGCGTTGAAGGCGGCGATCAACTCGTCCGCGCGCGGGTTGGATTTGTGAGCGACCACGTGAAGCCCCTCGATGGCCAGCGGGCGGCGCAGCATCAATTCGACGTCGCGCGCCAGCCCCATGTCCTTGAGCACCACGCGGCCGGTGAATTCGTTCATCGCCACGGCATCGGTGCTGCCATCCATCAGGCGGGTGAAGCATTCCTCCGCGGTCACCGGCTGCTGCAGCCGCGCGCCCTGGCGGGTCAGGTAGTTCGAGCCGCCCTGGCGGCCACCGGCCTCAAAGCCGAGCGGGCTGCACACGCGCATCCCGGCAAGATCGCTTTCGCCGTCAAAGGTGACCGGACGGTCCTTGGCCGTGAACAGCACCACCAGCATTTCGAACATCGGTTCGGAGAAGACATAATCGGTGCAGATCGCCCCGGTGTCGCCGTCGGAGCAATGCGGTTTCTTCCAAGGGAACGCGAGGTCCATCATGCCATCCGACAAGAGCGGATCAAGGTGGGTGGAGCGGTCGTTGATCCAGTAGAACTTGTGCTGGCCGGTGGTGTCGTCGGCCACCAAAGCACGGTTCACAAGATCGGTGATCATGCCCGAGCTCATCTGCAGCCGGTTGGTGAAGGGGCGGAAGTCGTCACCCGCGAGCAGGCGCACATCGACGCCCTGCGCGGCCTCTTCGGCGCTGCGCTGGCGCGCGGCGAGCTGCGCGGCAGCATTGGCGGGTTTGGCGACCGGGGTGATGCGCGGCGCGGCGGCCTGCTTGCTGTCGATCACGGTGCCGCCCTTGAGCCCCGTGGGCAGCCCGTCGATGCAGGGCATGCGGTAGGCCTGACCGACGCGGATGCTGTCCGGGCTCGGGATCACATCGATATTGTTGCGATAGATCGCCGTCCAGGCACCGACGTCCTTGTAAAGCTTGTCGGCGATCAGCGAGAGGCTGTCGCCGCGTTGCACGGTGTAGACACCACCGCAGGTTTCCTGTGCCGCGGCCCCGATGGTCGTGGCAGCGACCAAAGCGGATGCGAGCGCGCTCACGCGTTTCAACATTCGGACTATCCCCCTAGATACTGTACACAAAATCTGGCGCATCTAGTGTGTGTTCGTCAACCTTAACGCAAGCCCTAGTGTGATGCCCGAGATGCATTCGCTATGTTAACAAAGTGTTAACGTCGCATTATTCCGCAATGCGTCGTGCCAGAAGCAGGCTGTGACCGTGGGTTTCGGCGTCATCGGGCGCAAAGGCTTCGGTGGCAAGCCCGGCGCGCGACAGAATCGCCTCGTAGTCCGACGGCGCGAGAGAGGCATGATACACCAGCGCGCCGTTGACATGACCGAGCACCTCTCCCGCCTCCGGCCCGACGGTCAGCAACAGACGCCCGCCGGGGTTCAGATGCGCGGCAATGCGCGGCAGGGCGGCGCGCTGTTCGTCCTGCGTGAGATGAAAGAAAGAATCCCAGCCGATAATCGCATCGAATGTCCGGCCAAGGTCCAGCACGCGCATGTCGGCCATGCGCGCCTCTGCCTGTGGAAAGCGTCCGGCAAAGATCTCAAGCATGCTGTGGGAGAAATCGGCACCGGTCAGCGCGAAGCCCTGTTGCGCGATATACCGGCCAATCGGCTCACCCGCGCCGCAGCCAAGATCCAGAACCGGGCCGCCGGGCGGCACGTTGCGCAAGGCCCGGTCGAGCCAGCCGCGCTCGAACAGGGTCTTGCCGCGTTGCGCATCGAAGGCGGAAGCCTCGCGGTCATAGGTGGCGCGGGTGGTTTCGGACAGGCCGGGGGGCGGAATTTCCTGGGTCATCACCCGCGATGTGACACGATCTGCATCCAGATGGCCAGAGAATCGTAGAGCGTCCATTCCCGGCGCACGCCGAGCGGGCCAAACTCGGCCTGAGACATGCCCATGATGTGCACCTGCGCCCCCGAGGGCGGACCAAAAATGCCCCAGCCGTCATGAGCGCCGGTGAGCGACCAGCGCACCGCGGCGCGGGCGGGCATCAGCGGCTCTTCGAGGCCCATGGCGTGCTCGATCTGGAACTGGGCCGAGGGGAACGCGGCGCGCAGGCCCATCCAGAACTGCGCCGCCTCATCCGGGCCATGGCCACTGACCGCGTCGGGATAGGCAAGCTGGCAGGCGTCGTCGTACTGGCCGGAAACCTGATGCAGCTCACCGGCCATGATATGGCTGAGCAGCCCGGCAAACGCGCGACCCCATTGGTTGGCGTTGCCCTCTCCGGTGTAGGGGCCCTGCTGATCGTTCTCCGGACGGAACGGCATGTTTTCCGGGTCCGCCTCCGGCCAGAGCGCACGGGCGAGCGCCTGCGGATCAAGCCCGAGCTGCGCACAGATCGCGCCATTGTCACGAACGCACCAGATGTCGCTGATACGATTGCCCTTGGCATAGATTTCCGAAAGCTCGCGATAGCGCAGCGCCTTGCCGGTCGGCGCGCCGAATGGTCCCGGCCCGCGATGATGGCCGCGCAGCAGCAGCCGCTGCGCCCCGAGCAGGCCGTGGCTTTCGTTGCCGGTGCTGAACACGTCTTCAGTCAGCGCCTGCTGATCGGGCATCGCGACCATCTGCCCCTGCAGATCCGCCAGCACGGCCCCGCGCCCGAAGGCGATGCCAAGCGCGTCGCGGCGGATGACCTGGGCGTGGAAGGCCTCCTTGAGGCTGCTTTCGATGGTGCGCTCCTCGCGCATGGTTCTGGCCGTGGCCGCGAGGAAGGCGTTGAAGCGCGGGTCGGAGCCGGAGGCGGCACGGGCGGCGGCGGCCTGCGCCAGGGTCTGGTTCGATTGCGGCATGCGCGGCAGGCTGGCCAGCGGATGACTTCGGGACGCTGCGGCGCTCATACGACCTGCCTCGCCAGGGGCCGTGGCCGGGCGTCGTGGGGGAAAGTGCTGGACCATCTGTTCATAGGGGCAAAGCTCCGCAGGCAAGGGGCGACGGGGCCGTGCCCGCACCGGGCGCAGATCGGGACCAAAAGACCGGCGCGGCGCGGGATCGCAGGGATGCGATGGTTAACCCCGTCCCTCCCGGATTAACCGAACGAAGGTTGTGAAAACGTTAACCTTGAAGCCCGCTTCGGTCAGATCTCCCGGTTCTGACTGTCTTATTTCAGTCCAGCCCCGTCCTGCCCAATGTCTGCGCAGCAGGTCGAGCCCGGCAAGACCGCCATTTTGCGCCACCGTACGCCGCAACTCCTCGCGCAGGCGTTCGGGCAGACCGGCGAAGAAATGCCGCGCCTCGGCCTCTTCCTGCGCCTGCCAGATCTCGGACAGGCACTGACCCTTGTCGTCCCAAAGGATGGCCTCCTGCATGACCGGGGCGATCCGGTCGGTCCAGCGGACATGCGCCCCGTCCTGCGCGAGATGACCGGTGCGCATCAAAGCCGCCCCGATCCGGGAAAACCGCGCCGGCAGGGCAAAGGCATCGCGCGTATCGGGCAGCGCGGCAGAGTGGCTGACCGCATGGTCGATGAAAGCTTGTAACACGAGGTCGAACGCCCGCCGCGTCAACGCACGGGTTTCGAGATGGGCCTGCAGCCCGTCCGGCGGCAGTCTCCTCCCCCATACGGTGTAGTGATCGGTGCGCACCAGAACGCCCAGCGCGCCAAGCGCCGCACAGGCGCTTTCATGGGCGGGCTGCCCACCGGTGCAGATCCGCCCTTCCGCCGTGATTTCCATCTGGGGCAGCGCATCGGACAGGAGGTGGTCCGCCGCTTCGGTCAACACCCGCCGTTCCGGCAATGTCAGCGGCTGCGCCGCCGTGTTGTCATTCCGGCCCTGTGACACGGGTGGCCTCCGTTCCTTGATCGAAACGCTTACATGGCGATCCGGCGCGGCGCTGGCAACCCGGCAGGCGCGTTAAGGTTAATGCGTCTGCGGAGGGTCCGGCGCGCGGAACTCGGGGAAATCGGCATAGCGCCTTTGCCGGTCCTCCAGTGGCTCCGGAGGCAGACCGCCGGGACGCAGCAGGCAGCCTTTCGGCGCGATATAGCTGTCGATGCGGCGGCGCGGCTCGGGCCGCCAGGCGATGTTGAAAGCGCAGAGTTTGGGAAAGACATAGATCTCGGAAAAGGGGATGTGATCATACAGCCACCATGCCAGATCCCGCCAATCCCGGCCCCGGTCATAGCGGTCGGAAAACCACGGAAGAACCACGCAGGCCCCGGCGACGGGGCGGTCCGGACTATCCCAGATGTGGCATTCGAGATGCCAGTCGTTGGCGGCGCAGCTGTGGCCCTTATCATTTCCGAAGGCATTCAGCGCCGGGGCGCGGTAGCCGGAGCGGACAAAGACCTTGCCAAAGGTGTCGTGCAGCGGGTCAAGCAGCGTCTCGCACAGGGCGCGCCCCCGAGCGATGGCGAGATCCGGCCGTTCGGGAATGTTCGACAGGCCATGGAGGTTGCCGATCTCCGAATGCAGGAATTCGCGCAGGAAGAAGTGTTTCGAAAGGCGGACGCGGCCAAGGTCCTCAAGGCCGCGCACCGATTTCGGCGGACGCCTCATCCCGCGTCGTAGCCATTCCAGCGGAACGCGCCATCGGGCCCGAGGGCGGAATAGGGATTGTGGGCAAATTCCCAGACATGGCCATCCGGATCCTTGAGATAGGCGATGTATCCGCCCCAAAAGACCTCATGCGGGGGGCGCAGGATGGTGGCACCCGCAGCGCGCGCGCGGTCGGTCAGCGCGTCGACCGCCTCGCGACTGCTCAGGTTGTGTGACAGGGTGGCGGCCCCGGTGCCGAGATCGCCGGGCGCAAGGCCCATGTCCTGCGCGAGCTTGTCCAGCGGATAAAGCCCCAGCGCCTGCCCGATCAGATCGAAAGCGATGACACCATCGGGCGTGTCGACACGGGTCCACCCGAGCGCCTCGTAAAAGGCGGCGGAGGCGTCCATGTCGGAGACGCCAAGGGTGATGAGGCTGACGCGTTGGTCCATGTGTGTGCTCCATTGTTCCGTGTATTATGGGACGTGACGGCTTGTGCCTTGGCTTTGGATTGCGAAGGCGGCAGACACGCCCCGGCGATCACCGCGTGACCGGGGGCATATTCGGCGAGAGTCCTGACAGACCATGTCAGGATCAGCCCGCCCCGGCACCTGCCTCACGCCAGCACGTCGAGCACGGCGGTCTCGATCAGATGCAGGCAGGCGGGCGTGGAAAAGCGGTGATCCGCCCCCTTGACCAATGTCAGGCGGCAGTCCTCCGCGTCGATATGGTCAAGCAGCGCCAAGGCGGTGTCGCGGCGGACCGCCTCGTCCTCTGTTCCCTGCAGCAGGCGCACCGCGCAGGCCATCGGCAGGGGCTGGCGCAGAACGAGGTTCTCCCGGCCGTCCTCGATCAGCTTTCGCGTGACGATGTAAGGGTCTTCGTAGGCGGAGGGCAATTGCACGCCGCCCTCTTCCATGACGGTGCGGCGCTGGTCTTCCGTAAACCCGGTCCAGAAGCCGTCTTCCGTGAAGTCCGGCGCGGCGGCGATGCCGACAAAGCCCGCGAGATCCAGCCGTTGTGACAGGATCGCCGCAATCCAGCCGCCCATCGAGCTGCCGACCAGCACGACCGGGCCAGAGGTGGCATCGCGTATGATCGCCTCGGCATCCGCCGCCCAGTCGCCGATGCAGCCGTCTTCGAATACCCCACCCGACGCCCCGTGCCCGGCATAATCCAGCCGCAGGAACGCGCGGCCCTGCGCTTTGGCCCAGGCCTCCAGATGCACCGCCTTGGTGCCCTCCATGTCCGAGCGATAGCCGGAGAGAAACACAATGCACGGACCGGTGCCGGGGGTGAAGGCATAAGCCAGCCTGTCGCCGCGAGGGCCCGTGATGTAAGAGATGTCCGCCATGAGAGCTCCTGTCATTTTTTCGGCCAGCATAGGCAGGCATGCCGGAAACCCAAGCCCCTGTCCTTCTTCTCTTTCATAAATACTCGTAAAGACACGGCCGAAACCGCAGGCCCGACGCCAGATGCGGACCGCAACACATCGTAGGGCGGGGCTGTGCCCCGCACCCCGGCCCGGTCAGCTGTCGATACTCTGCGCGAGGACGCGGGAAATCACGGTCAGGCTCTCACCGCTTTCGGCCTTCCATGTGTTGAAGGCCTCCTGAACCGCCGTGCGCGCGCTCTTCGAGGTCGGCTCCTTGTCGATCACGCCTTCGGCAATCAGCCGCGCAATGACGCTGCCGGAGAGGATATAGCTTTCCTTGCCGAGCTGCCGCAGCGCGTAGGACCCGGTCGAGCCGCCAAGGCGGGAGCCTTCCTTTTGCAGCCACATCAGCAGCCCGGCGAAATCCTCCGCAGGCCAGTCACCGATGCGGCGTCCAAAGCTGCCGTGTTCGGCGCTGACCTTCTGGATGAAGTAGGCGTTTTCCTGAATGGCGCGGACTTTCGGCGGGCTGCGCACGATGCGCGGATCGTCCAGAAGCTCATCGTACCAATCCTCGGACATCATCGACACGCGCCCGATGTCAAAGCCGTGAAACGCCTCTTCGATGCCCGGCCATTTGTTCTCGACCACCTGCCAGCTGATGCCCGCCTGCATGATGCCGCGCGCGAATTGCGCGAGCCAGAGCGCGTCCGGGATCGCTGCCAGCGCATCGGCGGTCTTGGTTTCGGGGGCACCGTCCAGCACGGCGGCGCGCCCGCCCTTGCGGTCGGCGGCGATGGTCAGGATCTCTTCGTAGCTGCGCATGGGCATGCCCTCACTTTCCCGGCGAGGGTTGCACAGGGCGGCGCGGCAGGAAAGCGATTACGCCTTTTCGTCGCGAAGCCGGAAGGCCAGAAGCCCGCCGATCAGCGACAACACCGCGAAGCCGGCCAAAGCCACAAGCGGGCCGCCCACGGCCAGCGCCCCACCAAGGCCGCCAACCGCCAGGAGCAACCCGCCGATGACCGTATTGGCCAGCGCCGCGTAGCGCGCGCGGCTTTCTTCGGGTGAGATGTCAACGAGATAGACGGAGCGCCCGCGCCGCACGCCCTGATAGGCCAGCATGAAACCAAAGAGGATGGCCGGGATCACATAGCCCGAGCCGGACCAGCCGAACGTTTCCGCCGCCACGGCCAACAGCGCAAAGCCCGCGCCGCACAGGCCCGAAAGCGCAAGAACGAGCCGCGCCGAATGGTCCGCGAGGCGGCCCCAGACATAAGAGCTGACGAAACTGGCCAGGGCAGACGCGAGCAAGAGCGCGCCAAGCCCCTTGAGTGCGCCCTGTCCGCCGCCGAGCAGCACGAAGTAGGGCGGCGCGAGGGCGGTGACCGTCAGCAGGCCGCGCACGGCAATGAAGCGGCGGAAATTGCCGTCTTCCCTCAGCGGCGTAAAGTCGAGCGATTGCGCCTCGCCGGTGTCCGACGGATCTTCTTCGAGGGTTGAAAACAGCGCCGCCGCCGCCAGCCACAACCCCGCCGCCAGCCCGATGGCCGCGATCACCGGCGCCTGCTCGCGAAGCAGACCCGACATGAGCAAGAGCGCGAAGATCACCACCGCGAGCGAGGCCGCACTGCCCGCGACACCGGTAACGGTGCCCCGGCGGTGTTTGGCAATGGTCTTGCCCAGGATGTCCTTGAAGCTCACGGAACAGGCGGCGCGGCTCAGCGCCAGCAGCGCCAGGGCGGCACAGATGGCAAGCCCCGCCGCCATGCCTTCCAGGGTCAGTGCCGACAGCACGATCAGCGCCGCCCCGATCCCCTGCCCCGCCGAGCCAAGCACCCAGGCCCATTTGCGGTGTGTCATCTTCTGCACCCAACCGGCGAGCAGGATTTGCGGCAGGAGCGCCCCGGCTTCCCGGATGGGCACGAAAAGCCCGGTGATCGCCGCTGGAGCGCCAAGCGCCTGACCAAGCCAGCTCAGCACCAGTTTGGGGTCGATCAACCCGTCGGCAATCTTGGTCGTCGACAGCGAGCCGATATGCCGAAGCGCATTGCGTGCCTCGCCCGGCGGCGTCTCCCCGTCGGTCTCCGCCACCGTGTCATAAAGCCGATCCGCAACCCCAGTCATGGCATCTTTACCTCGCTATGCGCATGTGGCCGCAGGCGGCTCCATGCCTTGGCTTGACAGCCCTCGCCGCCCCCGCCAAAACGCGCACAGACACATAACCCGCAACCGGGCGTTCCGTGGGCGCCAAAACGACGAGGAGCATGGCCATGAGCCAGATTTCTTTGACCTTCCCAGATGGTGCAGCCAAGAGCTTTGACAAGGGCGTAACCCCTGCCGAAGTCGCCGCTTCCATTTCCAAATCCCTTGGCAAGAAAGCCATCTCCGCGATGGTCGATGGCCGGCACTGGGACCTGCAGTGGCCGATCGAAGCCGATGCGCAGATCGCCATCAACACCATGCAGGACGAGGCCCCGGCGCTGGAGCTGGTCCGGCACGACCTTGCGCATATCATGGCGCGCGCAGTGCAGGAGATCTGGCCCGATGTGAAGGTCACCATCGGCCCGGTGATCAAGGACGGCTGGTATTACGATTTCGACCGGGAAGAGCCGTTTACCCCCGAAGATCTCGGCGCGATCGAAAAGAAGATGAAAGAGATCATCAACGCCCGGGACGCCGTTCGCACGGAAGTCTGGGACCGCGACGTGGCGATCAAGTATTACGAGGACCGGGGCGAGCCCTACAAGGTCGAGCTGATCGAGAGCATTCCCGGCGATGAGCCGCTGCGCATGTACTGGCATGGCGACTGGCAGGATCTGTGCCGCGGCCCGCACCTTCAGCACACCGGGCAGGTTCCGGGCGACGCCTTCAAGCTGATGAGCGTGGCCGGGGCCTATTGGCGCGGGGACAGCAGCCGCGCCATGCTGCAACGCATCTATGGCGTGGCCTTCCGGGGCAAGGAAGAGTTGCGCAAGCATCTCAACATGCTCGAAGAGGCCGCCAAGCGCGACCACCGCAAGCTGGGCCGCGAGATGGACCTGTTCCACATGCAGGAAGAGGCGCCGGGGCAGATCTTCTGGCACCCGAACGGCTGGAAAATCTACACCTCCTTGCAGGACTATATGCGCCGCCAGCAGGAGCGCGACGGCTATGTCGAGGTGAACACCCCGCAGGTCGTCGATCGCAAGCTGTGGGAAAAGTCCGGGCACTGGGACAACTACCAGGAAAACATGTTCATCGTCGAAGTGGATGAGGAGCACGCCCGCGAAAAGGCGATCAACGCGCTCAAGCCGATGAACTGCCCCTGCCACGTGCAGGTGTTCAACCAGGGTCTGAAATCCTATCGCGATCTGCCGTTGCGGATGGCGGAGTTCGGCTCGTGCAACCGCTATGAGCCCTCTGGCGCGCTACACGGCATCATGCGGGTGCGCGGCTTTACGCAGGACGATGCGCATATCTTCTGCACCGACGATCAGATCGAGGCGGAAACCGCCAAGTTCATCAAGTTCCTCGCGGGGATCTATGACGATCTCGGCTTTCACAACTGGACGATCAAGCTCTCGACCCGGCCGAAAAAGCGCATTGGCTCGGAGGAAAGCTGGGACCGGGTGGAGAAGGCGCTTGGCGATGCCTGCAAGGCGGCGGGCTACGACTTCGACATTCTCGAAGGCGAAGGCGCGTTTTATGGCCCGAAGCTGGAATTCACGTTGACCGATGCCATCGGCCGGGAATGGCAATGCGGCACCCTGCAGGTGGACCCGAACCTGCCGGAACGGCTTGATGCGACCTACATCGGGCAGGACGGGGCCAAGCATCGCCCCGTGATGCTGCACCGCGCCGTGCTCGGCTCGTTCGAGCGCTTCATCGGCATCCTGATCGAGGAGCACGCCGGCAAGCTGCCGTTCTGGCTGGCCCCGCGTCAGGTGGTCGTGGCCTCCATCGTGTCGGAGGCGGATGACTATGTGCTTGAGGTCGTCGCTGCGCTGAAGGCCGCAGGCGTGCGCGCCGAGGCGGACATCCGCAACGAGAAGATCAACTACAAGGTGCGCGAGCATTCGCTCGGCAAGGTGCCGGTGATCCTCGCCATCGGGCACCGCGAGGTGGAAGAGCGCACCGTGACGGTCCGCCGTCTTGGCGAGAAACAGACCAGCGTGACCAGCCTCGACGAGATCGTTGCGGAGCTGGGGCAAAAGGCGCTGGCGCCCGATCTGCTCTGATCCGGGCGACCGCCTCGGCCCCTGACAATGAAAACGCCCCGGTCGCCACGACCGGGGCTTTTTCTTTGCGAAATTCCGGACCTTGTCGGAAGGTCTGCGACCTGCTTTGATTGCGTGATCGTTAGCGGCTTCAACTTCGGGGCCAGTGACCTTGGTACCATTCAGATTTCAGGAGACATTATGAGCCCTTTCAAGACTCTGGCCGCCGCCTTCGCGCTGGGCCTGGCCGCGCTTCACGCGCAGGCCGCGACCGTCGATTATTCGGTTCTGGCAACCACCAACGGTCTGTTCGGCCAATGGCAGTCCGGAGGAACCAATATGGCCAGCGGCCCGCAACTCAGCGCCGGTGAGACCATCACGATCACCGCGCCGGGGACCATCTCTCTCGGCGAGATCTACAACGTCGTGACAGCCGACGGGGTCGATGTGAATGCCAGCACCGGGCATGTGTTTGCATGGGAATACACCCCGCTGGAAGAGGCCGGCGTGGATGCAAACCCGGCGCTGGCCTACGATCCGATGATGTACGGCCTCGGGGCACTGATCGCTGCCTTTGTCCCCACGGCGACGGTGGCCGCGCCGGGGTTCACGGCCCGCAACACGGATGCAGGCGGCGGCATTCAGGCGAGCGATCTGTTTCTCGTCGGCTCCAGCCTGACGTTCACGGCGGCCTATGACGGCTATCTCTTCTTTGGCATCAACGAAGGGTATGTCGCCAACAACAGCGGCAATTTCACGGTCACCGTGACGCCGGGCGGCGGCACCACCGCCGCTGTGCCACTGCCTGCGGGATTGCCGCTTTTGCTGGCCGGATTGGGCGGGCTTGGCCTTCTGGCACGGCGAAAGCGGCTGTAACACAACTCGCGATATGCGTGAACGCGTGGGCGGCCATGCGTGTATATCCGCGGAAGCTGTAACATTCCTGCGCTGGAAGCCTGCCAAGGGGCCTCGATTTGTTTCGGGGCCCTTTCGTTTTCTCTTGAATTCATTGAATTTCTGCGTGTGCGAAGGATCACGGAAGGCGCGATACCGCTGACAGGCGCGTGAAACACGGCTGCGTGAGTGGCTGGATTACCGGGCTGCTGCCAGTCTGAGGAGGCCCGGAACGAGACGATCCGGGGACACACATTCAACCTGCTCAATTGATCTGACTGAAAGGAAATCCGATGTCCTATACCCTCAAGACCGCCGCCCTCGTGGGTGCTGTTGCTGCCTCTTTCGCCGCCTCCGCCGTGCAAGCGCAGGACCAGGAGAAATGCTTTGGTGTGGCCATGGCCGGTGAAAACGACTGCGCCGCCGGGCCCGGCACGACCTGCGCCGGCACCTCCAAGGTCGACTATCAGGGCAACGCCTGGAGCCTGGTTGATGCCGGCACCTGCACCGAGATCGAGTTGCCCGCCATGGCGGACGGCTCCGCGCGTATGGGCAGCCTTGAAGCGCTCGATCGCGATCTGCCGATGGAGGGCTGAGCCTGTGCCACGGGCGGGGCAACAGCCCCGTCCGAACCACCGATGGAGACCGCCATGTACGACCTCAGCCCGTCTTTGCCGCCCCTGCCCGGCGTCGGCTACAAGCCTCAGCATTACCGGGACATTCTCGATGCGGCGGCGCCCGTGGGGTGGCTTGAGATCCATGCGGAGAACTACATGGGCGACGGCGGGCGGCCGCTGGCACAGTTGCGCGCACTGGCGCAGAGATTTCCCATATCCGTGCACGGCGTCGGCCTGTCGATCGGGGGCGCGGGCCCGCTTGATCCAGAGCACCTTGCGCGGTTGAAACACCTTGTGGACTGGCTCGATCCGGCAAGCTTTTCCGAGCATCTGGCATGGTCCACACACGACAGTCATTTCTACAATGACTTGCTGCCCCTGCCCTACACCGACGCGACACTGGTGCGCATCTGCGATCATATCGACAGGGTGCAGGAGACGCTCGGGCGGCCAATGTTGCTTGAGAATCCCTCGTCCTACCTGGCCTTTGCGCGGAGCACCTGGGAGGAGCCCGCCTTCCTCAGGGAAATCGCGCGGCGCACCGGCTGCGGGCTGCTGCTTGATGTGAACAACGTCTTTGTCTCGGCGGTAAACCTCGGGTTTTCGCCGCAGGGCTACATCGAGGCCTTTGACCTTGACCGGGTGGGAGAAATCCACCTCGGCGGGCATGACGAGGATGAAGACGACCACGGCGAGCCGCTGCTGATCGACAGCCACGGGCGCGCGGTCGCGGAGCCGGTCTGGGCGCTGCTGGATGTGGTTCTGGAGAGATCCGGGCCGAAGCCCGTACTGATCGAATGGGATACGGATGTGCCCGAATGGCCCGCGCTGCGCGGGGAAGCGCGGCGAGCGGAGGCGGCGCTGAGCCGGGCGGCGGCATGAGCGCCGGTGCGGGATATCGGGGCTCTGCGCCCGCGTCTGCGACGCTCCCCCGGAGGTATTTGGAAAGAGAAGAAGCCGAGGCGGTCTCGCAAGAGGTTTTTCTTGAGGCTCTGCGAAAGGTCGACAAAGCCGTGCCCGCAGGGCTGACCGACGGCACGGGGCGGCCCGCAGGGAGGCGGTTTGCGGTCTATCGCAACAATGTGGCGGTGTCGCTGCGCGAGGCACTGGAGGTCGGGTTTCCGGCGGTGCGCTCTCTGATCGGCGTGGAGAATTTCGCCCGGATCGCCGGGCTTTATGTCCGGCACGCGGCCCCGACATCACCGGTCATGGCCGGGTATGGCGCGGGTTTTGCGGCAATGATCGCACAGACCGAAGCGCTGAAGCCGATTGGCTATCTGCCGGACGTGGCGCGGCTCGAATTTGCGCTGCGCGAGAGTTATCACGCGGGCGACGCCCCGCCCTTCGATCCCGCGCGACTGCAGGGGTTGTCCGAGAGCGTATTGATGGCGGCGACACTGCGGCTGGCGCCTTCGGTGCGGCTCTTGCGATCACCCTGGCCGGTGGCCTCGGTTTGGCGGTTTGCGCTGCGAGGTGGGGCAAAGCCTGAGGCGCGGGCAGAAGACGTGCTGATCCTGCGGCCGGCGTTCGATCCAGAGCCGCATATTCTGCCTCCGGGCGGCGCGGATTTTGTCATGGCCTTGCAACAGGGCACGACCTTCGGCGCGGCGCTGGAGGCTGCCGGCGCGGATTTCGATCTTGCCGCGATGATGGCGCTGCTGCTGCGCGGCGGGGCGCTGGCCGATATGACGACAGAGGCATAGGAGAGACCGATGGACTGGCTTTTTTCGCTGTATGCAAGGGCGTCCGGCCCTGTGGAACGCCGGGGAGACGGGGTCTTGCCTGTATTTGCGCGGCTGGTTTTTGCCGCCACGCTTCTCGGCTATTTCTGGGCCTCGGGGCTGACCAAGCTCGGCGATGGCGTCTTCGGTTTTCTCAACCCGAGCACCGGCGCCTATGCGCAGATCTTCCCGCGCGCCTTCGAGGCGGCGCGTTACAACACCGAGAACCTGAGCCTCTGGCACTGGGCGGTGGTGACTGCCGGGACATGGGCCGAATTCATCCTGCCGCTGCTGATCGTGATCGGCCTGATGACGCGGCTGGCGGCTTTGGGGATGATCGGTTTTGTCGTCTTGCAGAGCCTGACCGATCTTTACGGGCATGGCGGCATTGCCCATGCACAGACGCTTGGCGCGTGGTTCGACCGGGCACCGGACGGTCTGATCCTTGATCAGCGGGCGTTCTGGATGCTGCTTTTGCTGACGTTGGTGATCAAGGGCGCCGGGGCGCTGTCGGTCGATCGACTATTGATGGCGCGGCGGGGGCCGGATTTGGCACCGGCCTGACGGATCAGGGTGTCTTGCCGAAGTGCGACTTGGGCTCGTCCGGCTGACCCGCAGCGAGGGCAAGCACACCGCCAAGTCCGGCAAAGCAGATCGGGAACATGGTGAAGACGTTGAAGCCAAAGGCGCTGTACATGCCAAAGGCGGAGATCAGCAGCAGAATGCCACCCCAAAGCGCCCGCGATTTCGCCATGGCCCCGCCGGCAATGGCCAGCATGGGCGAGAGGATCGACACGACACGCACCAGGTCCGGATCATCGAACATGCCAAAGGCGTCTTCGATCCCCGAGACATGCCGCGCCAGTTCTGTGTAGCCAAAGCCGAAAAACCCGACGAGCATGCCGAACACACCCGCGATGATGCCAAGGGTCAGTGCCGCGTTCCGCATCAGCCCACCCCAAGCGCCGATTGCGCCGCCTTGTCCCAGCCAAGCACCATGGTGTCGCCGTCCACGATCAGCGGGCGTTTCATCAGCGCCGGGTGATCGCGCAGCAGCGCGGCAGGGGCGCGGGCACGCTCGTCCTCGGACAGGCCGCGCCATGTGGTCGAGCGCGTGTTGAGCAGTTTTTCGCCGAACTGCGCGAGGGCCGCGTCCAGAACATCAGACGGAACACCGTCGTCGCGAACATCCATAAATTGAACGTCTTGCAGGGCTTTACGCGCTTTGCGACAGGTGTCGCAGGTCTTCAAACCATAGAGGATCATGCCATTTCCTTCGTCGATTTCGTTCACATAAGAGCCTGTTTGCTGAAATACGAGGACGTTTTACTTGATTTTTGCAGTGGCACCGCAAAACCTGAAGATGTGACCTTCGACGATCAGTCCCGGAACTGCGGCCACCGCGTTCTTTGCTGAAAGGCGAATGTGACGCGGCAACCTTGCGCACGGCAAGGCCACTTAAATGACTGGGAAAGGAGCACGGAGACTATGCCGAGCGGCACCGTGAAATGGTTCAACACCACCAAAGGCTACGGCTTCATTGCGCCCGATGCGGGTGGAAAAGACGTTTTCGTCCATATTTCGGCGGTTGAGCGGTCAGGTCTGACCGGCCTCGCCGACAATCAAAAAGTCAGCTACGAGCTGCGCGAAGGCCGGGACGGCCGGGAGATGGCAGCTGACATTCAGCCTCTCTGAGGCCGCCTGACTGCCCTGCAATAACCAAAGACGGGCCGCGTTTTGCGGCCCGGTGACCTCCGGGTTCGACCCTGTTCGTGGTCTTTGCTCAGACGCGGGCTGTCTGGCGGCACTGGGCTCTTGCGCTCAGACGACTCCTATCAACGGTTAAGATTGAAGGCATTCGCCGTTAGGCGATGCGATATCGCCTGCCTTAGACTGAGAGCCTGCGCCGTCGCTCTGCGCAGCCCTGGAGTGAGCGGCCCGCCTGTGCGGGCACCCCCTGGTGATACCCGATACCTGAAAGCGAAGGAGGGTCCCATGTCGATCGAAACCAGCATCGTCCTTGCCATTTTCCTGGGTGGCGGGCTTTTTGTGACCGCTGTCGCGCAGTTCAAGCCGCTGACATCCTGGGAGGCGCCGGTCGATACGCTTCAGACCCGCAGCCTGCCGGAGGCGGCCAAGGACGGCGGATATGCCATGTGCCAGGCGAGCATGCCAGGCGTAGACTGCGCCTGCTTTGCTCAGAAGGCCACGCAGGTATTGATGGAAGACCGCCCGCGAGCGAGCGGCTGGTCCTATGCGGATCAATGGGAACTGGCCCGCGCACAGGCCAGCGACAGCTGTTCGTGATCAGGCGCTGCGGCGCAAACTGCCGGACGCCTCAGCCGCCCAGGCCCGAACCGCATCGCCAAAGGCGACGAAGAGCGGACGCGAGACCGGATCGTTGGCGGCGTCCCACTCCGGATGCCATTGAACAGACAGCGTAAAGCCCTTTGCGCCCTCCACATGGATTGCCTCCGGCGTGCCATCGGGAGCGTGGCCTTCGATAACGATGCGCGCGCCGGGCGTCTTGATCCCCTGTCCATGCAGCGTATTGGTCATGACCTCGGTGCTGCCGAACAGCTGGTGGAACACGCCGCCTTCCTGAAGCGTCACCGTGTGACGCAGTTCGAACTTCTCTTCGAGCGTGCCATCGGGCGGCATGCGATGGTTCATGCGGCCAGGCAGATCGCGGATCTCCGGATAGAGCGTGCCGCCCATGGCCACGTTGACCTCCTGAAAGCCACGGCAGATGCCCAGAAACGGTTGGCCGCGCGCCACACAGGCCCGGACCAGCGGCAGCGTGATCGCATCGCGCGCCCGGTCATAAGCGCCGTGCGCCTCGGTCCAGGACTCGCCGTATTCCTCCGGGTGCACATTGGGGCGACCACCCGTCAACAAAAAGCCGTCGCAGGTTTCCATCAACTCCTCGACCGAGACAAGGCGCGGATCGGCGGGGATCAGCAACGGCAGGCACCCGGACACCTCCGAGACCGCCTCAGAATTCATCGTGCCGCCGGCGTGTGCGGGATACTGATCGTTGATCAGGAAGGAATTGCCGATGATGCCCACGATGGGTCGCGCCATGTCGATGCTCCGTCTTTGAACGGCGGGTTCGGACCTGTGTCGCCCGCCGCGTCCCATCGCGCGGCCCGACGGGCGAGGCGCAATGAGAGGCGGGCGGCGCGGCCGATCTACCCGCGAACACTTGATCTCAGGAATAGACCATAGAGCGTCCTTAAGAAAGGTGAACCACCCTGCGCAAATGCACAAGTCACAGGCAGTGCCGCGAAAGCAGGCAAGCACACCGGCCATTTCACACGTCTGAGAATCGGACTACCCTGCCGCCATGGCAGAGCATCTCGTCGATATGAACACATGGCCCCGCGCCGAGCAGTTTCGGTTTTATCGCAGTTTCGAACGACCGCATTACGCGGTCACGGTTCGGCTCAGGCTGGATCACGTGATGGCGCGCAAAGCCGAAGGGCTCTCACCCTATCGCGCCTGCCTTTATGCGATTGGCGCCGGTCTGCATGCGGTGCCGGAACTGTGCATGCGGTTTCGCGGGCAGACCGTTGTCCGCCACGACCGATTGGCCCTGTCGATGACGGTGCCTCGGGCGCGGGGCGACTTCAACTATGCCTACGTGCCGTTCGAAACGGATTTCGCGGCGCTCGATGCGGAGGCGCAGCGCTGCATTGAACACGCGCGCCTGTCTGATGGACTTGATGCCACCGATGGGACAACGCAGGATTCGGTGGCGTTTCTGTCCTGCCTGCCGTGGCTGGATTTCACCGCCATCGACAACGCCCTGCCGCATGCGAACGACTGCATCCCGCGCGTCAGCTGGGGCAGGATCGTTCAGGAGCCGGGAGGGTGGCGCATGGCCATGGCGATTCAGGTGCATCATGCGCTGGTTGATGGCGCGCAGCTCGGTCAGTTCTTCGAGACCGTGCAGGAAAGCCTGGACCGGGTGTGAGACCGCCCCTCAGCCGCGCGGCATTTTCAGGGTCAGGTTGCGACCGCTCTTGGTATAGCGCAGCTCGCTCTCGCCGATCGCGGCCACACGCCCGCCGTCAATCCGGTCTCCGACCTGCACTTTCTTGTAGCTGCCACTGGGCAAGCGGACGAGCGCGCGGCGGTTGGACGGGGTGCCGTAGATGCCAATCAGGCTAACCTTGCTGAGGTTGATGGCGTTGGTGACGGTGGCCGAGCGCGCGACGCTTCCGGCGGTCGTGCCACTGGGCTGTACCGTGCGCGGGGCGATGGCGGCGGCAGACGCGGTCTGGACCTCCGCCTGCGGCGCGGCGGTCCGGGCCTGTTCGACGATGGCGCTCATGTTACGCGGACGGGTCACCGGCACAAGCGACGCTGTGACCGCCTGCTCGGTGGCCGGGCTTTCCGGCTCCGCATCGACGGCGGCTTCCTGCTCGGTGCGAGGCCGCATCACGGGGCGCAGCCCGGCAAGCTCGGCGGTGGAGAGGCCGGTTTGCGTGGCCCGTTCGCGCTGTTCGACGATATCGTCCGGGCGGGCCTCCGGACGCGTTTCACGCAGCGGATTCGCGGCGCCGGTTTCCGGCACTGCGGTGCTCTCCGGTGCGGTAAAATTCGGGCGGCGTGGCGGAACAGCTGGCGGCAGGCCGGTGTAAATCCGCAAGCCATCCGGCGTCAGTGCGCCCTCCGGCGTCGCCCGGATCAGACCGCGCGGGTCAAAATCAAAAGTCATGCCTGCAGGCGGCGGCAGGCCCGGATCGAGCATCGCCAATTCGGGACCGATTTCGCTGGCCTGGGGCAGCGCGACAGCATCGGATTCCTGCACAACCGGATCAATGGAGGCGGCATAGACCTGATCGACGCTGTCCTCTGGCGGTGTCCGGGGCGGCGTCGGCGCGCGCAGCCAGTAGCCCGTTGCCGCATAGGTGGCCGCAGCCTCATCCGCGGTCAGCGCTTGTGGCTGGATCGGCTGCACCGGGCGCGCGGTGGGGCGGGTGCTGTCATCGAGGGTGTCCAGCGCCGCGAGCTGTGTGTCCTGTTCCGCTTCGGTGGTTTCGACCTCGACTTCCGGTGACGCGGGCTGCGCCGGGGCAAGGGCCTGCCCGGTCTCGGGATCGGCGCTGCTGATCGTTGCGGAGCCCTCCGGCAGGCTGGCGATCGCCTCCGGCGCATCATCGCGGAACAATCCGGCCAGACCATCGTGCAGGAAGACCGATGCCCAGGCCGCAACACCGGCAAGGAAGAGCAGCAGCGTCGCGGTCAGCATCAGCCCGAGGAAGCGCGGCTTGCCCCCCACATCCTGCCCACGCGCCCCGAAGATCGTCATCCGGTCGGCTTCGCTCTGACTGGCGATGGCGGCGGTGCCATCGCCCGAAGGCGCCGGGGGAACGGCGGCATTCTTGATTGGCGTTCCCGGATTCGGCATGGCCGTCCGCATCGCGGCGACGCCCGTGCCCGGAGCGGAGCGCGGCGGCGCCTTGGCCGCGGCCATCTTGCCAAGCGATCCTGGGTTGCCGGACTCGGGCGGCACCGCCGTCAGTCCCGGGTCGATGCGCACGCTTGGCGAAGCGGGCTTTGGCGCCGGGGCCTTGGGGAAAGGTTTGGCAGAGAGTTCCGGCGACGTGGCGACCGGTACAGCCGCACGGTCCGCCGTATCGGCCTTGTTCTTGCGCCGCGACAAGAAGCGTGCAGCGGCAGCGGCGGCGCCGGATTTCCGGCCTGGGCGCGGCGCGGGCTGCGCGGCTTCGATCATGCCGGAGGTGATCCCGGCGGATTTCGGACCGGCGTCGGCGCCGACCGGCTTCGGCGCAGGGACGCCCTCCCCTTCCGACCGGGGCGCGCGCGCGGCAAGCGCCACGGCACGATCGCGGGCCGTCAATGGCGTCTCGGCTTTCGGGGTCACTGGCGGCTGTGCCGGGCCGGATGTGGCCGGGGCCGGTGTCTCGGGCGCGGTTTCCGCGACTGTTTCGTCCGGCGTGGCAACCGGCGTGAAACGCGACTTGATCTCTGCCCGCGGCGCTTCCGGCGGCTTGCTTTCGGACCCGGCGTCGTCGAGCACGGCGCGAATGGTCGAGAAATACACGTTTGCCCCGGCCTCCGGATCGGCAGCCGTCGGTTCAGGCTCAGCGATAGCGGGCGTGTCCGCCTGCGGCGGGCTCGCGGGCACCGGGGGCGTTTCTACGGCGGACGGGTCTTCGGGCTGCGGCTGCGACACGGTTTTCGGCTCGGGCTCGTCGACGTGCTGCGCGGCATCGGGCGTGTCGGTGGCGGGCCCGGACGCGGGGAGGTCGCGCGCGCTTTGCGGCGCATCCCCGGCCTGCGGCGGGACTGCCTCCACCGGTTGCGATTCTGGTTCGGCTTCCGCCCCCCGCGGCGCGACCTCGGGCGCTGTCTGGACGACTGGCTCGGAAGACTCGGGCGCTGCGGTGTCGGGGACTGGATCAGGCGCGGGCGGAGCCGGAAGGACGGGCGCAAAAGCCGCCTCATCGGCCTCGAACACCTCAATGGCTTCCGGCAAACGCCGGGCGCGGCCTTTCCAGCTTTTGACCTTGCCGAAATAGACGGCCCCCTTGAAGGCGTCCGCCGGGGCGATGGCGGCGTGCGAGACCCCCTCGAAGCCATGATTGCGGGCGAAGTCTTCTGCTTCCTCAAGGGTTTCGCGCGCCACGGCCGCGACCAGAAGCCGCCCACGGTCGGCGGTATGGTCATAGACCAGCTCCGAAACCGCATAGGGTGTCGCCCCGGCCAACGCGGTGCGGATCGCCTCATCGCGCGCTGCCGCGTCGCCACCGGGATCCGGTGTATCGAGATAGCGGATCTGCTCGTTCGGGATCACCAGAACGACCTTGCTGCCGCCCTCAGGATCGAGGGCCAGAGCCTGCTCCCGCAGAGCGACAACCGCCATATCGAGATCCGGCTCATCGAGAGCCACTTCGGACAGGCGCGCCCAGCGGCCATTCACATGCCGCAGCAGGGCAATACCTTCGAAGGAGAGGGAAAGCGCAAAATCAGGTACCATGCATGGTCTCTAGCAGTCCCACAAAGTCCGTGGGAGTCAATTTCCTGTACACCCTCAATATAGAGCAAGCTTTTGCCGAGGAAAAGAAAAGCTGCGCGGCAGGGTTGCGGAGCGCTGCCCGTACCACGACATTAGCCAAGAGTTCACAGCCTTGTTCCAGGAGTTTTCCATGCTGCGCCTTGCCCTGATCGCTGCCCTGCTTGCCCCGCTGCCCGCGGCGCTTGCCGCCCAGGAGGCTGCCCTGCGCAGCCTGACCGTCACCGGCCAGGGAACGGTGGCCGCCGTGCCCGACATGGCACAGATCTCGCTCGGGGCGCGGGCGCAGGATGAAACCGCCGTTGGCGCAATGAACAAGACCAGCGAAGCGCTCGATGCGATCCTGTCGCGGCTGACCGCCATGGGCATTGATGCGCGCGACATCCAGACCAGTGGGCTGCGGCTTGACGAGCGCTGGAGCAATGGGTCGGTCAACGGGGTACGCGAGCGCGACGGCTATGAGGCAACGAACATGGTAACGGTGCGGGTGCGCGATCTGGAAAAGCTGAGCGATGTGCTGAAGGCGGTTCTGGATGATGGCGCCAACAGTCTCGCCAACCTGAGCTTCGATGTGCAGGACCCGCGCGCGCTGCAGGAAGAAGCACGCCGCCAGGCGGTGCGCGACGCCATGGAAAAGGCCAAGCTCTATGCCGGTGCGGCCGGGGTGACGCTTGGCCCGGTGCTGACGATCACCGATTCCGCAACGCCCATGGTGGCCTCGGGCGATATGCCGATGCTCAGAGCGGAGGCGATGAGCGTGCCGGTCGCGGCCGGTGAGATCACCCTGCAGGGGCAGGTGACGATGGTTTTCGGGCTGGAGTAACGCACTCCCCGAGTGTCATGGGGCGCCTGTACCGCGCCCCATCCGGGCCGGGCGCGCGGGATCGCTCAACTGTCCGGGCCGGAGACGAACCAGTCCCCCACGTCGATGGTTTCCATCCGCAGGCCGTGCGCCACCACGATGCGGCGCAGGGTTTCTTCATGCTCTGTCCCCTCGCCCGCCAGCCAGTCGAGAAAAAGGCGAACGGCGCGGCGCGACAGGTTGCGTTCGGGGCTGAGCACCCAGTAGGCCGGAAACCGCAGCACCGGCAGGTGCGGCGTTACCGGGACAAGCGCGCCGGTTTCGACCTCGGACGCGGCCAGAGCCAGAGATTCGAGGCACACCCCCGCCCCGTCGAGCGCCAGTTGCAGCGCCATCGAAGAACGGTCCATGAGGATGGATTTGCGGTTGGACGCGGTTGTCAGCCCCATGCGCCAGAGCCACATGTCCCACTGGCACAACGCCCGGGCGCTGTCGATCAGCCGTGCGGCGTCCAGTCGCTCCTCCGGAGACTCCGGCAAGCTGGCGAGATAATCCGGGCTGCACAGCGGCAACACGCAATCGTCGAGCACCGCGCGCTCCGGGTAGCTTTGCCAGCCTCCAATGCCATAGCGGATATCGAGGTCCATGATCTCGCGTTCGAAATCGGACGGGTCCGGGGCCGCATCGACCCGGAGGTCCCAATCGGGATATTTCATGACGAAGCGTGACAGGCGTGGACCAAGCCAGCGCACGCCGAAACTGGGGGTGACCCGCAAGTTCACACGACGGGCGTCGCGGCTCTGGCCAAGTTGGGCCTGTGCGTCGCGCAGCATGCGAATCGCGCCGGAACTCGCGCGAAACAGCTGCTCCCCTTCCAGTGTCAGGCGCAGGGCCCGCCCTTGCCGGCGGAACAGCTTGACGCCCATCTGCTCTTCGAGCTGGCGGATTTGCTGGCTGACGGCCGACGGGCTAACGCTCAACTCCTCCGCCGCGCGGCTGAGCGAGCCACGCCGCGCCACGCACTCGAAGTGGAGATAAGCATTGAGGCTGGGGGGGCGTGCCATGGCACTCGGACCGCGACAGGGACGCGCGGGCTTTCAACTGGAAAACCCGCGCGCCCGAGATGCAGATCAGTCAGCCGCCACGGCGGTCTGACGCTGGCGACCAAGGCCGTGAACCTCGATTTCCATGACGTCGCCGGGCTTGAGGAAGCGCTGCGGCTTCATGCCCATGCCGACGCCCGAGGGCGTGCCGGTGGCGATGATGTCACCGGGCTGCAGCTCCATGAACTGGCTCATGTAGCTGACGATTTCACGCACGGAGAAGATCATGTCGGAGGTGTTGCTGTCCTGAACCGTCTCGCCATTGAGATCGAGGCTGACGCGCAGGTTTTGCGGATCGCCCACTTCGTCGGCGGTCACAAGATAGGGACCGGTCGGGCCGAAGGTCGGGGCGGATTTGCCCTTGATCCACTGACCGAGTCTCTCGATCTGGAATTCACGCTCGGAGACGTCGTTGATCGTGCAATAGCCCGCGACGTAGTCCAGCGCATCCTCTTCGCTAACATAGGAGGCGGATTTGCCGATCACCACGCCAAGCTCGACTTCCCAGTCGCCCTTGGTGGATTTGCGCGGAATGACCACGTCGTCAAAGGGACCGGAGAGCGCCGAGGTGGCCTTGGAGAACAGGATCGGTTCTGCCGGGGCGTCCATGCCGCTTTCCTTGGCGTGCAGCGCATAGTTCAGGCCAACGCAGAAGAAGTTCGGCACGGAGGCGAGGCACGATCCGATGCGGCCCGGCTCTTCGACGACCGGCAGGCTGTTCACGTCGATGGCCCGAACAGCGTCCAGCGCCTCCAGCGAGACCCCCTGCCCGGCAAAATCGGGCACCTGGCCCGACAGGTCGCGCACTTTGCCATCCGCATCGAGAATGCCCGGCTTTTCCTGGCCCTTGGGGCCGAAACGAAGAAGTTTCATCGCTCTCGTCTTTCCTTGGTTCGTGAATTTGTCCGTCCGCGCCTCATCACGCGGCAGATGTGGGCGATGCGGGCGTATCCGGCCCGTCATTCGCATGTTCGAAGAAATCCTGCACGTTGATCAGCAGATGTTCGAGATGATTGGACAGATACCCATGTAGCAGCGCCTTGTCACGGGTCTGCAGCCCTTCGACAATGCCATTGTGCTGAGCCAGCACCCGATCGCGCGAGCGTTTGCGGCTTGCCGAGAGATAGCGCGCGCGCCACAGGCGCGACAGCACGGAGCCATGGGCCTCCACCAGAACCGGATTGTTGGCGGCGCGCACGATGGCCTTGTGAAACTCCATATCAAGCTCGAAGACGTCGATCATGTCGATGTCATCATAGAGCCGCTCCATACGGTTCTGGATTTCCACGATCTCTTCGATTTGCGCCTCACTGGCCCGATCAACCGCCAGGCGGGCCGACATCAGTTCGAGTGTCGTGAGGACCTCGATGTTGTCCGCCACCTCGTCAAGCGTGAGCTGCGCGACCACAGGGCTGCGCGCCGGTCGCAGAACGACAAGCCCCTCCTTGGCGAGAATCCGAATCGCCTCGCGCATCGGTGTGCGACTCACGCCCATTTCGGCGGCGTTGTCGCGCTCTTTTACTTGTGCCCCAGGCGCGAGTTTCCCGCGTAGGATGTCCCGACGCAGTTGATTCGCGATCTGGTCCGGCAATGTTTCTTCCGGCATTCGGCGGCCTTTTGACTATTGTTCTACGTGGTTTTGCCGCGTTCGCCCGCCCCCGAAAGGGCGACCTCCCATGAGCAGAATTTGGTATACCAAAAATCCTTGCCTGTCGACTGTGGTTTGGTTAGCGTGGCCCCGCAAGATGGTATACCATCTGAGAGTGGCCGACGAAAACTTGGCCTAAATGCAATCAGGGCGGCTTGAGGAGGCAGCCCTTGGGGAGGAAAACATGACGCTCAAAACCCTTTTGAAATCCGCTGCCGTGGCTTCGGTTGCCGTAACGGGCACAGCCGCATTTGCACAGGACGTGACCCTGCGCATCCAGACGCACTATGCCACGGAGCATCCCACCGGTCAGCGCCTCGCGACCTTCATCGATGACGTGCAGACCATGTCCGGCGGCGAGATCGCCATCGAGATGTTCTACTCGTCCTCCGTCGTCGCAACGACCGAGACCTTCGACGCCGCGATCAACGGCATCGTCGACTGTGACGCAACCGGCGGTGCCTACCAGACCGGCAAGAACCCGGCGTTCCAGTTCGTCGGCGACATCATGGGCGGCTACGACACCCCGTGGCAGCAGTACAGCTGGCTGTACTACGGCGGTGGCTACGACGCCGCGCAGGAACTGTACAACGCCAACAACATGCAGCTGATCGGTTGGTCCATCTATGGCCAGGAATCGCTGTCGTCCTCCAAGCCGCTGGCCGGCTTCGAAGACATCAAAGGCTGGAAGTTCCGTTCGCCTCCGGGCATGGAAACCGAGATCTTCGAAGAGCTGGGCGCCTCGCCCATCGTGATGGACTTCACCGAGATCTTTACCGCGCTTGAAACCGGCATCATCGACGGCGCCGATGCATCAGGCCTCGCCAACAACGTTGGCCTTGGTCTTTATGACATCGTCAAGCACGCCACCTACCCCGGCTTCCACTCGATGCCGTCGGACCACCTCGCGTGTAACCTCGACGTCTGGAATGGCCTCTCCGAAAAGCACCGTCGCATCATCGACACCGCCTGGCAGAAACTGTCCTTCCAGATCGCCCTCTTCAACGAGAAGGCCAACGCCGAAGCCGCTGCTGAACTGCAGGCACAGGGCGTGACCCTCTACAACTGGTCGGCAGAAGATCGTGCAGAGTTCCGCCGTGCGGCGCAGGTTGCATGGGCAGACTGGGGCACCCGTTCGCCGGAGGCCGCCGCGCTTCTGGACAGCCACCGGACCTATCTCACACAGCTGGGCCTGATCAGCGAATAATCTGTCGGACCTGACAATTCAGGTCCGGTGATGAGCGGCGGGCCCCCTTCCGGGGCTCGCCAATTTTTTCAACATCTTCAGAGCAGGAGGAGGCAGGACCATGCAAGAGAACAGCCTCTGGTTGGGGTCGCTCAGGGCACCGGTCAAGAAAGCCGCGACTGGCTTTGCCGGACTGACCGCGCTAATATTCATCTGGCTGGCGATCAACAAGATCATCAGCGAAGACGCCATCGGCATGCACGAAATGATCAGGCCATCCGAAGGCGGCGTGATCGTGTTGATCATGCTCTTCTGCATTGCGGCCACATTGCTGCTGACGTCGATCTACCTGTCCGACACCAAGGGCGCCATCGAGGACGAGCCGCACGGCTTCTTCGACATACTGTCCCTGGTGACATCGCGCATTGCCATGATCTCGACCGGGTTGGTCGTTCTGGTCATGTTCTACGAAGTCGTCTCACGCTACGTCTTCTCGCGCCCGACCCTCTGGGCCAACGAGTTGAGCCTGTGGATCGCGGCCTTCCTGTTTCTGCTTGCCGGGCAATACGCCATGCAACAGCGCAGCCACATCCGCATCTACGTCATCTACGACCTGATGCCGCGCTGGGCGCAGAAGACCTGTGACACCATCTCGGTCTTCCTGATCTGTGTCTTCACCTTTGCCCTTGTCTGGGGCGGATACAACGATGCGATGCGCCGCATGATGCGTATGGAGACCTTCGGCACCGCCTGGGATCCGGCCATTCCCGGTACCGTCAAACCCGCCATTCTGTTCATCATCGTTCTCGTCACGATTCAGGCCATCTCGAACCTGATCGCCGACTGGAACAAGGATCCGCAGCACCACTCGGCGGACGATATCGACGAAATCGAGATCGAGAACATCCGCAAGACCCTCGAGGAGCCCAAGTAATGGTCGATATCGGCACACTCTCCCTTATCCTCCTGCTCGGCATGTTTGCCCTGCTGGCCATCGGGATGCCGCTTGGCTTTGCCTCGGCGTTCCTCGCGGTGGTCACCCTGGTGCTCAAGTTCGACGTGGACATCCTGTTCCGCACCTTCGGACAGGGGCCCCTGTCGGTTCTGGGTCAGGCGGTCTACCGCCAGATGACAAATTACGTCCTGATCTCGGTGCCGTTGTTCATCTTCATGGCGGCGATGCTTGAACGCTCGGGCATTGCCCGGGACATGTATACGTCGCTAAACCAATGGCTCTCCCGCGTGCGCGGCGGCATCGCCTTCGTGACCTCGATCATGGCCGTCATCATGGCTGCCATGTCGGGCATCATCGGCGGCGAAGTAGTTCTGCTCGGCCTGATCGCCCTGCCCCAGATGCTGCGTCTCAAGTATGACCAGAACCTTGCCATCGGTACGATCTGTGCGTCCGGCTCGCTCGGCACCATGATCCCGCCGTCGATCGTTCTGATCTTCTACGGCCTTGTCACGGAGACCTCCATCAAGGCGCTCTTCACGGCGTCCTTCCTGCCCGGCTTCATGCTCGCCACGTTCTTCATCATCTATATCTTCGTGCGCACACGCATGAACCCCTCCCTCGCACCGCTGCCGCCCGAGGATCCCAACGATCCCAAAGGCGTCACCAAGGCGGCTTTGTTCCTGGCCTTCCTCGCCAGGTTCATGACCTATGCGGCGCTGGGCTTCATTGCGCTGATGCTGGTGATCTCGTTCTTCAGCGGAAGCCAGATGTCGGACGACGGTGTCACCACCGTCTGGGAAGTCATGCAAGGCAAGATCATCACCCTCGCCATCGTCGCCGCCATCGGCGTCGCCACCACGCTCGTTCTGGGCAAGGAGCGCGCCGCCACCGGTTGGAACATGGGCAAGGGCCTTGTCGCGCCCATCGTCGTTGTCGGCGTGGTGCTCGGGTCGATTTACGGTGGCATCACCGGCATCACCGAAGCGGCGGCCATGGGCGTGATCGCGGTCTTTGTCATCGGCACGGTCCGCCGTGAAATGACCTTTGACATCGTCTGGGATTCGTTGATGCGTACGCTCAAATCGACGGGCACGATCATCTGGGTCACCATCGGCGCCTCGGCGCTGGCCGCGGCCTACACCCTCGCCGGTGGTCCGACCTATGTTGCCAACATGATCGTCGGTGCCGAAATGCCGACAATGGGTGTGATCCTGGTCATGATGTTCATCTTCCTGATCATGGGGATGTTCATGGATTGGGTCGGGATCGTGTTGCTGATCATGCCGGTGTTTCTGCCGATCGTGACCAAACTGCCCGCCGAGGAAATCGGCTTCTTCGGTCACGTCGACGCGCGCTACATCCCGATCTGGTACGGTGTGGTGTTCTGTATGAACATGCAGGTCAGCTTCCTCTCACCGCCCTTCGGGCCCGCGGCCTTCTACCTGAAGTCCGTCGCCCCGGCGCATATCTCGCTGACCGACATCTTCCGCGGCTTCCTGCCCTTCATCTGCCTGCAGCTTCTGGCACTGGCAGTGTTGCTGGCCTGGCCGCCGATCGTGACGATCTTCCTCTGAACCGTCTGTTCCGGGCGGCCCCTTGGTCGCCCGGAGCGCTTCGTGCTGCTTCTTCTCTGTTCAAATATCCAAAACAGCAACGGCAGCCCCGGGCGGATCGCCCCGCCTCTTCGAGGCCCGACATCTGCACGCCGGACCTCTGTCACGCACCCGTTTCAAGCCGCTGATAAGGTCTCGCAATGCCTCTCTTTCTTACTGCTGAACAGATCGCGTCATTCGAGAGCAAAGGCGAGATGATCGTCGATGACAGGCTGGGCGCTGCCATGGTGGAAGCGGTCAGGGCTGACGGCGCTGTGCCAGTTCACTCGCTGACCCCGCGTGCCTCCTGTAACAACACCTTCGACTTGGCTCGCGGTCGCTTTGACAATCGCAGCACCGTCACCGGCGCGCGCGCCGGACGGGGGCATTTCACTGCCTTCACCGCCTGCGCCCGCACCCGACCCGACACCGGGCAGAGAGACCGAACCGTCCATCAAGACGCCAGGATCGACGCCCGCGCCCCCCTTGCGCCCAAGGACCACATACCGACCCATTGCTGAACCGGTGACGCCCCGGCCTGAGCATCGGCTTGGCGCTGGACCGAATACCGCCGGGGGAGGCTCGTCCGAGCCGGGGCAACGCCCCTTCCCCGCCAACAACACGAGAGTGACCATGAACACAGTCCGCCTTTCCGACGCAGATAACGTCGTCACCGCCATCGCCACGCTCGAAGCCGGGCAGGACGGCGCAACCCAGCTGATCCCGCGCGGCCACAAACTGGCCACGGCGGATATCCCAAAAGGTGCGCCGGTGCTGAAATACGCCCAGGTCATCGGCTATGCCGCACAGGACATTGCCAGGGGTGCGCATGTGCACACGCACAACCTTGAGTTCCGCAACGTGGATACCGCGTATGACTTCGGCACCAACCTGCGCCCGGCGCCCACCGCCACGACGCAGGACACCTTCATGGGCTACCGACGCCCGACGGGACAGGTCGGAACCCGCAATTACATTGCGGTGCTGACGTCGGTGAACTGCTCGGCGACCGCCGCGCGCAAGATCGCCGAACACTTCACCGAAGAGCGGCTGGCCGCCTATCCGAACGTCGATGGCGTCGCGGCCTTTGTGCATGGCACCGGATGCGCCATGGGCGGCGACGGCACCGGCTTCGAGCTGCTGCAGCGCACGCTCTGGGGCTATGCGCGCAATCCCAATGTCGGCGGTGTGCTCATGGCCGGTCTGGGCTGCGAGATGATGCAGATCGACTGGCTCATCGAAGCCTATGGGCTGACCCCCGGCCCGCTGTTCCGGACCATGAACATTCAGGACGTCGGCGGGCTGCGCCGCACGGTCGAGCTGGGCATTGCACAGATCGAAAAGATGCTGCCGCTGGTCAACGAAGCCACGCGCGAGGAATGCCCGGCCTCCGATCTGATGGTGGGCCTTGAATGCGGCGGCTCGGACGCCTGGTCGGGGATCACAGCCAATCCTGCGGTGGGCCATGCCTGCGATCTTCTGGTTGCCCAGGGCGGCACGGGTGTGCTGTCGGAGACACCGGAGATCTACGGCGCGGAACACATGCTGACCGCACGCGCCGCCTCGCCCGAGGTTGGCGAAAAGCTGATCGACCTGATCAAGTGGTGGGAGGGCTACACCGCCAATGCCGGGGGCTCCATGGACAACAACCCCTCGCCCGGCAACAAGAAGGGCGGTCTGACTACGATCCTCGAAAAATCGCTCGGGGCCTCGGCCAAGGGCGGCACCACGCCCTTGATGGGAGTCTTCAAATACGCCGAGCCGGTGACGGCCAAGGGCTTTGTCTTCATGGACAGCCCCGGCTACGATCCGGCGTCGGTGACGGGCATGATCGCATCGGGCTGCAACCTTGTGTGCTTTACCACCGGACGCGGCTCTGCTTTTGGCTCCAAACCCAGCCCATGCATGAAAGTGGCGACCAACTCCGAGATGTATGGCCGGTTACACGAAGACATGGACGTGAACGCCGGAAGCATCCTGTCGGATGGCAAGACCGTCGAGGAGGTCGGCCGCGAAATTTACGAGATGTGGCTCCGCATGGCCTCGGGCGAGAAGACCAAGTCCGAGTTGCAGGGCCTTGGCGACTATGAGTTCGTGCCGTGGCAGATCGGCGCGGTGATGTGACGCCTTGAGAGTCTTCGGATCGCCTCGGACGCCAGCGGCGGCAGGCGGCGATCCGAGCCATTTGGGGCGCTGCCCCGTCCCTGCGGGACTCCCCGGGATATTTTGACAGAGAAGAAACAGAAGGAGAGGCGCGAATGACGGAGCCTTTGCCACTTTGCGTGATCGGGGCCGGATCGATCGGACAGCGCCATATCGAGGTCGCCGGGCTATCAGACCGGGTTGATCTCGTGGCGGTCGTGGAACCGAACGCAGCGCTCCGGGAAGCGTTGGCCGCGAAGGGGCTGCCGATGGCGGCGTCTTTGGAGGACGTACCGGAGCAGGTGCGGGCGGCGGTGATCGCAACCCCGACGCAGGATCATTTCGCTTCGGCTCTGGCCTGTCTTGAACGGGGCTGGGGCGTTCTTGTCGAGAAGCCTACTTGCGCCACTCTGGAGGAGGCGCGGACACTGGTGACGCGCGCGCAGGCCAAGGGCCTGCCTTTCTTCACCGGGCATCATCGGCGCTGCCATCCGTTTTCCATTGCGGCGCGAGACGCCATCGCCGAACTTGGCGATCTTGTCGGGGTGCAGGGGCTTTGGTCCCTGCGCAAGCACGACACCTATTATGATGTGGATTGGCGGCGGGCCCCCGGTGCGGGACCGCTTCTGACCAATCTCACGCATGAGATCGACCTGTTGCGTTTTCTTGTCGGCGAGATGGTGGAGGCCAGCGCGTTGCTTTCCTCCGCCCGGCGCGGCTTTGTCATTGAGGACACGGCGAGCGTGGCGTTTCGCTTTGCGAACGGAGCGCTTGGCTCGTTCCTGATTTCCGACGCCGGCGCATCGCCGTGGTCTTTCGAGGCCGCCAGCCATGAAAACCCGGCCATCGCGGGCAGCGGTGAGGATTACCTGCGCCTGGTCGGCACGGATGGGGCTCTGGCCTTTCCATCATTGACCCGTTGGGGGCGCAGTGCAGCAGGCGAGATCGAATGGTCAAAGCCGCTTGCGCGCCATGACGGCCGAATCTTCGAGCGGATCGATCCGCTGCTTGCACAGATCGACCGTTTTGCCTCAGTGGTTGCAGGCGGCACCGATGATGTGCTCTGCACCGGGCAGGATGGCATCGCAGCCATGGAAATGACCCTCGCCGCCGCCCTCTCGGGGCATACCGGCAAGCCGGTCAAGGCGGCTGAGGTTCCTGGAGATTACAAGGGAGTATGACATGAGCAAGGAAACCATCGGTTTCATCGGGCTGGGCCTTATGGGCCGCGCCATGGTGGGCTGTCTGCAGGACGCCGGGTATCCGGTAATCGGACTGGGCAACCGGGACCGCAGCGGCATCGAGGAAATGACCGCGCGCGGCGGCACCGAGGCATCGAGCGCCCGCGCGCTGGCGGAGCAGGCGGATATCGTCATGCTCTGCGTCGGCACCTCCGATCAGGTCGAGAGCCGGATCTATGGCGAGGATGGTGTGCTCGCCGGTGCCAAAGCGGGGCAGATCGTCATTGATTTCGGCACCTCCCTGCCCGCGTCGACCCTGAAGATCGGCGCCGCATTGCAGGAGAAGGGCGCGGCTTATCTCGACGCGCCGCTGGGCCGCACCCCGGCGCATGCCAAGGATGGTCTGCTCAACATCATGTGTGCGGGAGATGAGGCGGCCTATGCCAAAGTCACACCGGTGCTCGACGTGCTGGGCGAAAACGTGTTCCACCTTGGCAAGCTCGGCAATGGCCATACGATCAAGCTGATCAACAACTTCTATGCCATGACCACTGCCAACGCGATGGCCGAGGCCTTTGCCATGGCGGACGCAGCCGGGATCGAACGCGACTCCCTTTTCAATGTGATGGCCGCCGGACCGAACCGCTCGGGCATGATGGAGTTCATTCGCAACTATGCCGTGGACGGTAAGATCGACCTGGCCTTCTCCGTGGCCAATGGCGCGAAAGACGTCGGCTACTATCGCCAGATGGCAGCGGATCTGGGCAAGCACAGTCGCATGTCCACGGCCGCCGATACCACGTTGCGCGAAGCGCGGGATGGCGGATCGGGCGACCTCATGGTGCCGGAAATGGTCGATTGGATGGTGAGCAACTTGGGAAAAGAAACATGAGACTCAAGGGCAAACGCGCTTTCATCACCGCCGCCGGTCAGGGCATCGGCCGCGCCATCGCAGACCATTACATCCGCGAAGGAGCAATTGTCACGGCAACCGACCTCAAGAGCGACTTGCTGAACGGCCTCGATTGCGAGACCCAGGCGCTTGATGTCACGGACAAGGCCGCGTTGACCAGGGCGGTTCAGGATGCCGCGCCCGACATCCTCGTCAACTGCGCGGGATATGTCCATGGCGGCACGATCCTCGAAGCCACGGACGAGGACTTCGAATGCGCCATGCTGCTAAACGTGCGCTCGCAGTTCCACTCCATGCAGGCGGCCATCCCCGGCATGCTGGAGCGCGGCGGCGGGTCCATCGTCAACATCGCCTCGGTGGCGGGCAGCATCCTCGCCGCGCCCGGGCGCTGTATCTACGGCACATCCAAGGCGGCGGTGATCGGTCTGACCAAATCGGTGGCCAAGGATTATGTGACAAAAGGCATCCGGGTGAACTGCATCTGCCCCGGAACGGTCGACAGCCCGTCTTTGCATGACCGCCTGCGCAGCACCGGCGATTATGAAGCGGCCAAGGCCGCCTTCATCGCGCGCCAGCCAATGGGCCGCATCGGCCAGCCGGACGAGATCGCGCAGCTTGCCGTCTATCTTGGTTCGGACGAAAGCAGCTTCACCACCGGGCAAAGTCATGTCATCGACGGCGGCTGGGCCAACGGCTGACGTCACCTCATTCGCCGTCCGGCGCCCTGTCCGGACGGCGACACTCTCCTGAGTTTTTTTCAAGAGAAGACACAGCGGGCGCCCGCCTCTCTTCTTCTCTTTGGCAAATACTCAATGGCGCAACACGGCGGCCCGGCGAAGCACTCAGCCCGGCGCGCAACGGAGCGGAGGTCTTCATGTCCGAGGCAAAACCAAGAGAGGAGCGCACCGGCGCCGGCGTCCTGTTGATGGCGCTCGCGGTGGTGGGCTTTACCTGCATCGACAGCTCCGCAAAATGGCTGATCCTTGGTGGGCTGCCTGCCCTGCAGGTGGTTTTCGTACGCTACTTCGGGCATTTCCTCGTTGCCGTGACGCTTTATGGCTCGCAGGAAGGGCGGGATGCCTTTGTCTCAAACGCTCCGCTCAAGCAACTCCTGCGCAGCCTGTTTCTCCTTGGCAGCACGGTGTTCAATTTCACCTCCCTGCAGTATCTGCCGATCACCGTCACCACGACGATCATGTTCGCCGGACCCATCGTTGTCACGCTTCTGGCCATCCCGATCCTCGGCGAAAAGGTCGGCCTGCGCCGAATTGTTGCGGTCTGTGTCGGCTTTATCGGCGTTCTGGTGGTGATGCAGCCCTGGGGCGTGGAGTTTCATCCGGCGATGCTCCTGAACCTCGCCGCGCTGACCATGGCGTCGCTCTATTTTATCATGACGCGGCTGCTGGCCGGGATCGAAGGCAACGCCACCCAGCAGATCTGGTCCTCCGGCATTGCGGCGGCGGCCCTTGTGCCGTTCGTTTTCGGGTCCTGGGTCTGGCCCACGGGTACGGGATGGATTGCATTTCTGCTGATCGGAGCCTTTGGCGCCGGCGGACATATCGCCGCGACGACGGCGCATCGCCTGGCTGATGCGTCGATCCTCGCGCCGGTAATCTATATCCAGATCTTCCTGGCCGCCGTGGCCGGGGTGGTGCTCTTCGACACATGGCCGACCGTCTGGACCCTGGGCGGCGGCGCGATCATCATAGGCTCGGGGCTCTATATCTGGCAGCGCGAGCGCGCCGTGCGGGGCCGTATCCGGCGCCCGGTGCCCCACACCCGCTGATGTAGGGCGGGGCTGTGCCCCGCACCCCCGTCAAAAGGCACCTGTCCGCGTGCCCTGGCCAATCAGCGCTTCAAATGATCCGAACATGCCGGACCACCGTAGAGTATGTGTCTGAGGCACGGCGGCCATGGGTCGCCTGCCCGCAGCAATATGGACAGTCTGGAAAGGAAACACCCATGAATCGCCGGTTCGCACTCAAGACGTTTGCCGCGCTCAGCGTTGCCGCTTTTGCCGCCGCATGTGCCCCGATGATGGATGACGGGGATGACATCGTCGACATCGCCGCGTCAAACAGCGACTTCTCGACACTCGTCGCAGCCGTCCAGGCCGCCGGCCTTGTCGAGACGCTCAAGGGCGACGGTCCGTTCACGGTCTTTGCGCCTACGAACGCAGCTTTTGACGCACTGCCCGCAGGCACAGTTGAATCCCTGTTGAAGCCTGAGAACAGGGATCAGCTGGTCGCGATCCTGACGTATCACGTGGTTCCCGGTGCGGTCACCTCTGACCAGCTTGTCGGCAAGCGGCTCTCCGTGGCGACGGTCCAGGGCTCCACCGTGCATATCGACGGCCGGCACGGCGTGAAAGTCGATGACGCCACCGTCACCACCGCCGACATCACCGCGACCAATGGCGTGATCCACGTCATCGACAGCGTTCTCATGCCCTGAAGCAGCACTTTCCGGCAAGGCGTTGAACGCGTCTTGCCGGAAGCCCTCGGATCGCGGCGACAGGACCGCATAGGACAGGCCCGGCACCGGCCCCCCCCCCGGCCTGTCGGGTAAAGGGCCTGTCTCGGTTCAGCCGCGCCCGATATAGGGCATCGCGCTGGCCATGACGGTCATGAACTGCACATTCGCCTCCAACGGCAGGGAGGCCATGTGCAGCACCGATTTCGCCACGTTCGAGACATCCATCACCGGCTCCACGGCGATCGAGCCATCGGCCTGGGGCACGCCCTTGGTCATCTTCGCGGCCATGTCGGTCAACGCGTTGCCGATGTCGATCTGTCCGCAGGCGATGTTGTAGGGCCGCCCATCGAGCGAGATCGAGCGTGTCAGCCCGGTCACTGCGTGTTTGGACGCCGTATAGGGGGCCGAGCCCCAGCGCGGCACATAGGCTGAGACCGATCCGTTGTTGATGATCCGCCCGCCTTGCGGGTCCTGCGCCCGCATCCGGGCAAACGCCGCGCGTGCGCAGATGAAGGACCCGGTCAGGTTGATGTCGATGGCCTTGCGGAAATCGGCCACGCTGGTCTCGTCGATCGTGCCGCCCATCACCGAAACACCGGCGTTGTTGAACAGGCAATCGATCCGGCCCCATTCCGCCATGGCCTTGTCGAAGGCGACATCGACGCTTGCTTCGTCGGAGACGTCGCAGGGCAGTGCCAGGACGCCCTCGTGTTCGGCGGCAAGCGCCTCCAGCGGCTCTGCCCGGCGTCCCACGACACCGACGGTCCAGCCTGCTTCGACAAAGGCCAGCGTGCAGGCCTTGCCGATGCCCTGCCCGCCACCGGTGATGATAATCGTCTGCGCCATGGCGCACCTCCTCGTTCCTGATCTCTCTGGTTTTACTCTCCGGCGTGGCGCGCGACGGGCCATGGGTCAATGCCCCGGCCCGCCGCGCAACCGCTCAGGCCGTCAGTGATTGTCGCGTGGCAGATCGCGCGCCACTTTCTGATAGGCCGTCGCCAGTTCAAGACAGCCACCATCCGCGAGTTGCCCCACGTGCTTGCGATAGATCTCCTGCCACGGGGTCTGGCTGCGGATCTCCGGCGCTTCCCATGCGTCGATCCGGGCCTGCCATTCGGCTTCGTCCACCAGCGCATCCATTTTCGAGTTGTTCAGATCGAGCCGCACCCGATCCCCCGTTTTCAGATGGGCCAGACCGCCGCCGACAACCGACTCGGGCGAGGCGTTCAGGATAGATGGCGATTCGGATGTCCCGGATTGCCGCCCGTCCCCAACCGTCGGCAGATGATTGATGCCCTGCCGGATCAACGCATCGGGCGGCTGCATGTTGACCACCTCGGCGCTGCCGGGATAGCCGACGCAGCCGACGCCGCGAATGAACAGGATGCTTGTCTCGTCGATTTCCAGCGCCGGATCGTTGATCCGGTCGTGGTAATCCTCCGGCCCTTCAAAGACGACGGCGCGGGCCTCGTAGACGCCCTCGTTGCCGGGCTCCGAGAGAAAGCGCTTCTGGAAGTCCGGCGAGATCACCGAGGTTTTCATCAGCGCCGAGTCGAACAGATTGCCCGAGAGCACCTTGAAGCCCGCGTTCTGGCGCATCGGCTCCGCTACGGTCTTGATGACGTCGACATCCATACTCTCGACGCCCGCAAGGTTCACGCCCATCGTGTTGCCCGTCGCGGTCATGACACCCTCATGGATGCGGCCCGCCTTCATCAACTCGCCCATCACCGCAGGCACGCCGCCCGCGCGGAAGAAGCTCTCCCCCAGATACTCCCCGGCGGGCTGCATGTTGACCAGCAGCGGAACGTCAAAGCCGACCGTCTGCCAGTCCTTCACGTTCAGCTCGACGCCCGCATGACGCGCAACCGCCTGAAGATGCGGCGGGGCGTTGGTGCTGCCGCCGATGGCGGAGTTGACCACAATGGCGTTCTCGAATGCCTCGCGGGTCAGGATGTCGGAGGGTTTGAGATCGTCGAGAACCATCTGCACGATACGCTTGCCGGTCTCGAAGGCCATGGCCATGCGCTCGCGGAAGGGCGCAGGGATGGCGCTGTTGCCGGTCAGGGACATGCCAAGCGCCTCTGCCATGGCGTTCATTGTCGAGGCCGTGCCCATGGTGTTGCAATGGCCCAGCGACGGCGCGGAGGCGCAGACCCGGGACATGAATTCTTCGTAATCGATCTTGCCTTCGGCCAGCAGGCGGCGCGATTCCCAGACAATCGAGCCGGAGCCTGCCCGCTTGCCTTTCCACCACCCGTCCAGCATCGGACCGCCGTTCAGGGCAATCGCCGGCAGGTCGGCCGTCGCGGCGCCCATCAGCATCGCTGGCGTTGTCTTGTCACAGCCTGTGGTCAGGACTACGCCGTCGATCGGATAGCCGTGCAACACCTCGACAAGACCGAGATAGGTCAAATTCCGGTCCAGCGCCGCGGTCGGCCGCTTGCCCGTCTCCTGAATCGGATGCACCGGGAACTCCATCGGAACCCCGCCCGCTTCGCGGATGCCTGCCTTGATGCGGTCCATCAGGAAGACGTGGATCTTGTTGCAGGGCGCAAGATCGCTGCCGGAGTTGGCGATGCCGATGATCGGCCGCTCGCCTTGCAGCTCCTCGCGGGTGAAGGTGCTGTTCTGATAGCGCTCGACATAGAGCGCGGTCATGCCCGGATTGTTTGGATTGTCGAACCACTCCTGCGAGCGGAACCGTTTGTTGGCGCGCGTATCTGACATGATGTCCTCCCGAATAACAGGGGCGCGCGACATCCGCGTCTACCCACTGGCTTGCAGCAGCATTTCAATTTGGTATACCAAATGCAAGAGCTACTCACACCCTACGGGAGGAGATGGGATGAGAACTGCCATTTTGGCGTTCGTGCTGATGGGCGCGAGCGCCCTGCCAGCCCTTGCGGACTTTGACCTCGACAAGACGAAGACCTGCCTGCTGGAGGCCCAGTCGAAGAAGGGAAACCCCGCCATCTGCATCGAAGAGGCCCATGCGCCCTGTCTTGCCGAACCTGCGGACAGCCCCAGCCTTGCCGCGCTGTGCTTTACCAAGGCGCGTGAGACATGGAGCACCGGGATCACCGCCGAGATGGATGCAATCAAGGCGGGCGCGCCGGAGCAGATCGCCGCGATTGCCGGGATCGAGCTCAAGTACGATCTGATCGCCAGCCTGACACAGTGCGACCGCATGGAAGAATTGGCCCTGCTTGGCGATATGCCCGCAGAACGCTTGCAACGCGATATGGCGCGCTGCCAGGCGAGCAGTTCCGGCCTTGCCTACGCCCGCTTGCTCTGGCGTGCGTCCACCCTGCCCGTTGAGGACAAATGACATGATCGAAGAACCGCCGTTTCTGACCCTTATCAAGACCGCCCCGCGCCCGACACAGGCCCAGATCGACGCCTTCAAGGGCCTGCCGACCGGGTTCATTTGCGACGCGATGAACGGCAAGGGCGCGCTCGACACCGCCATCGGCCCGATCGGCTTTGGCCGCGATTATGACTGCACCGCCTGTGGCCCGGCGCTTGTCGCGGACAATGGACCGGCGGAAATCCTCGCGACGCTGGCGGCGGTGTCGATGATCAAGCCCGGCGACGTGGTGGTTGCCGCAGTCGATGGGCATCAGGGCTGCTCGGCCTCGGGCGATCAACTGATGGGGATGATGAAGAACGCCGGCGCGGCAGGCTTTGTCACCGACGGGCCGATGCGCGATTACGAAGGGATCGTGGACGTCGGCCTGCCTGCCTTCTGCACCGGCCTCAACCCGAACTCACCCTACGGCAGTGGCCCCGGCACGGTCGGCGGCGCGGCGGTGGTTGGTGGCAGCCGCATCGCCACGGGCGACATGATCATCGCGGACCGCAGCGGCGTCGTCGTCGTGCCCTTCGAGGAGATCGACCGGGTGCTCGCCAAGCTCGAAGAGGTGAAGGCGATGGAAGCCGAGCTCGAAGCCAAGGTGGCCAGCGGGTTCTGCGCCCCGCTGGGCCTCGACGCGCTTGTTGCCGAAGGCAAGGCAGTTGTGAAGGGCTGACCCCCGGACCAGGGATTTCGCCGCGCTGCGCGCGTCGACCGGCTGCGGTTCCTGCGGAACCGCAGCCAACGCGCCTCAGGGCGCGGTCGGGGGCTCCGCCCCCACGGCTCTGCGAGCCTCCCCCGAGGTATTTTCGGACCAAAGACGAGATGCCGCGCCCGTGGAACCGCCGAGTTCGCAAGCCTGCTGCGGCGCCTTTCTTGGCCTACTTCACGGAAAAGGCGCTCTTTGCGCCGCCAGACATCTGTGTCTTGAAGATTGAGGTGTTGTCCTTTGCAGGCGGAAGCGGCATCAGCACCGGCACATCCGCAAGCCGTGGCGTCAGGCAGGGCGTGCCCGTGACGATACGGCTTTGCAAGTCCTCCCAGAACCCGCGCTGACCGAGCGCGTGAATGTAGCTTGCCCCGCCAAGCAAGGGCCAGGCATGCGCCGCCGCCAATTCGTAGAACAGGATCAGCCGCGCCCGGTCCGAGACATTGGGCGCCGAGCCATGAAGAATACGCACATGGTGCACCGTCATGCTGCCAGCCTTGCCCGTCAGGGTCACGGCCTTGTCCATTTCGAACAGCGGATCGTCCGGGTCGATTGCGCCACAGAACACGCCGTCGTTGTGATGGCTCAGAACCGGGCCGAGCTGCGATCCGGGAATGACCATCAGGGGGCCGGTATCCTCGTCCACATCCGCGAGGTTCAGGCCAAAGGCCAGCAGGCTGTCATTGGTGTGTGGGTAAAACGCCCAGTCCTGATGCCATTCGACCGCCGCACCACCGCCGGGAGCCTTTGTGTTCAGCTTTGCCGTGTTGAGGTAGGTATCCGGTCCCAGCAGATCGGTCAGCACGTCGGTCACCTTGGACCGGGTCAGAATTTCCCAATAGTACGGGTCGATCTTGTGAGGCAGTTTGATACGGGTCAGCCGTGGATTATCCGGTCCGTGGCCCTTGTCGAGGTCATAGCGTTCGTTGCTTTCGGTGACAGTCCGGGAGGCTTCGATCAACCCCTTGGTGATGTCCTGCAACTTCGCCAACTGCTCCGGGGTCAGCACATCCTCAACCATGAGGTAGCCGTTTTCCTCGAAAAAAACTTTCTGATCCTGCGTAAGCATCGTGTTGCGCCACCCAATTTGCCGCCGATGGTATCGATACCAAGGCTGGTGAAATCGTTACCATCGCCCTGTCTCGACCGTCAAGACAGCGGGTCGAACCGGTCTGAACGGCGAACCTGAATGGCGACGATGCGCGCCAGGGCGCAGAACGCGGGGATCATGGCGCTGGCATTATCCGGACCTGGCGATATCTGGTTTGACGGGGCTGCGGGCGTGAGCTGAGAATTTTGTTTGGAAAGTTGGCAAGGGATCAGCCGACGGGTTGCGGCTTTGGTTCTTGGGAGGCCCTCGGCTCCAACGTGTATCGACATCGGCTGTGCTCTGCTCCAGCCCGGATCGGGGAGCAGGGGGCGCTGCCCCCTCGGCTCTGCGAGCCTCACCCCCGGGATATTTGAACAGAGAAGAAGCGCAAGGCGCCGACCCTGGCTTCTTCTCTTTCACAAACACCCGGGGGCCGCAGGGCGGGCGCTGCGCCCCATCCCCTTTTCCAAAGAGAGGCGTCCGCGTCAGGCGCCTTTGCTGACTTCCTCTTCGAGGTCCATGCCGTTCAGCCGAGCGACATGATCGGCCAGGAACGGTACGTAATCGTCGGCGTGGCCAATCGCCTCCACATGGGAGAAATACTGCCGCGTGGCCGAGGCGATCAGGGTCAGCGCCCCGGCATCCGCCGCCATGGCATTGGCGTAGCGCACATCCTTGGAGGCATTGGCGATGGTGAACTTGTGGGCGTCGCGATTGCGGTCCACGGCGTAGCTCATGAATGTGTCGAAAAAGCCATTGCCGAGCCGGGATGAGCCGATCACCTTTTGCACCGTCTGCGGCGCGATGCCGACCTTGGCGCCCAGCACCGTGGCTTCGGCATAGAGCGCGGCATAGGACATGCTGATCAGGTTCATGAGCAGCTTCATCTTGTGGCCTGCGCCGGTTCCGCCGACGCGGTTGATATTGCCCGCCCAGCATTCGAGGATGGGGAGGACCTTGGCATAGCTGTCATCATCCGCGCCGACCATGGCATCCAGCGTCCCTTCCTCCGCCTCTTTCGGGGTGCGGCCAAGTGGGGCATCGACGATTGTGCCGCCCTTTTCGGCCAGCGCCTCGGCCAGCTTCATGGTCGAGACCGGATCGGCGGTGGAGCAATCGACGACGATCAGGCCGGGGCGTGCACCCGCCAGAAGACCGTCCTCACCGTGATAGACCGCTTCGATCTGCGGCGAGTTGCCAAGGCACAGGTGGATGACGTCGCATTGCTCTGCCATCTCGCGCGGGGTCTGCACCTCCGTTGCGCCCATGCTCTTGAGGCTCTCGACCGGATCGCGGTTGCGGTTGCCCTTGATGACCAGCGGATAGCCGCCCTGCAGGATGTTCTTGGCCATGCCGTGGCCCATCAGGCCCACGCCGATAAAGCCCACTGTGGGTTTGTCTGACATTTTTTCTCCTCCCGTTTTGCGTATTATTCTGCGGCTTGCGCCAGCGCCTCTGGCGGCAGCATCTTGCCGGGGTTCAGGATCCCCTTGGGGTCCAGTGCCTGCTTGATGCTGCGCATGTACGCCAGCGCGGGGCCATGTTCGGCCACCATGTATTTCTGTTTGCCGAGGCCGACGCCGTGCTCTCCAGAGACCGTCCCGCCAAGCCGCAGCGCGGTCTTGGCCAGCGCTTCGGTGAACTCTTCTGCCCGGGCCATTTCCTCTGGGTTGTTCGGGTCGATGCTGAGCCCGGCGTGAAAGTTGCCATCCCCGACATGGCCTACGATCGTGCTGGTCAGGCCGAGGCGTACGGCGTCGTCCTGGGCCTGCACCACTGCTTCGGCCAATTGGCTGATCGGCACGCAGACGTCCGTGGGCCAGATATGCTTGCCCGTGCCCAGCGCGGCAGAGGCGTAATGCGCGCTGTGGCGCATCTTCCACAGGGCGTTACGATCTTCGGCGCGGCGTGCGGTCTTCCAGCCTTCCGCCCCGAAGTCTTCGGCAATCTCGGCGAAGAGCGCCATCTGCTCGGTTACCCCCGCCTCCGAGCCGTGGAACTCCAGAAACAGATGCGGCATTTCCGGCAGACCGGCATCCGCATAGGCGTTGAAACCGCGCACCATCATATGGTCCAGCAGTTCGATCCGCGCCATGGGCAGACCCGACTGGATCGTCAGGATCACGCAGTTTACCGCCTCCTCGACGGAGGCAAAGCGGCAGGTGGCCGCCGCTGTCGCCTCCGGAATGCCCTGCAAACGCAGCGTCAGCTCGGTGATGATGCCAAGCGTGCCCTCACTGCCCACCATCAGATGCGTCAGGTCGTAGCCGGTGGAAGATTTGCGCGCCTTCGTGCCGGTGCGGATCACCGTCCCGTCCGCCATGACCACCTCCAGGGCAAGGATATTCTCGCGCATGGTGCCATAACGCACCGCCGTCGTCCCCGAAGCGCGCGTCGCTGTCATCCCGCCGATCGACGCATCCGCGCCGGGATCGACCGGAAAGAACAGACCCGTGGTGCGCAGTTCCTGATTGAGCGTCATGCGGGTGATGCCGGGCTGCACGACCGCGTTGAGATCCTCGGCGTTCACCTGCAAAACCGCGTTCATCCGAGTCATATCAAGCGACAGGCCGCCCTGAACAGCGAGGTGTTGCCCTTCGAGCGAAGACGCCGCGCCGACGGGCGTGACCGGGCACCCGTCTGCATGGCAGATCTTCAGGATCGCGCTGACCTCTTCGGTTGTCTCGGGATAAGCGACCGCGTCGGGCGGTGTGTTGGGATAATAGGTTTCATTCTGACCGTGCAGGGTGCGGTCGGCCTGTGACGTGACAAGGCGGTCGCCCAGCAAGTCAGACAGGCGGGTTATGGCGGTGGCGATGGTCATGTTTGTTTCAGTCCGGAGTAGAGGGCGAGCGCGACAACAAACAGCATGGACGCCGCCATGAGATAGTTGATGCGACGCTGGTTCGTCTCGCTCAGGTTCAGCTTGTGCAGGCTCGCCCCGGCCCAGAGCCAACCGAGATGAATCGGGATCCAGATCGCGTTGACGATCAACAGCTTGGCGATGGTCTCGAAGGCGAGGTTGTCCGGGGCAAAGGCAAAGCCGGCAAAGAGCGTGGTGTTGACCGCATAGGCCTTGGGATTGATCGCCTGAAGCGCGATCCCGGCGAGCACGGCCGGCGGGGCCTTGGCCTCGATAAAGGCGAGCTTCGAGCCTGCAAAGGCGATGCGCGACGCGAGATAGATCAGATAGCCTACCGAAGCGATCATCAGCACCGTGCGGATCACCGGCACGGACAGGACGATGGCCGCGACCCCGCTGATCACCGCAAGCGCCACGATATTGGTGCCGAGGAACAGGCCAATCACATAGCGCAGCCCGGCGCGAAACCCGTAAGCAGCGCCAAGTCCCGCCGTCGACAGAACGCCGGGACCGGGTGTGACGATCAGGAAAAACACGGCGGCGGCGAAGGTCAGCATGGGTTTGCCCCGTGCATACCGCATCCGCAATGCGTCGCGCCTGCGCCTGCTGTCATAAGTGCCCTCCCCCGGAATTGCCCGTCTGTCCGGCGGCTGCTTGCATCGCCCGACAAATGGTATACCATTTCATCCAACACGGAATTGCCCCGGAATGTCAACGTCCCGCAGCGGACGAAGCAGGAGGGGCGCGGGAGGACATATGACACTGTTTGATCTAAGCGGGCGCCGGGCGCTCGTCACCGGCTCGTCCATGGGAATCGGTCTGGCGCTGGCGCGCGGGCTGTCGCAGGCGCGCGCTAACCTCGTGCTGAACGCGCGCAACCCCGAGCGCCTCGAAGAGGCCGCCGAAAGCCTGCGCGCCGAGGGTGCCTCGGTGGACACCCTGCCCTTTGACGTGACCGACGCCAAGGCCGCCCGCGCCGCCATCGACGGTTACGAATCGGCCAACGGCGCCATCGACATCCTCGTGAACAACGCCGGGATGCAGCACCGCACCCCGCTGGAGGATTTTCCCGCCGAGGACTTCGACAGGCTCATGCGCACCAACGTCAATTCGGTGTTTTATGTCGGGCAGGCCGTTGCGCGCCACATGATCACCCGCAAACGTGGCAAGATCATCAACATCGCAAGCGTACAGACGGCCCTCGCCCGTCCCGGCATCGCGCCCTACACAACCTCCAAAGGCGCGGTTGCGAACCTGACCAAGGGCATGGCGACGGATTGGGCCAAGTACGGCCTGAACTGCAACGCCATCGCGCCGGGCTATTTCGACACGCCGCTGAACGCGGCGCTGGTTGCCGATCCCGAATTCACCACATGGCTGGAAAAGCGCACCCCCGCCGGGCGCTGGGGCCGCGTAGAAGAGCTTGTCGGCGCCTGCGTTTTTCTTTCATCCGACGCTGCCAGCTTCGTCAACGGCCATACGCTGTTTGTCGATGGCGGCATCACCGCCAGTCTCTGACCGCAGAACAGGAAACCGTCCATGCTGCCGCATCAAAACACCGATCCGAATGCCTGCCTCGTCGGGCGCATCTGGCGCCCCGGCGTCGGCCCCGCCATTGTCACCCTACGCGGTGACACGGTCGTCGATATCACATCGCGCGCCGCGCCGACCCTGTCGGACCTGCTCGATCTGCCCGATCCCGCCGCCCATGTCCGCGCGGCGCAGGGCGAAGAGGTTTGCACACTGGCCGATCTCGCGGCCGCCTCGGTCGAGAGCGCAGGCCCGGACGCCCTGCGCCTGCTCGCGCCCGCTGATCTCTCCGCGATCAAGGCCTCCGGCGTCACTTTCGCCGAGTCGATGGTCGAACGGGTGATCGAAGAACAGGCTGCCGGTGACGCCGACCGCGCCGAGGAAATCCGCGCCCGGGTGAAAACCGCCATCGGCGACAGCCTCTCCGGCATCGAGCCGGGCAGCGAAAAGGCCATGGAGGTCAAGCGCGTGCTGCAGGCAGAGGGCCTGTGGTCCGCCTATCTGGAGGTTGGCATCGGCCCGGACGCCGAGGTCTTTACCAAGTGCCAGCCCATGGCCGCCGTTGGCTGGGGCGCCGCCGTTGGCCTGCACCCGATCAGCACATGGAACAACCCGGAGCCGGAGATCGTCCTTGCGGTCAACGCGCGCGGCGAAATTCGCGGCGCGACTCTCGGCAATGATGTCAACCTGCGCGACGTCGAGGGCCGCTCCGCACTGCTGCTGGGCAAGGCCAAGGACAACAACGCCTCTGCTGCGCTTGGCCCCTTTGTGCGCCTGTTCGACGCGGATTACGGCATGGACGATGTGGAGAACGCCGAGCTGACGCTCACCGTCACCGGCGAGGACGGCTTCGAGCTCAACGGGCACAGCTCGATGAACAAGATCAGCCGCCGCCCCGCCGACATCGTCGCGCAAACCATTGGTCGCCATCACCAATACCCGGATGGATTTTTCCTGTATCTCGGGACGCTCTTTGCCCCGATCCAGGACCGCGACACACCAGGGCAGGGTTTTACCCACAAGCTCGGCGATGTGGTGACGATTGCAGAGCCGAAACTCGGCGCGTTGCAAAACACCGTGCGCCTCTCGACCGAAGCGCCGGAATGGACCTTTGGCACGCGGGAGCTGATGCGCAATCTGGCCGGTCGCGGCCTGCTATGAGTTGCTTTCTCAGCCTTGGTGAGATCATGGTGGAGATGGCCCCGGCGGACGGGGGCCTGTTCCGCAAGGGCTATGCTGGAGACACGTTCAACACCGCGTGGTACACCCGCCGCCTGCTGCCCGCTGACTGGGACGTGTCTTATGGCACGGTGGTCGGCACCGATGCGGTCTCGGACGATATGCTGCGCTTCATCGCGGCGCAGGGGGTCGGAACGGACACCATCCGCCGCGACCCCGCACGGACAGCCGGGCTTTATATGATCAGCCTCGATAAGGGAGAGCGCAGCTTTTCCTACTGGCGCGGGCAATCGGCGGCCAGAACGCTGGGCGACGATCCGGCCTGGCTTGACGGCATTTTGCAAGGGACGGACGTCGTGCAGGTCTCCGGCATCACGCTGGCCATCCTGCCCCCCGAAGGCCGCACGACGCTTTGCGCCGCCCTCGGCCGGGCGCGGGCCAACGGCACCCATGTCGCCTTCGACACCAACCTGCGCCCCCGCCTGTGGGAGGATGCGCAGACCATGGCCGAGGGGCTCAAGATGGGCGCGGCCGTCTCCGACACCGTGCTGCCCAGCTTCGACGAAGAGCAGCTCTGTTTTGGCGACATCACTCCGGACGACACCATCGCCCGCTATCGCGCGCTTGGCGCGACGACCGTCGCGGTCAAAAACGGCTCGGATATCTGCCATGTCTGGTCCGAGGCAGAGGGCGATTTCCGCTATGACCCGCCTGCGGTTGCGCAGGTCGTCGACAGCACCGCCGCCGGCGACAGCTTCGGTGCGGGTTTCCTTGCGGCGCGTGCAATGGGCGGCTCGGTGGCGGAGGCCACAAAGGCCGCCGCGAGCCTCGCGGCGCAAGTCATCCAACAACGCGGCGCGCTGGCGCCACAAATCTTCGAGGGAGGAAACACATGAACGTTCTCATCATCGGCGGCGGCGGCATGGTCGGCCAGAAGCTCGCCCGGAAACTGGCCAGCCTTGGCGAATTGAACGGCAAGCCGATCAGCAAGCTGACCCTCGCCGACATCAATGATCCCGCCCGGATCGACGCCCCCTTCCCGGTCGACTACACGACCTGTGACATCTCGGACCGCGCGTCCGTGGACGCCACGATTCCGGCGGATGTGGATGTGATCTACCTGCTGGCCGCCGTGGTCTCGGCCCACGCCGAAGAGGACTTCGACTTCGGCTACAAGATCAACATGTACGGCACGATCAACGTGCTGGAACGCGCCCGGGCGCTTGGCACCCGGCCGCGCCTTGTCTTCACCTCCTCCATCGCCGTGTTCGGCGGTGAGGTGCCGCAGCCGTTTACCGACAATTCCGCGCTCAATCCGCAGATTTCCTACGGCGCGCAAAAACTCATCGGCGAACTGCTGGTCGAGGATTACAGCCGCAAGGGGTTTATCGACGGGCGCGGTTTCCGCCTGCCGACGATCTCTGTCCGGCCTGGCGCTCCGAACCGCGCCGCCTCCGGGTTCATGTCGTCCATCTTCCGCGAGCCGCTGCAGGGCCAGCCGGCCAACTGCCCGGTGGACCCGGACTTCACGCATTTCTATCTCTCGCCGCAGCAATGCGTCGAGAACCTCGTCACCGCTGCGGAAATCGACGAAGAGGCCTTTGGCAAACGCCGCTGCATGACCATGCCGGGCCGGGTCTGGACGATTCAGCAGATGATCGACGCCATGACCGCCGTCGCGGGCCCGGAGCCGGCCAAGCTGATCACCTGGAACCCGCAGCCCGAGATTCAGGGCATCCTCGATGGCTGGCGCAACGACATCCGTCCGGAAAAGGCGGAAACGCTCGGCCTCAAGGCCGACAACAGCTTCGAGGACAACATCCGCTATTTCCTCGAAGACGATCTGCCGGGCTGATGCCCATCGCAAGCGCCGCCCTGCTCCCGGGCGCGGCGCTTGCCCATTCTCAATCCATCCGGCGCATGCTATCGCCCTCCCATGAGCACCCCCAAGCCGCCCTTTCTGATCGGCATCGACGGTGGCGGCACCGGCTGCCGCGTGGCCATCGCGACGCCGGATCTCAAGATCATCACGCGCGCGAACGGCGGCCCGGCAAATGCCTTTACCAACCGCGCCGGGACCATTCGAAACGTTCTGGACGCACTTGGGCGTGCGGCGCGGGACGCAGGTCTGAGCGATACGGAGATGCGCGGCCTGCCGGCCCATGCGGGACTTGCCGGGGTGATTGCACCGCATATTGCCGACGCGGTGAAAGCGGCGCTGCCGCTGACCCGGCTCACGGTCACAGAGGATCGCGAAACCATGCTCGCCGGGGCGCTGGGAGACCGCGACGGCAGCCTTGCGGCCATTGGCACCGGCAGCTTCTTTGCCCGGCAGAGTGGCGGCGGTTTTCGCAGCATCGGCGGCTGGGGCTTTGCCCTGTCCGATGAGGCCTCGGGCGCGTGGCTTGGCCGGGCTTTGCTGCGCCGGACCCTGCAGGCGCAGGACGGGGTGATCGCGGACGAACCACTGCTTGCTCAGATCCTGCAAGAGCTTGGCGGCCCCACAGGCATCGTCACCTTCGCCGCCAAGGCAGGCGCCAGCGATTATGCCGCCCTCGCCCCGCGCATAACCGCAGACCCGCACGGAACGGGCGCCGCGCTGATGGCCGAGGGTGCCGTGCAGATCGTGCAGGCGCTGAGCGCACTTGGGCATCCCCCCGGCGCGCCGCTTTGTCTGTCTGGCGGGCTTGGCCCGCACTACGCCGGGTATCTGCCGGAGGCGCTCGCCATGGCTCTCGTTTCCGCCGAGGGGTCCGCCCTTGATGGCGCCCTGCGCCTCGCTGCCCGACAATCGCTCTAACCAAGGACCGCCCCATGCGCGACATCACCGCACCGGAGATTTTCGACGGCACAACGCTTTATACCGACCATGCCCTTCGGCTTGACGGAGAGACGCTTCAGGCCATCGTTCCCCGCGCCGATGCCCCGAACGCCGAGCCTCTGGACGGCACGATCCTGCCCGGTTTTGTAGACCTGCAGGTCAACGGCGGCGGCGGCGTGCTGTTCAACGACGACACCAGCGTGGAGGCCCTTGTCCAGATCGCCGAGGCCCATGCCTCAACCGGCACCACGGCGCTCTTGCCGACGTTGATCACCGACACGCCGGAGCGCAGCATCCGCGCGGTGGATGCGGTGGCGGAGGCGATCGAACGCGGCCTCCCCGGCATCATCGGCCTGCACCTCGAAGGTCCGCATCTGTCGCTTGCCCGCAAGGGTGCGCATGATCCGTCCCTGATCCGGGACATGACCGACGCCGACGAAGCCCTCCTGTGCGAGGCGGCCCGCCGCCTGCCCAATCTCATGGTCACGATAGCGCCCGAAGCGGTCCCTCTCGGTCGCGCGCGCAGGCTCGCACGGGCGGGCGTGATCCTCTCGCTCGGCCATACCGATTGCGACTATGACACCGCGCGAGCCTATTTCGCCGCCGGGGTGCGCTGTGCCACTCATCTGTTCAATGCCATGAGCCCGATGGGCAACCGCGCGCCGGGCATGGTCGGCGCGGTGCTCGATGATCCGGCGGTCAGTGCCGGGCTGATTGCCGACGGGTTTCATGTCCACCCCGCCGCGATGCGCCTTGCGCTTTGCGCGCCGAAAACCGACGGCAGTCTGTTCCTCGTGACCGATGCCATGGCGACCGTCGGTTCACAGATCACCGAATTCACCCTCAACGGCCGCCGCGTTCTGCGCCGGGAGGGGCGGCTGACGTTGGAGGATGGGACGCTGGCCGGGGCCGATCTGACCATGCCGCAGGCGCTTGGCATCCTCGCCGGACTGCCATTGCCCCGCGCCCGCGCGCTGGCCATGGCGACCAGCCTTCCCGCCCGCCTCCTGGGCAGACCCGCAAACCACGGCCACCTGCGCCCAGGTGCGGCGTTTCATGCCATCCGGCTGGACGCCACCGGCCGATTTGCCGGGAGACTCTGACTGCGGCCTGCCTCTGCCCGCCGCCGGTATCAGGCGCTGAACAGGTCCTTGTAGGCATCGCGCAGGATGTTTTTCTGGACCTTGCCCATGGTGTTACGCGGCAGTTCGGGCACTGTGATGAACTTGCGCGGATGCTTGAAGCGGGCGAGGCTCTCCGCGCAGGCAGCCGCCATCAGGGTCTCATCAGGGCTCGCGCCCGCCTCCGGCACCACAACGGCCACCACCGTCTCGCCGAAATCGGGATGCGGCACGCCGATCACGGCCGTTTCCAGAACGCCGGGTTGATCGTCCAGCACCAGCTCGATTTCCTTTGGATAGATGTTGTAACCCCCGGAAATGATCAGGTCCTTGTTGCGCCCGACGATGGTGACATAGCCATCCTCGCCTTGTGTCCCGAGATCACCGGTGATGAAGAAACCGTCCTCGCGCAGCTCTGCGGCTGTCTTCTCGGGCATTTGCCAGTACCCCTTGAAGACGTTGTCGCCGCGCACCTCGATCTGTCCGACCTCCCCGCGTGGCACCTCTGCGCCAGTTTCCGGATCACAGACCTTGAGCTCCACCCCCGGCAACGGCAGACCGACGGTCCCCGCGCGCCGCTCGCCCTCGTAGGGGTTGGAGGTGTTCATGTTGGTTTCCGTCATGCCATAGCGTTCAAGGATGCGATGCCCGGTGCGCTCTTCAAAACGAACATGCGTCTCCGCCAGAAGCGGCGCGGAGCCGGAGATGAACAGGCGCATGCCCTGCGTCAGGTCCTTGTCGAACCGCGCATCGTCAAGCAGCCGGGTGTAGAAGGTCGGCACGCCCATCAGGGTCGTCGCGCGCGGCATCAGCGCTATCATCTGGTCCAGATCGAACTTCGGCAGGAAGATCATCGCACCGCCCGCCAGAAGCGTCACGTTCGACGCCACGAATAACCCGTGTGTGTGAAAGATCGGCAGCGCGTGCAAAAGCACGTCATCAGACGTGAACTGCCAGTGTTCGACCAGCGTCCCGGCGTTGGACAGCAAGTTCTTTTGCGTCAGCATCGCCCCCTTGGAGCGCCCCGTGGTGCCGGAAGTGTAGAGGAACGCGGCAAGGTCATCCTCCGCCCGCGCCACCGTTTCATAAACCTCCGGCTGGCTTTGCGCCGCATCGGTGAGCGTGCCGCTGCCATCCGCGGCCAGCGTCATGAGCACCGCACCAAGCCCTTCGACCATTGGCCGCAGATCCCCGGCCCTGGACGGATCGCCGACAACCATGCGGGCCCCGGAGTTCTCCGCGAAATACGACAGCTCATCGCGGGTATAGGCGGTGTTCAGCGGCAAAAAGACCACCCCCGCCTGCACACAGGCGGCGTAAAGCGCCAGCGCTTCGGGAGATTTTTCCACCTGCGCCGCAAGTCGATCGCCGGGAGCAAGCCCCGCACCACTGAGCACATGCGCCATCCGCGCAGCCATCCGCAGAAAGCGATCATGGCTCAGCGTCTCGCCACTGGCCAGATGCAGGAAAGGCGTATCCTTGCCGGCGTGTTTTCCGAAGAGACGGTCGAAAAGCGGATTCATGAGGTGATTTCCTTCAAGGCTGTCTCGGCGGCGGAGGCGAGGCTGCGCACCTCGGAAGCGGTGGCAATCTCTCCGGCTGCCGCGAATTTTTCGTGGTTTTGCGACACGCGGGACAGATCGTAAAGGTAATTGACCATGACCCCGTGCGATTGTTTCAGACCGTTTGGCGCGGTATCCGCCTGCGCGTGCAGGGCATGGACCTGCGCTCCGTTTCCCAGATGAAAGCGCGCGACCGGATCATCCGGAAGCCCGTTCGGACGTTTGGCCCGCGTCAGGTAATAGGCCGCAAGCTGACGCAGCTTGAGATCATCGGAGGTGTCGACGGTGACGGGCTGCGCATCGAGCCAGCGGGCAAAGCCGGGGATCGGCGAGAGCGTGACAAAGGTCTTCAGGCCCGGAAGGGCGCTGGACAGATCCGCGGCCACCTGTTTGATCAACGAATTGCCAAAGGAAATCCCGGCAAGCCCGGCCTGACAGTTGGAAATCGAATAGAAGACAGCGGTGTTGGCCTGCTCTGCCGACAGGATGTCGCGCGCCTCGGCGAGCAGCCCCTGCACCGAGCCGGGCACCCCTTTGGTCAGGGCAACCTCGACGAAAATCAGCGGCTCGTCCGGCATCGCGGGGTGAAAGAAGGCAAAGCAGCGCCGATCCTCTGGCTGCAGCCGCCGACGCAGATCATCCCAGCTGTGGATTGCATGGACCGCCTCATAGGCGATGATCTTTTCAAGGATATGCGCCGGGCTTTCCCAACTGATCGGGCGCAGCACCAGAAAGCCGCGATTGAACCAGCTTGCAAAGAGATGCCGGAAATCGAGGTCCAGCGCCATCAGCGCATCGTCCCCGCGCCCCAGCCGGAGCAAATCCGCCCGCATCCGCACCAGTTGCCGCGTCGCCCCCGGCACCTGGTTCAATCGCCGGACCAATTCCTGGCGCGGCGGCTCGGCAGCGGCGGCGAAGGCGCGGTAGCTGGCCTTGTCCGAATGTGCGGCATAGGCATCGAGGGCCGCGCGCACCGCAGCGGGATCAAGGTCCAGATCGGTCGCGAGATGGCGGAAGAAACCCAGCTTTTCATCGTCGTCCCAGCCAGCATAACGGTCGATGATCTGCCGGGCCACCGCCTGCCCGGTGACCTCCCCGGTCGCGCCGACAAGCGCGGCGGTCAGATCTTCTGTCTTGCGCCCGTCCTGACGGGCAAGGCCAAAGCGATACCGGTTGTCAAATACGTTCGAGAGAAGATCGGCAAACAGACTCATCTGGCGGCTCCCATTACAAGGTCCGGCAACCATGTTGCCAGCCCCGGAAAGAGGCACAAGAGCACGATAGCCAAAACCATGCATCCAACGAAAGGAATGCTGCCGGAAAGGATGGTCTTGAGCGAAATGTCCGGCGCGATGCCGTTGATGACATAGAGATTGAGCCCCACCGGCGGCGAGATCAGGCCGATTTCCATGTTGATGGTCAGCACGACCGCAAACCAGATCGGATCGAACCCGGCGGTTTCGATGATCGGCAGCAGGATCGGCGCCGCCATCAGGATCACCGCCACCGGCGGCAGGAAGAACCCCGCGACCAGCAGGAACAGGTTCACCGCGATCATCAGCACCCAGCGGTTCACCTCCAGCTCTCCGATCCAGGCCGCGATGCTCTGCGTGATGAACAGGGAGGACAGCATGTAGGAGAACACCCCGGCGGCGGCGATGATGAAGAGGATCATCACGCTCTCCCGCGTCGAATCGCGCAGCACGGTCCAGAGCGCCCTCGGCGACCAGAGTTTGTAAATGATCATCGCAACCAAGAGGCACATCAGCGCGCCGACGGCGGCGGTTTCGGACGGCGTCGCGATGCCGCCGTACATGGCATAAAGCACGCAAAGGATGATGAAGAGGAACGGCAGAACACGCGGCAGGATCTCGATCCGCTCGGCCCAGGTGTAAGAGCGCGAGGCAAGCAAGGCGCGATCGCCGGACCGGGCCGTGGCATAGATCGACCAAGCCATGAACAGCGCCATGAGCATCAGTCCAGGGATCACCCCCGCGAGGAACAGCCGCCCGATGGAAGTCTCCGTGGCGATGCCGTAGACGATCATGGTCACCGACGGCGGGATCAGGATACCCAGCGTGCCACCCGCCGCAATGGACCCGGCGGCGACGCCATCGGGATAGCCGCGCTTGCGCATTTCCGGGATGCCCATCTTGCCGATGGCGGCGCAGGTGGCCGGGCTCGACCCGGACATGGCGGCAAAGAGCGCGCAGGCCCCGAGGTTCGAAATCACCAAACCGCCGGGCACCCGCGTCAACCAGCGTTCAAGCGCTTCATAAAGGTCGGCGCCGGCGCGGGTGGAGGCAATGGACGCCCCCATGATGATGAACATCGGGATCGACAGGAGCGCAAAGTTGTCGAGCTTGCCGAACAGGATTTCCGGCATGAGTTCAAGCGAGCGCGCGCCGTCAAAGATCAGCAGGAACCCCGCCGAGACGATCAACAACCCAAGCGCCACCGACACCCCGGAAAACAGCACCACGATCGTGGCAATGGCGACAAAAGCGCCAAGCAAAAGCGGATCCATCAGTTGGTCTCCCCAGCGTCAGACGTGTCTTCAAGACCAAAGGGCGCTTCGACCCCGGTCAACATGGCGATCAGGTCGGCGATCAACTGCAACAGTAGCAGCGCAAAGCCCACGGGGATCGAAAGATAGGGAATCCAGAGTCTTACACCCCAGACCGTGTCCGACTTCCAACCGCGCTCCCAGGCGAAATGCCAGTAGTCGTAGCCATAGAACAGCATGATCGCGACGATCACGATGGACAGGCCAAGCGTCAGCGTCGCCATCGCCTTGCGCAGCCGGTGCGGCAACGCCAAAGGCACCAGATCGACGTTCACATGGCCGCGCAGCCGCTGCACATAGGACAGCCCGATAAGCGTCGCCGCGATCACGAGGTAGATCACCGCCTCCGTCTGCCACACGGTCGAGCCGTTCAGCACGAAGCGCACCCAGATCATCTGGCAGGTGATCGCCACCGCCGCGACGATCATGCCCGCCGCACACCAGCCCGCCAAAGTACTGAGTGCGTTCACGCCTCGCAAAAATGGATTGTTCCCGGTCTGCGCAACCGCGCCGCCGATCTGGCCCGCCATGGCCACCCTCCGTCCTGTCAGGAATTGTCTTCAATCAGGGCAAGGGCGACGCCTGGCCGCCCCCGCCGGTCCGCTCACTCGACCGAAAGCGCCAGATCGAGCAGCTTCTGCCCGTCCGGTGTCTCTTCGACGAAGGCTTTATAGGACGTCTGCTGCGCAAGCGCGCGCCAGGCGTCGAACTCCTCGGCACTCATCTGCGCGATCTCCACACCGTTGTCGGCAAAAACCTTGGCGCTCTCGGCGTCCTGCTTCTTTGCTTCTTCGAGGTAGTAGGCCTGCGCCTTCTCCCCGCCCGCCTGAAGCGCCGCCTTCTGCGCGTCGGTCAGCCCGTCATAGGTGCTCTTGTTGATGAGCAGCGGCTGATACATGAACCAAAGCGCATAATCCCCCGCCGGGGTGTAGCATTTGACCTGCTCGTAAATCCGGTAGGACACGAATGAGGACGACGAGGTGTTCGCCGCGTCCAGAACGCCGGTCTGCATGGCGTTGTAAATCTCGGAAGACGCCATCGACGCGATTGACGCACCGGCCCCGGCCAGCATCTGCTCGAAAGCCTTGCCGGCGGCACGGGTCTGTTTGCCCTGCATGTCATCCGGCCCGGTGATGCAGGCATCGCGGCCCGCAAAGCCCCCGGCGAGATAGCCATGCACCAGCACCATGACATCGTCCTCGGCCATGATGTTTTCGATCTCGCTCATGAATTCGCTGTCGTTCATCCGCGCGGCGTGGTCGTGGTTCTTCACCAGACCGGGCATCAGCGTGAGATTATAGGCTGGCTGCTGACCGCCAGCATAGGACAGCGGCAGAACCGTCATATCAAGCTGGCCCCGGCTCAGCGGCTTGTACTGCTCGCGCGCCTTGAAAAGCGAGCCGGACGGAAAAATCCTGATATCCAGATCGACATCCGCAGCGGCCACCTCATCGGCGACGATCTGCGCGACCTGATGACGGACATCGCCGGTTGACCACTGGTGCGACAGGCGCAGTTCGGCGGCGGATGCGGCGATGCCGGTGGCGCACAGCGCCGCGGCTGCCACGGTGGCAGACAAAAAGTGCTTCATGATTTTCCTCCCTTGGCCGGACTCCTCTCCGGTCTGTCCGGCAACGTGGCAGTCCATGCACACGCTGTCAAACATTTTGTATACAAGAATTCCAATATTGCGTTCACACCCCAGTCGTGCAAAATCCTGTCCCATGGAACGCAAACGGTCGGACATCATCGCGGACGAGATCGAAGAGCGGATCTTCGATGGCACCTTCCCGGACGGGGCAAGGCTGGAGGAAGTCATGCTGGCCGAGCGGTTTTCCGTCTCGCGCACGCCGGTCCGCGAGGCGCTGCACCGGCTGTCCCTGTCCGGCCTCGTCGAACAGATCCCGCGCCGTGGCGTGTTTGTCCGTCAGCCCGGACCCGTCGAATTGATCGAGATGTTCGAAGTCATGGCCGAGCTGGAAGCCATCTGTGCCCGCCTCGCCGCCACGCGCATCACCGACGCCGCGCTGACCGAGCTTGCCGAGATCAACACGCGCTGCGCCCGGGCGGTCACGTCGCAGGACGCTGTTGCCTATTATCTTGAAAACGAACGCTTTCACGCGCTGATCTACCGTCAGGCCGGCAACAGCTTTCTTGAACAGGAGGCACTGCGCCTGCAACGCCGCCTGCAACCCTTCCGCCGCACCCAGCTCAGGCTGCGTGGTCGCCTGCGGCAGTCCATGTCCGAACACGAAGCGGTTCTGAACGCCCTCACGGACGGCGATGGTCGCGCCGCCGCCGACATCATGCGTGCGCATGTGGCGGTGCAGGGCGAAAAATTCCACCATCTGATGGCCAGCCTGAAACCGGCCGCCGAATAGGCAGGTCCTGTCCGCGATCCCGGCCTGCCGGCAAGGCCGATCAGACCGAACAGGACACCGCCCGGCGCCTGGACGCCCCGCTCAGGCCGCTTCGCCCGATTTGATCCCGGAAATCGCCTGAATGAGGTTGTCTTCGCTGACCTCCTCGGAGGTGAAGGTGCGCATGATCCGGCCCGAATACATCGCGACGATCCGGTCGGAAACGTGCAGCACCTCAGGCATTTCCGAGCTGATCACCATCACCGCATAGCCCTGTGCCGCCAGTTCGCGCAGCAGCTTGTGGATCTCCGACTTGCTGCCGACGTCGATGCCGCGCGTCGGCTCATCCACGATCAGCACGTTGGGATGCATCGACAGCCATTTGCCGATGACGATCTTTTGCTGATTGCCACCGGACAGGTTGCCCACCTGCTGCTTCCAGCCCGGCGTGCGGATATCCAGACGGTCGCGGTATTGATCGAAAATCGCCACTTCCGCGCCTTCGGCAACGAACGGACCAGCCTTCAGATCATCCACCTGCGGCAGGGTCATGTTGTCGCGGCAGTTCATGCCAAGAATAAGCCCCTGCCCCTTGCGATCCTCGGGCACCAGGGAGATGCCGCGCGCAATCGCATCGACCGGCGAAGACAGGCGCACCTGCGCGCCATCGAGCAGGATTTGCCCGGCGGAGGGGGCGCGCAGGCCAAACAGCGTCTCGGCAATCTCCGTCCGGCCCGCGCCGACAAGGCCATAGAACCCGACAACCTCGCCGCGCCGCACCTCGAAGCTGACGTCCTGGAACAGCTTGCCGCAGCTCAGACCCCGCACCTCAAGCGCCACCGCGCCAATCTCGTGGTGCACCGCGTTGCGCGTGATGTCCAGCTTGCGGCCGATCATCATCTGGGTGACCTTTTCCTCGTCGGTGTCGGCGGTGGCGACCGTGCCCTGATACTGCCCGTCGCGCAGGATCGAGATCCGGTCGGTGATCTTGAAGATCTCCTCCATGCGGTGGGAGATGTAGATGATCCCCACCCCGTCCGACTTCAGGTCCGCGATCACATCGAACAGCACCACCTTTTCCGCATCCGTCAGGGACGCGGTCGGCTCGTCGAAGATCACCGCCTTGGCGTCCACCGTCAGGGCGCGGGCGATTTCGACCATCTGCTGATTGGCGATGGACAGATCCCCGACGCGGGTCCGGGCATCGAACCCCACGTTCAGCTTCTTGAGAATGGCGTTGGTCCGCTCGGTCAGTGTCGCCCAGTCGACGCGGCCAAAGCGCTTGCGGGGCAGCTCACCGAGATAGATGTTTTCCGCCACCGAGAGTTCCTCCGCAAGGCTCAGCTCCTGGTGGATGAAGACGATGCCCTTGGCCTTGGCCTCCAGCGGACCGGCCATGACGACCTGCGCATCGCCCATGTAGATGGCGCCTTCGTTGGGCTGATGAATGCCGCCCAGCACCTTCATCAGGGTCGACTTGCCCGCGCCATTCTCGCCCATGAGCGCATGCACCTCGCCCGGCATCACGTCGAGGGACACACCATCAAGCGCGCGCACACCGGGGAAAGTCTTGACGATGCCTTCGAGGCGCAGAACCGGATCGGTCATACTCTCAACTCCTCTTTGCCTTTGACGTTCAACTGTCGGTCCAGGAACAGCACGGCGATCAGGATCAGACCAATGACAAGGTTCACCGTCGAGGTATCCGCCCCGATATGGCCCAATCCCTTGCGCAGCAGCTGGATCGCGATGACGCCGCCAAAGGTGCCGATGACGCTGCCCGCGCCGCCGGTGATCTTGGTCCCGCCAAGCACAACCGCAGTGATCACCCACAATTCATAAAGCTGGCCGTCGTTGGGGTTCACCGAGCCGCTCTCGGAGTAGAACACCACCGCCGACAGCGCCGCCAGAAAACCGATAATCGCGAAGTTGATCATCATGTGCGGCCCGACGCGGATGCCGGCATTGACCGCCGCCTCGCGGTTGTCCCCGATGGCATAGGCGTTGCGGCCATGCACCGTCCGCGCCATGACGAACCAAATGACCAATGTCACCGCCAGCAAGAACCACGACGCCGTGGCCAGCCCGAGAAACTCCGCTTCGGCGAAATCGACCAGCGTCCAGTTCAGGTGGCTGGTGGGGTTCTCGCCGTTGAACATGAAGACGATCCCGCGAAAGCCGAGCATCGAGCCCAGCGTCACGATAAAGGCGTCCACCCCCGTCTTCCAAACGATCAGCCCGTTGAGCGCGCCCAGAACCGTGCCCACCAAGAGCGCCAGCACCCAGGCCACCGGGATCACCCAATCGCCAAGACCGGCAAAGATCGGCCAAGTCATGCTGTCCAGCAGGATGATGGCCGCAATGGCAAAGGTCGCCCCGACCGACAGGTCGATGTTGCCGTTGACCATCACGATCGTCATGCCCATGGCAATGATCCCGATGGGCGCTGACTGCTTGAGCAGCAGCAGCATGTTGTCATAGTCCATGAAGGCCTTGTCAGAGAGCGACAGATATTCGCCCGCCACGCTGAAAAAGATCAACTCCAGCACGATAAAGCCCCAGATCGCGCCGCTTTTCAGCGCCTTGGACAGTGCACCCGATTGCATGGTTCCCACTCCCTCTTACGCGATTGGCGACCAGAGCTTGCCGCGCTTGGCCGCGATATCGAGCCAGACAGCAAGGATGATGATGATCCAGGTCACAATGAACTGAACATAGAACTGCAGTCCGACCAGCAGCAGACCGTTCTGGATGAACCCCAGGATAAGCACGCCGATGACCGTCTTGAAGATCGTGCCGGACCCGCCAAGAAGCGACGCCCCGCCAAGGATGACAGCCGCCAGCACCTCAAGCTCCAGCCCCTGCCCGACGGTATTCTGCGACCCAAGCGACCGGCTCGCCTGGATCAGCCCGGCAATCGCCACACAGCCCGAAGAGATCAGGTAGCAGGTGAACACCGTGCGCGCCCGGCGGACGCCGGAAAAGGTCGCCGCGGTGCCATTGCCGCCCACCGCATAGATCTTGCGCCCGAAGGGTGTCTTGGCCAGCGACAGGCCAAGCAGCGCGGCCAGCGCCGCGAAAATCAGGATCGGCACCGGAATACCAAGCGCCGTGCCTTGTCCGAAGACGCTGAACCATGTGCCTTCCTTGTCGGCGATATCCATGTTCTGGCCGCCCGAATAGGTCAGCGTCAGCCCGTGGATCGCCGAGAGCATGCCCAGCGTGACAATCAATGAGTTCAACCTCAGATACCCCACCAGAAACCCGATGAACGCCCCGAGGCACAGCGTCAGCCCCACCATCGCCGGAATGGCCAGAAACGGCCCGATCTTGTCATGCAGATCCAGCACCACGATGGTCGAGAAGGACATCATTGACCCCACCGACAGATCGAGATTGCCGCTGATTACGACGAAGGTCACGCCAAGCGCCATGATCCCGAGGATCGCGGATGAGCGCACCACGCTGAACACGTTGTCGACGGACAGGAACTTGGGGTTGGCAATCGTAAAGGCGATCATGAAGATCGCAAACGCGATCAGGATGCCCTGCCTGGCAAGCATCCCTCCGATCTGCTGCTTGGTCACTGTTGCCATTTTCCCCTCCCTAAGGTCGCTGGCCTTGTGTGTCGTGCTGTCGGACATGCCGCCCCTCCCCGGTTGGCCTTCCCGCGTCGCCTGTCAGATCAGCGTCATGCCGCCGTCGATCATCACGATCTGGCCGGTCATGTAATCACTGTCCTTCGAGGCAAGAAACGTCGTTGTGCCGGTGATGTCCCGGGGCAGCGCAACGCGGCCCTTCAGGATCTCGGCCGAAAACTCCTCCATCGCCTGTCCGGGGCGCTCGGCGGCCCCGATGTTCAGCAAGTCCTGATCGACCTGCTCCCACATCTCCGTGGCCACCACGCCGGGCGCGAACCCTGTCACGGTGATATCATGCCTGGCCAGCCCCCGCGCCGCCGATTGCGTCAGCGACACAACCGCGAACTTGGAGGCGCAATAGGGCGCGACATTGTCGAAACCCTGGCGGCTGGCAATGGACGCCGTGTTGATGATCTTGCCGCCGGTCCCCTGGGCGATCATCTGGCGGGCGGCTTCCTGCATGCCGATCATGCAGCCAAGCCCATTCACCCCCATGATGAAATTCCAGTTGTCCTCGGTGACATCCATGAAATTCTGCGGCTTGTTCACCCCGGCGTTGTTGAATTTGACGTCGAGACGGCCAAAGGTTTCGACCGTATGGGCGATCATCGCCCGCACCTGTTCGCGGTCGGTCACATCGACCTGCGCCGACGTCACGGCCCCGCCCTGCCCGTTCAGGCGGCTGCGGTTGGCCTCGGCGACCTCGGCCACCTGTGCGCCATTGATGTCCGCAAAGCAGACCTTGGCACCCTCGTCCAGCAAGGCTTCGCCGATCGCCCGGCCAATGCCCCGTGCGGCGCCTGTCACGATGCAGACGCGGTCAGAAACACGTCCCATGCCGCGTCCCCCCTCGTGTATGGAAAAAGTGTGACGATGCGGGGCGCGCGCATCCTGGCTGCGCGCGCCCCGCAGGCGGGAGGAGTCTCAGAAGACCGGCTTGGTATACTCGTCCATGTTGTCCTGGGTGATCTTCGGCGTGTCGAAGTAGTTCAGGAACGGCACGTCCTTGCCATCCAACACCTCGACAGCGGTTTTCAGTGCCGCTTCGGCATCGTCCACCGGCGACTGGTAGATCGAGCCCCAGTAATCTCCGGCGGCCATCGCCTCGTAGCCAACCGCAAAGTTGGTGGCGCCGACAAAGATGATGCCCTCACGGCCCGCCGCCTTGGCGGCGTTCAGCGCGCCGACGCCCATATTGTCGTCACCGGCATAAACGCCGTCGATGTCGTCATATTTGACAAGGAAGGCTTCCATGACCTGCTGCGATTTCTCGCGGTTCCAGTCGCCCGGCTGGGTGTCGAGAACGGTCACGTTCGGGCAGACCTCGGGCAGACGGTCGTCAAAGCCCTTGGCGCGCTCGATGGCAGTGGTGTAACCCGGCTGACCGGTAATATGCACCACGTTGGCTTCATCCTCGATGCCCATCGCCTTGAACTTGTCGCACATGATCTCGGCCGAGCGTGCGCCCTGCGTGATGTTGTCCGGTCCGGAGAAGGACTTGACGAAATCAAAGCCCGCTTCGGCGATGTTCGAATTGGTCACGATCACCGGAATGCCCGCCTGCTGCGCCTTGCGCACGGCCGGGATCACCGCCTCGCCATTCGTCGGCCAGATGATGATGGCATCCACTTCCTGCTGGATCAGGTCTTCCATCTGGGCGATCTGACGCGCCACGTCGCCCCCGGCATCCAGCACCACGGCCTCGATATCGGGATTGCTTTCTGCGGCGGCGATGAACGCCTTTTCATAGGTGGTCTGATAGCTGTCGACGCCCACGTTGTTCTGCGTGATGCCGATCTTCATGCTCTCGGCGGATGCGGTGCCTGCCAGCGCAAACACGGCGGTGGAAGCTGCAAGGATAGTGCGAAACTTCATTTGGGTCTCCTCCCCGGTCAATACGGTCTGTTCTCCCCGGCGCCCCTCCCGGACGCCAATCACCACTCGGCGCACCGAGCGAATGAAACGTAGTCTGGCCGGACCGCGCCGCAATGAATGCAGCAATGATATCCACTTTGGATATTTTTTTCCTCAAAATGGATATCTTCACGCTACGCTCGAAGCTCCACATTGGACATTTTCGGGAGACAGCCTGTGACTCAGTTCAAATCATCCGATCCGGATAATGGCCAGGAGACAGACAGGCGCCGCACGCAGCAAAGGCAAACCGACAAGATGAATGCCATGGTAGGACATAGTCAAAGTACCCCGGTTGCGCCACAGGCGCAAAGCGAGGCGCTTGCCATGCTGGCCTTCATTGACGAGTTCAGCAACGAACTCGAAGGGGCGCTGGACATCATCGCACCGAACGCCCATCTGCGCATGGCTCTTCACCTGCTGCACGGCCATTTCGACGCCAAGACCATCACGCCGACATCCCTGATCAGCGCCAGCCGTGTGCCCTACGCCACCGCAAGCCGCCGCATGAAGCAGATGATCGACGACGGGCTGATCGAACAGCGCCCCCGCACCAAGACCGGCAAGAGCTTCTCCCTGCACCCCAGCGAAACGCTGCTGTCGCAGTGGATGCAGCTTTCGGGCCGTCTGCGCCGGATCGCCGAAGGCTGCTTTGGCGGTCAGGACAAGGGGCAGGACTCCGAGGATTACTACTTCGGCGGCAGCTACACGGAGGCGCAGTCCATCCCGCCGCTGCGTGTCCTCAACGAGCAGCTCAAGGTGTCGGGTGGCATTCGCGTACTGGTGCACGGCGATCCCACCTTCATGGTGATGGACAACCTCAAACGCCAGTTCGAACAGGTCATCGGCACCGACATAAGCCAGCGCGCCTTCTCCATCGACCGCCTGCGCGAGGAAGCCCTCCGCAACGCCCAGCGCGACACCAGCCGCTATGACATCATCGCCGTGGATCTGCCGTGGATTGGTGAGTTCGCGCAGAAGGATGTGCTGATGCCGCTCGATCAGATCATGGATCTGTCCCGGCTCGATCCGGCGGATTTTCACACGGCGGGCTGGAAGGCGGCGCATTGGGGCGGTCGGGCCTACGGCGTTCCCGCGCAGACCACGCCAGAGTTGCTTTTCTACCGCCGCGACATGTTTGCCAAGGCCGGTCTGGAGCCGCCCGCGACCACCGACGCGCTGCTGCACGCCGCCCGAACCCTGCACGAGCCGCGCCGGGGGCGTTATGGCATCGCGTGGAACGCCGCGCGTGGCACCGCCCTTGGCCATACCGTACTGATGACCCTCGCCGATTTCGGGCAACCAATCCTCGATCTGCCGGAAATCGCGGGCGGTTTCGACACCGATCGCCTCGCGCAGGGCGGTTACCGGGCCACCATAGACACGGAGGCCGGGCTGCGCGCCGCGGAATTCCTGCTCGAACTGCTGCAGTATTCGCCGCCCGACATCCTGTCGATGTCCTGGTACGAGCGCATCCGCCCCTACGCTGCCGGCAACATCGCCATGGCCTATGGCTACACGCTTCTGGCCCCCTATTTCGAGCGAGACGAGAGCTGCCCGGCCTATGGCCAGACCGGCTATCTGCCGCATCCGGCCGGCCCCGGCGCCAGCCAGGTCGCGCCGGTGGGCGGCTATGTCATGGGCATTCCGGCCAATCTCGCCCCCGAGCGCATCAAGGCCGCCGTCGAGGCGCTGACCGTCTTCACCTCCCCCGAGGCACAGAAGCTCTATGTGCAGAACGGCAGCCGCACCAACCCGCGCTACTCCGTCGGCTCCGATCCCGAGGTGCGCCGCGCCTCGTCGATTTTCGAGGCGGTCGACGGCATGTCCTGGCGCGATGAATTGCAATTCTGGCCGCGCCCGCCCGTGCCCGAAATCTGCGGCATCATCCAGATCTGCGGCGAGGAATTCCACGACATGCTGCGCGGGCTGATCTCCCCGCGCGAGGCATTGCGCAAGGCTCAGGAGAGGGCCGACGCGCTGATCACCGCAGATCGGATAAAATAATACGAGGAGGAGAGACCATGGACCCCAATCGCCTGAAAGGGAAAAACATTCTGATCACCGGCGCCGGACGCGGCATGGGCGCCGCCAATGCCGAGGCCTTCGCCGCGCAGGGCGCCAATGTCTGCCTCGGGGATCTTGATCTCGAAGAGGCCACCAAAGTCGCGGGCAGCATCAACGCCGCCGGAAACGGCAAGGCGTTTCCCGTCAAGATGGACGTGACCAAGCGCGAGGACAACGCCGCTGCCGTCGCCGCCACCGTCGAGGCTTTTGGCTCGATCAACGTGGGCCTGTTCAACGCGGGTCTGAACAAACCCCGGTTCTTCATGGATATCGACGAAGACAACTGGGACATGATCATGAACGTCAACACCAAGGCGATGTGGCTGGGCATGCAGGAAACCGCCCGCCAGATGATCAAGCAGGGGCCAATGGAGGATCACCCCTACAAGCTGATCAACGTCGGCTCCATCGCGTCGCGCAAACCGCTGGTGGACGTGACTGTCTACTGCACTTCGAAATACGGCTGCCTTGCGCTGACCCACTGCGGTGCCATCGGTCTGGCCGAACACAACATCACCGTGAACGGCTATGCGCCGGGCGTTGTGGTGACACCGCTCTGGGAGCAGCTCGACAAGGACCTCGTCGACATCGGCTTCAAGGAGCGCGAAGGCCAGGCCTATGACGACATCGTCCGCGACGCGCTGCAGATCAAGCGCGTATCCTACCCAAAGGACATCACCGGCACCGCCTCGTTTCTCGCCAGTGACGACAGCGACTACATGACCGGCCAGATGGTCCACATCGACGGCGGCTGGTGCATCCAGTAACGCGTCACCCCCCCTGCTTTCATTCACAAACCGGGTGCGCATGGTCGCGCCCGAAAGGAGCATCCTATGTCAGAACGTCCAGGCAATGCCTTGATGCCGAACCTGCTCACCCCGCAGGACCTTGAGACCAACTGGGAATGGCGGGACAAGATCCCGGCCTGGGGTCACAGCTCTGTCGATTTCGAACGCCGGGTCGATCACGACCGGCTGCGCCGCTACCGTCTTGCCCGCACCCGTCAGAGCTTGCAGAACTCGCAGGCAGGCTCCTTGCTGCTCTTCGATGTGAACAACATCCGCTATGTGACCTCGACCAAGATCGGCGAATGGGAACGGGACAAGATGTGCCGCTTCTGCCTGCTGACCGGCGACGACAGCCCCTATGTCTGGGATTTCGGCTCGGCCGCCGTCCATCACAAGCGGTATTCCGACTGGCTGGAGCCGGATCACTGCCTGGCCGGCGTTGTCGGCATGCGTGGCACCATTCCGCCCGAGTTCGGCCTGATGAAGAAATATGCCAAGATGATCGCGCAGCTGATCAAGGACGCGGGCATGGCCAACATGCCGGTGGGTGTGGATTATGCCGAAACGGCGATGTTCCACGCGCTGCGCGAAGAGGGCATCAACGTGGTCGACGGCCAGCAGATCATGCTCGCCGCCCGTGAGATCAAGAACTGGGACGAAATCCAGCTTCTGACGCAAGCCGCCGCGATGGTCGATGGCGTCTATCACATGATCTACGAAGAGCTGAAACCCGGCGTGCGCGAGAACGACATCGTCGCCATGTCGAACAAGCTGCTCTACGAGATGGGCTCGGATGATGTGGAGGCGATCAACGCTATTTCCGGCGAGCGTTGTAATCCGCATCCGCACAACTTCACCGACCGTCTGATCCGTCCCGGCGATCAGGCTTTCTTTGATATTCTTCAATCCTATCAGGGGTATCGAACCTGTTATTACCGCACGTTCAACGTGGGCCGGGCGACCCCGTCGCAAAACGACGCCTACGTGAAGGCCCGCGAATGGATCGACGCCTCGATTGCGATGATCAAGCCGGGCGTCACCACGGACAAGGTCGCCGCCGTCTGGCCCACCGCCGAATCCCTCGGCTTCGAGAACGAAGATCAGGCCTTTGGCTTGCAGTTCGGCCACGGCCTTGGCCTTGCCCTGCACGAACGCCCGATCATCTCCCGCGCGGTCAGCATGGAGCACCCGATGGAGATCCAGACCGGCATGGTCTTTGCGCTGGAAACCTATTGCCCGGCGACGGACGGCTATTCGGCGGCGCGGATCGAAGAAGAGGTGGTCGTGACCGAAACAGGCTGCGAGGTGATCTCGCTGTTCCCGGCCGAAGAGCTGCCCATCGCGAACCGGTACTGATCATGAGCAATCCGTTTGACCTGACCGGCCGCAAGGCCCTTGTCACCGGCGGCGCAACCGGCATCGGCGAGGGCATCGCCCTTGCCCTTGCTGCCGCCGGGGCCGATGTGGTGCTGACCTATCGCAGCCACGCGCCCGAAGAGACCCTCGACAAGATCGCGGCGCTCGGCGTCAAGGGCGCCGCCGTCAAGGCCGATTTCACCGGCATGGACCGGGCCGCCGCCGAAGAGGTGGTGCGCTTTGCAAGGGAGGCGCTTGGCGGGCTGGATATCCTCGTGAACAACGCCGGGATCATCCACCGCGAGGACAGCACCGACATGCCGCTCGAAGACTGGCGGCGCGTGCTGTCGGTCAACCTCGATTCCGTTTGGCTGTTGTCGCAGGCCGCCGGGCGGCACATGGTGGCGCAGGGCGCGGGCAAGATCGTCATCGTCTCCTCCGTTCTGGCCACGCAGGGCGGCCTTCGCGTGCCCGCCTACGCCGCCAGCAAACACGCTGTCACCGGACTGACCCGCGCGCTGTGCAACGAATGGGCGCCGCACGGCGTCAACGTCAATGCCATCGCGCCGGGCTACACCGCCACCGACAACACGCAGGCATTGCGCGATGATCCCGATCGCTCCCGCGCCTTGCTCGACCGCATTCCCGCAGGCCGTTTCGCCGAACCGCACGAGATCGCGGGCGCGGCTGTCTTCCTCGCCTCCGATGCCGCCGCCTATTGCCATGGCAGCACCGTGACCGTCGACGGCGGCTGGCTCGCCCGCTAACCAGGAGGCCCCCATGACACACACACTTGACGGCAAGACGGCTCTTGTCACCGCCGCCGGAAACGGCATTGGCCGCGCTTCAGCCGAGGCGCTTGCCCGGCTCGGGGCGCAGGTGATCGCCACCGACATCGACGGCGCCGCCGTCGCGTCCGTCTCCGAAGGCTCCGACAACATCCGCGCCGAACAGCTGGACGTACTCGATGCGGCCGCCGTGCAGGCGCTGATCAAGTCCTCCGGACCAATCCATATCCTCGTGAACTGCGCCGGCTGGGTCCATGACGGCTCGATCCTCGACTGTGCGGAGACGGCCTGGGACCGCTCCTTCGATCTCAACGCCAAGTCCATGTTCCGCCTGACCAAGGCGGTCCTGCCCGGCATGCTGCATGCGGGCGCGGGCTCCATCGTCAATATCGCTTCCATCGTGTCCAGCGAAAAAGGCGCGCCGCGCCGCTTTGCCTATGGCGCCTCCAAGGCCGCGATCATCGGCATGACCAAGTCCATCGCCGCTGATTTCGTCAAGGACGGCATCCGCTGCAACGCCATCTGCCCCGGCACAGTTCAGAGTCCCTCGCTTGAGGATCGCCTGCGCGCCACCGGCGATTTCGACACGGCCTTGGCCGCCTTCAAGGCCCGTCAGCCGATGGGACGGCTCGGCACGCCGGAGGAAATCGCGGAAATGGTGTGCTATCTGGCAGGCGACATGTCGGCCTTTACCACCGGTCAGGCCTTTGCCGTGGACGGCGGGTGGTCGATATGACGGCACTGGAGCGCGCCGCCTCCATCGAGGATCTGCGCCAGATCGCGCGGCGGCGGATTCCGCGCTTCGCCTTCGATCTGGTGGATGGCGGCGCGGAATCCGAACGCAACCTGCGGCGCAACTCCGAAGCCTTCGAAGAGGTCGAGCTGACCCCGCGCTACATGGTCGACGTCTCCGAGATCGACACGCGTACCACGCTGTTCGGCACGAATTATGCCCTGCCCTTCGCCATGGCCCCGATCGGGATGCTCAATGCCTTCTGGCCCGATGCGGACCTGACGCTGGCGCGGCTGTGCAAGCGCGAGAACATCCCCTACGTCGCCAGCTCCGCCTCCTCAACCACGCTCGAACGGCTGGCCGAGGCCGCTGAGGGCAATGGCTGGTTTCAGCTCTATGTCTCCAGCGATCCGAGCGTGACCGACGGGCTGATCGCCCGCGCCGAGGCCGCCGATTATGAGGTGATGATGGTCACCGCCGACGTGCCCGCCGCCGGAAAACGCGACCGCGACATCCGCAATCAACTCGCCGTTCCGTTCCGGTTCACCCCCGAAGTCGTGGTACAATGCGCGCTCAACCCGACCTGGGCGTTGACCAGCCTCCGGCATGGCACGCCCAATGTCGCCAACTATGCCGATCTTCTCCAGCAGGCCACGTCTTACGCCGAGGTGCAAAAGACGCTGATCACACCGGGCTTTTCCTGGGAGAGCCTTAAAGAGCTGCGGGCGCGGTGGCGCGGAAAGCTGCTGGTCAAGGGCATCCTGCACCACGATGACGCGGTCCGCTGCGCAGAGATCGGGTGTGACGGGATCGTGGTGTCCAACCACGGTGGGCGGCAAGTGGCTTTCGGCCCGGCAACCGCCGACGTGCTCCCGGCCATCGCCGGGGCCGTCGCGGGGCGCATGAGCGTCCTTGTCGACAGCGGCATCCGTCGCGGCGCGGACCTGATCCGCGCCAAAGCCCTTGGCGCGGATTTCGCCATGACCGGTCGCGCGCTGGCCTATGGCGTCGGCGCCGGCGGGAATGCCGGGGCGGAGCGCGCCATGGAAATCCTCAAACTGGAGCTCGTGCGCGCCCTCGGGCAACTCGGCGCGCCGTCGATCAACGCCGTCGGCCCCGCCGATCTCACAAGGCCGCCACAGGGCGCATGACCGCCCCCGAAGCAGGGCATCAGGCCGGGTTCGCCCGGCCCGGCCCCAGCCTCAGTTCTTGACCAGCATTTTGCGCGGGATGTCACAGAACACTTCCGGCGCATCGTCGGTGATGGCGATGGACTCCGTGGTCTCGTAACCCCAGGTGTCCATCCACAGGCCGGTCATGAAGTGGAAGGTCATCCCCGGTTTCAGCTCGGTCATATCCCCGCGCCGCAGGGACATCGTCCGCTCGCCCCAATCCGGCGGATAGCTTAGCCCGATGGAATAGCCACACCGGTTGTCCTTGACGATCCCGCGTTTCTCCAGCGACTTGAAGAAGGCATCCGCGATGTCGTGGCAGGTGTTCCCCGCCCGCGCGGCCTCCAGCCCCCGGTCCATCCCTTCCAGCACCGCCTCTTCGGCATCGAGGATGTACTGTGGCGGCTCGCCGAGGAAAATCGTCCGCGACAGCGGCACGTGATAGCGCTGATAGCAGCCCGCGATCTCGAAGAACGTGCCCTCGTTCGCCTTCATCGGCAGATCGTCCCAGGTCAGATGCGGCGCGGCGGCGTCCGGCCCCGACGGCAGCAGCGGCACGATGGCGGGATAATCGCCGCCGTGTTCATACCATTCGTCATAACGCAGCCCGGCGTCGTAGATCTCGGCCACCAGATCGCATTTGCGCACGCCCACTTCGATCTTGTCCGCGATGCGGTGGTGCATGCGCTCGACGATCCGCGCCGCCTGCCGCATGTACTCCAGCTCCTTGTCGGATTTCACCGCCCGCTCCCAGTTGATGAAGGCGGTGACGTCCTGAAACTTGGCATTCGGCATGCCGTGCTGCAGCCGCTCATAGGCGCGGGCGGAGAACCAGTAGTTGTCCATCTCGACGCCAATGGTCCCCTTGGCCAGCCCCATGTCCGTGAGCTGCTCGCACAGGTATTCCATCGGGTGGCGCTCGGTGGATTGCACGTAATGGTCGGGATAACCGATCACGTTGTCCCGGCTCATCCATACCGTGCGATAGGCACCTTGGGCATCCTGCCCGCGCCCGTACCAGATCGGATCGCCGGTCGGTGGCACGATCACGCATTGATGCACATAGAAGGACCAGCCGCCATACCCGGAGATCCAGCTCATGTTGGACGGGTCCGACAGGATCATCATGTCCAGACCCTGCTTCTCCATCTTGGCCCGGATCCGGACCAGCCGTTCGCGATACTCTTCGGTTGTGTAACGCTCGGGCGTTCTCTGCAATTTGTTCATAGAGGCCTTTCCAGTCCGTTCTGTCCGGAGCCGAGACGGCAACCGGCAGGCAGCGCCGGGCCTTGGCCCGTCCCGCCGCATGGGCCGATCCTGCAGGGCAAAGCCCTGCCCTGCAAGGTCAAGCGCGACAGAAAATAGCGCAGCTGCGATCAGCGGCGCGGTTTTGATCAGCCGGGACGCCCGCCACGCTCCGCCGCACAGCGCCACCGTTGACAATCCCACGGCGGGGCGAAACAACCACGGTTATGGATCAGACACGCCTTGATGAGCGCGACATCGCCATCCTCGCCACCCTGTGCCGCGAGGGCCGCATCGCCAAGACCGAGCTGGCCGCGCGGGTCAACCTCTCGCCGACGCCGTGCTGGGACCGGATGAAGCGGCTGGAAAAGGCCGGGCTGATCCGGGGCTACCACGCCGAGATCGACCTCGACCGCCTCGGCCCGCATGTGCAGGTCTTCGTCACCGTCGAGCTCGACAGCCACAAGGCCGAGACCTTCCAGCTCTTCGAACGCACCGTCGCACGCATGGACGCGGTGACCGGCTGCTGGGCCATCGGCGGCGGCTATGACTACCTGATGCAGATCGTCTGCCCCGATGTGGCGCGCTTTCAGGATCTCATGGACGGTCTGCTCGAAAGCCGCGCGGGCGTGCGACGCTACTACAGCTATATCGTGACCAAACCGGTCAAGAACGATCCCCCGGCGATGGGCCTGCTGCGGCGTTGAAAAGCATGGCGGCGCGGTAACATCGGCCCGAAGCGCTCGATCGGTCAGCAATCCCGTGCCCGCAGCACGGGCAAGCAATTCGACGCCCCCTTGAAGCCGGCGCCTGGGCCGTCGCGCCCCTGACACGCACACCGGTGGGTGAATGAAATTGCGGAGAAACAGCGTGCTGTCGCCATGCCACGACCCGGCGGTCTGCCTGTGACGACAGGCTGTCCGGCAGTGCGGCCCGGGACCGGTCAGGAACAGAATTCAGACACCGGTTCCGGGCCACCGCGCTTTCAATTCCCCAAGACAAATCCTCTCCCCCGCCGCCCAAGCAAAGAGACTTCCTCTCCCCGGGGCGCACCAAACAGGCAAACCCTCTGCCCGCGCCGTGCCAAATTCATGGGGAAAGGAGACCACTTCCCATGACCAAGATGACGCGCGCCCTCGAGGCCTGGATCACCGACACCGCCCTTCTGCAAACCACGGGGGATTTCCCGGGACAGGGCCGCCTTGCCGTGCGCGATCCCGCCACCGGCGATCTCGTGGCGCAGGTCGCACTCAGTGACGCCACCGGCGCCCGTGCCGCCGTGGATGCCGCCGACGCCGCCTTCCCCGGCTGGTCCACGATGCTGCCGCAGAACCGCGCGACGATCCTGCACCGCTGGCATGACCTGATCATGGAAGCCAAGGAAGATCTCGCCCGCATCATGACCGCCGAACAGGGCAAACCAATCTCCGAGGCGCGCGGCGAAATCGACTATGCCGCCAGCTTCGTGCAATTCTACGCCGAGGAGGCCCTGCGCCCCAACATCGAAGGCGTCACCAGCCACCTGCCCGACGCGGAAATGGAACTCTGGCGCGAACCGGTCGGCGTTGCCGCGCTCATCACCCCGTGGAACTTTCCCTGCGCCATGATCACCCGCAAGGCCGCCGCAGCGCTGGCCGCCGGGTGCACCGTGGTTATCCACCCTTCCGCCGAAACCCCGCTCTCGGCGCTGGCACTGGCCGAACTGGCCCGGCGCGCGGCATTCCCGGACGGTGTGATCAACACCGTTATCGGCGACGCGCCCGCCATCGTTGGCGAATGGACCGCCGATCCGCGGGTTCGGGCGCTCTCGTTCACCGGCTCCACCGAAGTCGGCAAACTGCTCTACCGCCAGTCCGCCGATACCGTGAAACGGCTGGTGCTCGAACTCGGCGGACATGCGCCATTCATCGTCTTTCCCAGCGCCGATCTCGACCGCGCGGTGGCCGAAGCGGTGAAAGCCAAATTCGCCACCTCCGGTCAGGACTGCCTCGGCGCCAACCGCTTTTACGTACACCGCGACGTCTACGACGCCTTCTGCACCCGCTTCGCCGCCGCCGTGGGAAAGCTGACCATGGGCAAAGGCATGGACAATCCGGACATCGGCCCGCTGATCAATGAAAAGGCCATCGCCAAGCAGGTGGAGCAGGTCAAGGATGCCCTCGCCAAAGGCGCCAAGCTCGTCAGCGGCGGCGCGGTCGACGACGAGAAAGGCCCGCTCTTCTTCCCGCCCACCGTCCTCACCGACGTGCCCGACACCGCCGCGATCATGTCAGAGGAGAACTTCGGTCCCGTCGCGCCCATCACCCCCTTCGATACCGAAGAGGAGGTCATCGCCCGGGCGAATGCCACCGAATACGGCCTCGTCGCCTATGTCCACAGTCAGGACCCGCGCCGCATCTACCGCCTGACCCGCGCCCTGCAGTTCGGCATGGTCGCGGTCAACCGCACCAAGGTCACCGGCGCCCCGATCCCCTTCGGCGGGACCAAACAGTCCGGACTGGGCCGTGAGGGCGCGCGGCAGGGGCTGGAAGCCTTTACGGACATCAAATACGTCTGCCGCGACTGGGGCTGAGCGCCCGCGACGCACCCAACGGCGCGGACTGCAAGCGCGCGCCCTGCCGAGGCTGTCCAAGCGCCGTGTCCACCCACATGGGAACATGGTGTCCAAGAAGAAACGCCCCCGCAGTGCATTGCGGGGGCAAATTGGATTGCGATGCCGGGTGTGCGGACCGTCCTTGCCTTCGCGACCGGTGCTCAGTGCGTTCTGCACCCTCGAACGCCTGTGGCAGGGTGGACGGCGCGCGTGCATGCGCCGCGATGCAGCAGCACAGTTGAGGCACCGCCAAAGCGGCCCTACAAAGCCAGTCGGTTTGGTCGGTGTGAAACGCGCCTTCGGTTGTCCGCCCTTTGGTTTGGGGGAGCGTGGACAAGACGGGGCAAGATTCACGGGTTCGGGTCCGTGGCCATGAAACCCGGCAGGCGCAAATCAATCGACGGTTTCGCGTCTCAATCCGGCACATGGTCGATATCGAAGGTCATGTAGACCGTACAGTCAGACAGACCCAGAGCCGATAGGCTGTCCATCCCCATCAACGCGCCGATCAAGAGATCGACATGAGAGCCGATCTGCGTGGGTGAGGTGATTTCCGTGCCGACACCAGCCCCGACTTTACCGGGCCCGGAGGCAACCTCGAACAGCGCGCCTTTACAAGCGTTGGGGCCGACCCTTCGCCAGGTGACCTGCTGGACTTCGCCATTCATGAAGTCAAGCACCGCCGAGTCGAAGCGTCTGCCCCAGTCGATGTGGTGGGTCTCCGATTGGGCATCAATCCATGCCGGAGCCGCGCAGCATGGTTTCCATTTGCGCAGGGCATTTGGTGAACGTCTGATCGCGCGACGTGACCCGCCAAAGGCCGTCGCGCGGTATGTTCCCGCCATCGCCTGCTTCGGGAAAAAGATCAATGACCCACTCCTTCCCTCATCCCCCGGCGCGAAGACCATGACGGCATCATCACGAATTGCCTCGCCGGGAAGAAAGCTGAGCCGCGTCATCTGCCCTTCGCCGCCATACGCCTGATGCACGGCTGCGGGCGCCAGCGGCACAAGCGAAGGGTCCCGGCTGCCAGCGAGATAGACAATCGTGACCTCGCCCGGCGTGAACGATTGGCCAAACAGCACGCCCGCAGCAGATTCGCCTATCTGTGCCTGTCCTGCTGCGCAGCCTTCGCCCGGCGTGCAATAGAGCACCGGAGCCGATGCTATCGGCCAGCGCCGCGCACGGGGCAAGACCAAAGACCGCCGCGGTCATCAATGAAACATTATGAAAACAGAACGTTTGCATGATGCAGTCCTGAATAAACAGTTTAGGGGTTGAACGGTTTGAAGCAGCAACGCGGCTCCAAGCCGGGCTGCGGGACAATCCGGCGTCAGGTTACAGACCGGCCCCATGGTCGAGGGCAGGCAGAGCATCCCGTCCGTTATCTCGGCAGGGGCGTTCGGAACCAGACGCGCACTGCGTGCACTATCGAAAATGGGGCTGCGCACCGGTGCGCCAGGACCGTCACGATAGAGAAAATCCGTGCCCCAGCCCTGACGCAGGAAAAAGCTGATGCCGGTCTCGGGATCGTCGATCTGGCAACCAAGCTGCTCTTCGCAGAGATAGGCGACATCCTCAGCAAGCGCCGCGTCTTCGGGTTCGGACCCGGTGCTCCCCGCCCCTGCTGTTGCAGGTGCCGAACTTTGCCCGTCCGCTTGCGTGGTGGCGGTTTCGGCCGCAGAGGGCGCGGTATCCGCGTCTGTTTCGCGTATGTCTGCCGACCAATCGGGGGCATCGGCGACAACGGTCAGTGCCTGCTGGAACAGCAGCGCGCGCTCACGCGTGCCATCCGCGATCCTTGCCTGCTCCTCCGCAGTCAGCGGCTGCACGCAGCGTACCACATATTCGCCGAGTTCGGCTGGCATGGTCAGCGACAGGCTGTCGGATCCGGCCTCAACGGCGACAGAGTCGAGGGAATGGGTGCCTGCCCCGTCAAACGGGGCCATGTCGATGTAATCCCCCGCGCGGGCGGGCCCGGTCCAAGACACGTCGAAGCGTGATGCGCGGCCAATGGTATCCGGTGCCCTGCGGGTGGCAACTGGGTCTGGCGGCAACGCAGCCTCCGACTCCTGCACTGCCAGCGCAGCAAGTGTCTGGTCGAGGGCGCGCGCGTCACCCGCATCGAAATGCCGCCCGCCTGCCTCCGTAGCGCGGCATTCCAGCGCCGCTGTCTCGGCGCCCTGCAGTCCGAAGCCAACCGCATGGGCGGTGAACCCGACCGAACTTGATCTGGACATCGTATCTGACACGGTCCGGGCGTTTGTGGATCAAGCTGCCTTCGACAGCCTCATCGAAAGCTGGAACCAGAAACTCAATGCGCTCGATACGGCAGCCCGTGTGTTCGAGCGGCATTTCTCGGCCGCGTTCTTCAAGCAAATGGACCTTGCTGCGGACACGCTCGACCGTCTGGACTTGCAAATCTTCGAAGATCCGTTGGAACGGCTTGTCTCCGAGGTTTCCGGTCCTGCGGTGGTGATCAGTCCGGATTTGCGGATCGCGTCCGTGAATGCCGAGGCAACAGAGCGGCATTTCGCAAGCTCCCGGTGCCCCAGGCCACGCTCTTGCGGCTTGCCGGAACGGCACCGCGGCTATTGGAACTGATTGCCAGGGCTGGCCAGCGCTTGATCCGACGCTACTGCGTGGATTGGCACCTGGGCCGCGCACACGCGTCGACACCGCTTGACCTTGAAATCTGCCGCACCCCCGCAATGGCATCTCTGGTGCGCGACGCTTGCCCGCATCTTGTCGTACAGGGCCCCCGCAGGTTTGTCCGGGACATGCAGATGTTCCATGCTCCGGTCGATGGAGCGATCGATCGGTTGACCATTCCAATGCTGAGCATGGTGCCAACCGAAGACGGGCTGTTTGATCTCTACGAGTACCGGCAGCTCGAAGCCCGCAGTTCCCGGGTGACGGTTCTGCCCGTCCCGGATAGTGCGGATCTGATGATCTACCGGCAAACCGATTTCATAATGGACCGGATTAGCGAGAGGGTGTCGGGCGCGCGCCAACCGAGCAAGGGCTCGCCTTGGATGTCCGCGTCATCCTGCCCACCGACCCCGAACAGTCCCACGCGCCCCAAGGTCGGGCTTTTCGGTCATGAGGCGACAACCACCCATGTATTCGATTGCCTGAGATCACGTGAACAATTCGGATCAGGGCGGACAGGCGGACAGCAGCAAACCTCGGTCGCCCGACCTCTTGGCTGACTGGCATCTCTTTGACGTGGATGGCCGGTTTGCGCGCCGGGGAAGACAATGCTGCGCGTTTGCGAGGCAACCAGCGAGAGCCTGTTTCGGGGATGCTGCCGCCAGGTCGACAGAATGCGCGATACTCATATCAATGAGTACGCATCGGTGAGCTGAGACAGCCGATTGATCTTCGAGCCGGTCGGGACCGACATGCAGATCGGGATCGCCACGTCTGGCACAAGAAACGGAGGCCTCCTGAGCATCGCTGCCCTGCGTACAGGAACACTGCGAAGGTCGGATTTCCACCGATCTCGTGAAAAACACCCGTTCGCGGGTGCAGACTATCGACTGCGGGTAAGGGCATGAGCGCCTTTCTTGTCGGGCGTTTCGAGATTGCTGTGAAGCAAGGATCCTGGCCAGTTCGCGGAGGTTCCGGGCGGTGGCAGAAAGAACCAGCGCGCCCTTGAGGCCACCTGCCCGGCCGCCAATCCAAGAACACCTGCAGCCCCGCCGCGCCGGAGGGTTACTCGCCGCACGCGCAAAAATGAGGCGGCAGGACGTGGGACATTTGAGCCCGAACCGGACGAGCCTCCTCGTGATGACCGCTCCCTCAGTCCGGCCGCGCACCTTTGCACATCCGTCAGGGGATTGCCGTCCGGCTTTCTTTTTTGCCCCAATGAACGGCACGCCCTTCCAAACCGCATCCGCTTCCGGGAATATGCCGCGAAAACGACGCAGCACAGGAAAACCCCGATGACCGACTTCGCCACCTACCCCAGCCTCAAAGACCTGCCCGTGCTGATCACCGGCGGCGCCTCCGGGATCGGCGCAGCCATGGTCGAGGCCTTCGCGCGGCAGGGGGCGAGACCCGCCTTCGTCGACTTCGACGAAACGGCCGCCGCCGCCCTGCTTGAAAAGCTTGCGCCGCTCGGGGCCGACATCGCCTTCGAGCCATGCGATCTGCGCGACATCGAAGCGATGAAGGCTGCCTTTGCCCGGATCGAAACCCGCATCGGCGCGCCGCTGGTGCTGGTCAACAACGCCGCTCGCGACGACCGCCACGGCTGGGAAACGGTGACCCCCGACTATTGGGACGAGCGCATGGCCACCAACCTGCGCCATCAGTTCTTTGCCATACAGACGCTGGCACCGGGGATGATTGCGGCGGGCAAGGGGTCGATCATCAACATGGGCTCGGTCAGCTGGATGATGCCGCAGGGCGGCATGCCGGCCTATACCACGGCGAAATCCGCCGTCCACGGCATGACCCGCAGCTTTGCCGCAGACCTCGGCAAGCACCGCATCCGCGTCAACGCCATCGCCCCCGGCTGGATCATGACCGAACGCCAACAGACGCTCTGGCTGACCCCGCAGGCGCGCGAAAAGCACCTCGAGCGGCAGCTGCTCCCCGATCTGATCGACCCGGTCTATCTTGCGAACATGGTGCTGTTTCTGGCCTCGGACGATGCCGCGATGTGCACGGCGCAAACCTTCATCGTCGATGGCGGCACGGTCTGAAGAGGGATTTCGCCGCGCTTTGCGCGTCGACCAACGCGCCTTCGGCGCGTGATGGGGGCTCTGCCCCCGCCCTTTCAGGACTCCCCCGAGGTATTTGGGGACCAAAGACGGAAAGAACAGCGCCCTGCAGTCTTTGGTTTGCCCGGTTTGCAACACGCCAGGCAGGGAGCAGCCTGCACCCTGCCTGGGCGCAGGCCGTTTGCGATCAGTTGACCGGAGTCACCAAAGGCTTGCCTTCGAGACAGGCCGTCACGTTTTCGAGTTGCAGCATCGCCATGGCGCGGCGCGTCTCGACTGTGCCCGAGCCCTGGTGCGGCTGCAGATGCACGGTGTCCAGCGCAAAGAACCGAGGGTTCACGACCGGCTCGCCGACGAACACATCAAGGCCCGCACCGGCGATCGTCCCCGCTTCGAGCGCATCGAGCAAAGCCTCTTCGTCGATGGTGGTCCCGCGCGAGATGTTGACCACCACACCGCGCGGGCCAAGCGCCTCGATGGCCTCACGGCTGACGGTCTTTTCGGTGGCCGGGCCGCCGACGATGGCCACCACGAGGAAATCCACCGCACGGGCAAGGCTGACCACATCCTCTCCGTGATAGGTCCAGCCCGGCGTCTCCTTTTCGGAGCGCGAGGTGTAGTGGATCTCCATCTTGAAGGCCGCCAGCCGGTCCGCGATCTCGCGCCCGATGCGGCCAAGGCCCACGATTCCAACCGTAGAGCCGGTGGCCTTGCGGTTCAGCGGCAGCTCGCCCTTGTCCGGCCATGCGCCGCTGCGCACGCGCGCGTCACCCGCCACCATATTGCGGCACTGCGCCAGAAGCATCGCCACGGCCAGATCCGCCACATCATCGTTCAGCACGTCCGGCGTGTTCGTCACCTTGACGCCGCGCGCCGTGGCGTCCGGCACGATGATCTGGTCATAGCCCACACCGAAGTTGGCGATCACCTCAAGGTTCGGAAGCAGATCCATGCCCGCGCCGTCAAAGCGGTGGTGACCGCGATAGGCAACGGCCCGCACCTGCGCGCGGGTCTCGGCGTCCACCTCGGCCAACGCATCGAAGTTCGCGGCATAGACCGACGCATGCGCGGCCTCCAGGCGGGCGCGGTCTTCGGCGGTGGTGCCGCCACCGAGGATCAGAAGGGGGGTACGGCTCATGGCGTGTCCTTTCACAGAAGCTTGGCGATGCGCGACAGCGCCTCGCGGATGTTGTCGGCGGAATTGGCGTAGGAAAAGCGCAGATACCCCTCGCCCCATTGGCCGAAGGAGGTGCCCGCCACGGTGGCGACCCCCGCTTCGTCCAGAAACCGGTTCTGCGCGTCCATCGCACTCAGGCCGGTGCCCTCGATGTTCGGGAAAGCATAGAAGGCACCGGCCGCATCGGCGCAGCGCACCCCCGGCAGGGCGTTCAGCCCATCAACGATGATCTGGCGACGCTCGTCGAAGTGCCGGAGCATTTCGTGCACCGCATCCTGCGGCCCCTCCAGCGCGGCAATCCCGGCGAATTGCGTCGCCGCATTGACACAGGAATGATCGTTGATGCACAGGCGCGTGACGTGATCCACACAGGCATCCGGCCAGACCGCATAGCCAAGGCGCCAGCCGGTCATCGCATAGGTCTTGGACCAGCCGTCGAGCATGATCAGCCGATCACGGATTTCCGGATACTGCAACAGGCTGACATGCTCGCGCCCGCCGTAGAGCATGTTGGAGTAAATCTCGTCTGACATCAGGGCAACGCGCGGATGCGCCTCAAGCCCCTTGACCAGCTTGTCGATCTCTTCGCGCGGAGTGACGCCGCCGGTCGGATTGGCCGGGGAGTTGATGATGATCAAGGAGGTCTTCTCGGTGATCTGGCCAAGCACCTCTTCGGCGGAAAAGGCAAAGCCGTTCTCTTCCTTGAGGGCAATCGGCACCGGCGTCGCACCGGAATACTTGATGACCGATTCATAAATCGGAAAGCCCGGATTGGGGTACATGATCTCCGCGCCCGGCTGTCCGAACATCATGCAGGCAAAGAACATCGTCGGCTTGCCGCCGGGCTGAACCACCACGTTGTCCGGGTTCACCTCGACGCCGTGACGGCGATGCAGATCGGCACTGACCGCCTCGCGCAGTTTCGGCAGACCATTCGCCGGCGTGTAACCGTGATGCCCATCGCGCAGCGCCTTGATCCCGGCCTCGACAATATGCTCCGGCGTCTGGAAATCCGGCTGGCCAATGCCAAGGTTGATGATGTCCCGCCCTTGCGCGGCAAGCTTGCCCGCGCGGGCCAAGACCATGAAGGCCGATTCCGTGCCAAGCCGCGACAGGCTGTCGGCGAATTTGAGCTGTGTCATAGATATCCTCCCTGCGCCCTGTCCCGGCGCGTCAAGAATTTTGGTATACCAGATTCGAGGGCGTTTCCAGAGGCAGGTTTTGCGCCGCGCTGACGCGCGTCGCCGGGTGGGGGGCTCTGCCCCCGCCGCAGCAAAGCTGCGACTCCCCCGAGGTATTTGCGGACCAAAGAGACAAAGCCGAGAGAGAAACGTCAGAGCCGCCGCAATGGACACGCCGCAGAGGCCGCAGCCTTTGCGCGTTCTCAGACAAAGCGCGCCGCGCGTCTTTGGTCCTCAAATACCTCGGGGGAGGCTCGCAGAGCCGGGGGCGGAGCCCCTTTGGGGCAGCGATTCCGAAGGAAGCGCTGCCCCCGGTCAACGCGAGCCAGCGCGGCGACACCCCTCAGCCCTGCGCCAGACCGAACTCCACCTGCGCCTCTGCCAGACCAAAGCGCGCCGGGGCCAACGCCAGCCAGCCGGCCATCTCCGTATCAAACCCTTGCGCCGCGATCCGTTCAGCAAGGCACGCCGAGACACAGGCCCAGCCCGCGCGCAGATATCCATCCGCCGCCGCCAGCTGCCCGGAATGCCCCGCCTCTGCCACGCGTTCGGACAGGCCTTCGAAGCGAGTCAGCAGCGCCAGCCCCACGCCCGGCGAACGTTCCGCGCGCATGCGCTCGGCAAAGGCGCGCAGCCCCGCACCGCCGTCCCTGAGCAGGCGTCGGAACAGGAAGTCCTGCCCCTGCATCCCCGTCGTGCCTTCGTAGATCGTGCAGATCCGCGCATCGCGGTAGAGCCGCTCGGCGGGCCACTCACGGGTATATCCGGACCCGCCCAGCACCTGGATGGCGGTCGAGGCCACCTCCTGCGCGCCCTCCCCGCAGAAGGTCTTGGCCAGTGGCAGCAGGAAGGCGGCGTAGTCGCCCTGACCGTCCCCCACGGCCACCGCTGCCTCGACCATCAGCGCGGTCGAGATCAGCGCCTGCGCGTCGATCGCATCCAGCATACGCGCCACGTCCAGGTGGCTTGCGATCGCGGGCGGCGCTTTGGACGGCGCCCCGCCCTGCCGCCGCTCCGCCGCATAGCCGCGCGCCAGCTCCGCGCAGCGCAGCGTGATCCCCGCTCCCTGGCCGCCAACCTGAAGCCGCATCAATTCGATCATCGTGAAGAGCTGGGCCAGCCCGCGCCCCGGTGCACCAATCATCGTACCTTCCGAGTCTTCAAAGCGCAGGACGCAAGTCGGCGAGCCGTGCAGGCCAAGCTTTTCCTCGATCCGTTCGATCCGCACGCCGTTGTCCTTGCCATCGTCCGTCAAGTTCGGCACGAGGAACAGCGACACGCCGCGCGTGCCCTCCTCCACCGTCCCGGTCCGGGCCAGCGCCAGATGCCCAATGCGGTCGGTCATGTCGTGGTCGCCGAAGCTGATCCAGCATTTCGTTCCCGAAAGCCGCCATACGGGTCCATCCTGCACCGCCCTTGTGCGAATGCGGCCCACGTCCGACCCTGCGTCCGGCTCGGAGATGCAGATGGTCACCGCCCAGTCGCCCGCTGCAAGCTTCGGGCACCAATCATCGCGCAGATCCGGTGCCAGGTCCGCCAGCAAATGTGCCCCGGCCCGGGATGCGCCAAGCGCCATCATGAACGGCATCGCCGCCCCCTCAAAGGGCAGGCTGGCCGCCACGTGCAGCGCCACAGGCAGGCCCATGCCGCCAAAATCCGGGTCGAGATCGGCGCAAATCCAGCCATCCGACCCGAGGCGCTTGTAGGCCTCGGGATAGCCCGCCGGGGTCTTCACCCGGCCATCCTCCAAACGGCAGCCCCGCGCATCCGCCTCCGCCGCCATCGGCTCCAGAAGATCGCGCGCCAGCTTGGCCGCTTCCTCCATCACCTGCGCCACTGCCGCCTCGTCCAGCCCCGCCGCATTTGCCTGCGCGGCCCAGCCCGGTGTAGCCCAAAGCACCCTCTGGATTGTCTCGATCATTGCCGTCCCTCCCTTGCCATCACGCGCCGGTCTTCACGCCACGGCGCCACGATCAGATACGCGCGGCGGCGCAGCACGGCCCTTTGCTTGATGCTGCCGTGGTCCGTCCCCGCGCCGTGGCTCACGTCCACAGGCCCCGCCTTGAGCAAGACCCGCTCACCCGGCGGGCCGGGTCGATCGCCTCGGCGCCATGACCCGCGCGGCGCTCTGCCGCCCCCTGCCAGATGTGAGTGCTGCCATCGGGGCACGTCTCGTTCGGCACATCCAACTCCCGCAGCGCCACCGGCGGTCTCGGCTCAGTCATGACAACTCCTCCCCTGCCAGACTTGTGATGCACGTTGACTCGAATCGCAAAATTTGTCTACTAGGAAACAGAATTGGCCGCAGAAGACACGAACGGCCCGAGGGAGGACACGCATGTCACAAAGCGCGGGCGAAGCGGAACGCTTCGTCACCTATGAATTGCGCGGCGCTGTTGCGCTGATCGGCCTTAACCGTCCGAACAAGCGCAACGCCATTTCCGACCGCTTCGTCGAAGCCATTGCCGAGGCTGTCCAAAAGGCGTCATCCGAGGCGAAGGCGGCCGTGGTCTTCGGCCATGGGCCGCATTTCTGCGCCGGTCTGGACCTGTCCGAGCATTCGGAAAAGCCGCTGTTCGAGGCGGTCAAAGGCTCGCGCCGCTGGCATGCGGTCTTTGACATGATCGAACGCGGCACCATCCCGTTCGTCTCTGCGCTGACCGGCGCGACGGTGGGCGGCGGCTTCGAGCTGGCCGCCTCCACGCAGATCCGCGTCGCCGATCCCACTGCCTTCTTTGCACTGCCCGAAGGCCAGCGCGGTATCTTTGTCGGTGGCGGCGGCTCGGTGCGCATTGCGCGGCTGATCGGCCCGGCCCGTATGGGCGACATGATGCTGACCGGACGGGTGCTGAGCGCCGAAGCCATGGAAGGCTGGGGCGGCGTCAGTTACGTGGCGCACGAAGGTCAGGCCCTCGACAAGGCGATCGAGGTGGCCGAGCGCATGGCGCAAAACGCCGAGTTCACCAACTATGCCATCATCAACGCCCTGCCGCGCATCGCGGACATGTCGTCCGAGGATGGCCTGTTTACCGAGAGCATGGTCGCCAGCCTCGCCACGATGACCGACGACGCCAAACAGCGCCTGCGCGACTTTCTCGAAAAACGCGCGGCCAAGGTCCAGGCCCCCGGCGGGTCGTGATGGACAACGCCAAATCCGCCGCCAGCCCCGGGGATGAAAACCTGGACTATGGCGAGTTGGCCGGCTCGCTCGGGTTCCTGCTGCGCCTGTCGCAGCTGCAAAGCTTTGCCGGGTTCTTCAGCGGGATGGAAGGCTTCGATGTTCGCCCCGGCGAGATTTCCGTGCTCATGCTGCTTGCGCAGAACCCCGGCGTCCGGCAGGGCGTTCTGGCCCGCGCCCTGATGATCAAACGCGCCCATATGACCAAAATGGTGCGCGCCATGGAAACCGCCGGCATCGTCACCCGCACCGTGCCCGAGGACGACCGCCGCTCGGTCGAACTGTGGCTGACGGACAAGGGAAAGGCGCGGCTCGACACCATGCAAGCGCCCTTCCTCGCCCACGAAACCCGCAACGCGTCCGTCCTCTCGGCCACCGAAGAGGCCCAGCTCAAGACGCTGCTGCGCAAATACCTCGGCCTCGCCGATCCGGAGACCTGACACATGCCCATGAATATCGACGATCTTGTCGCCATCGACTTTCACACCCACGCCGAAGAGCCGTGCTGCGGGCCGCGCGACGACGGTTATGACGAGTTTCAGGCCGGCATGGCCGCCTATTTCAAGAATCCGGCGGGCGCGTCGGGCATGCTGCCGTCGGTGCAGCAAACCGCCGAATACTTCCGCGAGCGCAAGATCGGCGCGGTGATCTTCCCGGTCGATGCCGAGCGCGAAACAGGCTTCCGCCGCTACTCCAACGAAGAGGTGGCGCAGATCGCCGCCGAGAATGACGACATCCTCATCCCCTTCGCCTCCATCGACCCGGCCAAGGGCAAGGCAGGCGCGCGTGAGGCGCGGCGCCTGATCAAGGACTTCGGCATCAAGGGCTTCAAGTTCCATCCCACGATGCAGGGCTTTTTCCCGAACGAACGCTGGGCCTATCCGCTCTATGAGGCCATCGCCGAAGAGGGCGGCATCATGCTGTTCCACACCGGCCAGACCGGCGTTGGCTCCGGCATGAAGGGCGGCATGGGGATGCGGCTCAAATACTCCAACCCGGTGCACATCGACGATGTCGCCGTGGATTTCCCCGACACGCCGATCGTGCTCGCCCACCCCTCCTTCCCCTGGACCGAAGAGGGGCTGATGGTTGCGCAGCACAAACCGAACGTCTACATCGACATGTCCGGCTGGTCGCCGAAATACTTCCCGCCAATCTTTGTGCAATACGCCAATTCGATCCTGAAGAAGAAGATGCTCTTTGGCTCCGACTGGCCCGCCATCACGCCGGACCGTTGGCTGAAGGATTTCGAGACGATTGGCATCAAAGATGAGGTCAAACCGCTGATCCTGAAGGAAAACGCGCGGCGCATCCTCAGCCTGTGAGACCCGCGCCGTCACCCGCCGAACCGGCGATGGACCGGCCCTGAGCCGCCGCGCCAAAGCGGCCAGAGCCGCCCCCGCCCTGCGCGCCGCGCCCCATGCTCGATGCCCTTGTGACCCCCCGCCCGGCTCTGATACCCATCAGGCTGGACAAGCCCCAGAGCGAACGGATCGCCCCATGACCCAACCTCTCGTGATGATCGCCGGCGGCGGTATTGGCGGTCTGAGCACGGCGCTCACGCTGCATCAGATCGGCGTGCCTTGCGTGGTTTTCGAAAGCGTCCGGGATCTCAAACCGCTCGGCGTCGGCATCAACATCCAGCCCAACGCGGTGCGCGAGCTCTTCGATCTGGGGATCACCGCCGGGATGCTCGACACCGTCGGCGTTCCGGCCCGCGAATGGGCGCTTGTCGGGTTGAACGGCAACGACATCTACTCCGAGCCGCGCGGCACCCTCGCTGGCTATGACTGGCCGCAATATGCCGTGCACCGGGGCGAATTCCACATGTTGCTCTACCGCACGCTGGCCGCGCGCATCGGCGCTGACAACATCCGCCTTGGCCACCGTGTCACCGGCTATCGCACCAATGCCGACGGCACCGTGACCGCGCTGATCGAAACCGTCGATGGCCCGCTTGAGCACACCGGCACCCTGTTGCTTGACGGGATGGGCATCCATTCCCCGATCCGCGCCCAGATGCACCCCGACCAGCCGCCCATCCACTGGGGCGGCGCGCTCATGTGGCGCGGCACCACCCGGGCCAAACCCATTCGCACCGGCAGCAGCTTCATCGGCCTTGGCACGCATGAACATCGCATGGTGATCTACCCGATTTCCCATCCCGACGCCGAAGGCTATGCCCAGATCAACTGGATCGCCGAGCTGACCCTCGATGACACCGCCGGCTGGAAGAAATCCGGCTGGTTCCGCCCGGTTGAGATCGACGTCTTTGCCCATCACTTCGACGCCTTCAAATACGATTGGCTCGACGTGCCCGCCATGCTGCGCGGGGCCGAGATCGCCTATGAAAACCCGATGATCGACCGCGATCCCGTTCCGACATGGGTCGACGGCCCCGTCGCGCTCATGGGCGATGCCGCCCATGCGATGTATCCCACCGGCTCCAACGGCGCGAGCCAGGCGGTGATCGACGCGCGCACGCTTGGCGCGGCCATGGTCGAACAGGGCGTCACCCCGGCGGCACTTCAGGCCTACAAAGACCAACTGTGCGCACCGGTGTCAGAGCTGGTGCTGCGCAATCGCGGGGCCGGGCCCTTTGGCCTTCTGAATATGGTGAACGACCGCTGCGGCGGCACCTTCGATGACATCGACACGGTGATCCCCGCGCAGGAACGCGCCGAGTTCATGGCCGCCTACAAGGCCGCCGCAGGCTTTGCCAAGGATCGGCTCAACGCCGCGCCACGCACGATCCCCCAGGGCGCGCGGGCAGCGGGTTGCACGGCCTAACAAAGCCGCAGGGTCGCATTTGCCACGGGCTGGCAAATTACGAAGATGACCTCGCGTAACGATGCCGTTCTCTTGATCAAGGTTAATGACTCTGGTCCTAAAATACATCACAAGACCCGAATACTGCAATCGCTCGCTGTTCTGGCATTTGCTCACTCAACCGCCAGTGTCCCGTAGTTTTCCAGTTAAGTTGAAGAGACATGCTCGCTCACGAAGTAATGACAAGCCCGGTCGTGAAGATCCAACACGACGCCACGGTGAACCAGGCGCTCGCCCTCATGAGCCGTCACAACGTCGGCTTTCTGCCGGTTGTCCGTGACGGATGGATCGACGGCGTTGTGACCGACCGAGACATTCTGCTGCGCGGCACAATCAATGGCGCGGTCGAGTTCTTTTGCCCGATCGACTCGCTTACAACCCGCCATGTCCAGCAGGCCGGGCCGCTGCAGCCGCTCGAAGAGATAACGGCGCTGATGATCGAACACGATCTGCGCCGCATTCCGATCACGGACTCCCTTGGGTATCTTGTCGGTGTCATCTCCCTCACCGACATCGCACAGCGCGCCGCGCCCGAGCATGCCCTGTCTGTGTTGCGCACCATCGCCGAGCAGCCCGCCCGGCGCAAGACCGCCCGCTGATCGCGCCTACCCGGTCAGCGCCTGCACCCGGGCAAACCGACGCCGGTCCACACCCGCGAGCAGCGACAGCGCGCCCGGATTGATCACGTGGATATCCATGTGATCGCCGGTCTCGACCAGGTCTTGATCACTCAGCCGCTTCAGCACACGGCACACGTGCACCGAGCTCAGCCCGAGGAAATCGCCCAGCACCTGCTGCGTCAACGGCACGTGATAGGTGTCGCGCGCCGCGCCGTAGAGCCGCACGCTGAATTCCAGCAGCGCATGCGCCACGCGCACCTCCGCCGACCCCCGGCCGATCCGCAGCATCCGCTCGGCCAGCCGAACCCGCGCCGCGGTGCGCCCGGTCTCCACCCGTTCCGCCAATTCCGGCAGATCTTCCAGCAGGCCGGACCATGTCTCCAGCGAAAACAGGGCAACACGCGCCTTTGTCACCGCCTGCACCGTCACAAAAGCCGTCTGGCCATCGGCCGAGAGAGGCTCTGCCAACTCGCCCGGCAGGACAAGATCAAGGATCTGCACGTCGCCCCCGTCAAGTGACTTGGACATCTGCAACCACCCCGACAGCACACAGGCCAACACGGCACAGGGTTCGTACTCCGTGGCCAGGGAGGCACCTTTGCGCAGGCTCACCGTGTGACGGTCAAGCGCCGCCTCCCAACGCCGCGCCTGCCCTGCGGCACGCAGCTTGAGCAGGGACCAACGCTCTTCTAGCGCCGCCGGGCTGTTGTGGCTCCGGACATCCGTATCCAAAATCATCAGACACACTCCTCCGGGCATCCAATTCCTTTACCTTAGGGCACCCACGACACAAATCAACAATCAATAAATGTATAAACTGGACTCACCACACGGATCAGGCGATCAGCGCCGCGTTCACCTCATCCTGTTCCGCCTCCACCGCGTCCAGATGCGCCGCCTCCTGATCCGCCTCCGCCGTTGATCCGAACGCATCCGGCCCAAGCATCAGCGCCTGCATCATGCCCGTGGTCTCCGGCTCGGAAGGCTCCGCCTGTTCATAGGTGTATTCGGTCCCGACATACTCGCGCATCATCCATTCGCGATAGGCGTCGATCATCGCGCCGTCGCTGCCATAGACATGCGGATCAAAGGCCGCATACTCAAGGAACGCCGCCCGCACCGCGTCCAGTTCATCGCCCTCCACATTCTCCTCATAGCCCCATGTGGCATAGCCGAGATAGCTCGTCAGCGTGAAATCCCCGGCATAGTCCGCCGCCGCATCGCTGGCGAACATGGCCGAATGCACGTGGTCGGAGTGTTCAAGATCCGTATGCTCGGACTCGTGGTCCTGTATGTGGATCTGCCCCGGCGCGTGCAGCTCCATGATCCCGGTCAGCACCCCGGTCAACGCGTCGGCGCTGTAGCTTGCGGACCCGTCCACCGTGGTCACATCCGCAATCTCGCCGTCATACAGCTTTTGCAGACTGTCCTGCCCATAAGTCTCCGAGCCGCTGCCATCCCCGAAGCCATCCGGCGTGCGCAGGAAATAGAGCCGGATCTGCGGATCGCCCGACAGGTAGGAACTCGCCACATCATAGCTTTGTCCCTCGTGCGCGATGGTGACCGTCTCATCGACCCAATCGGCCGGATCGGCCCCGGCCATCTCGGCATAGGCCGCCTTTTCGCCCGCCTCGCGCGCCTCCCAATACTCCGGCCCCTCCCCAGCATCCCCCGCCGTCAGGTAGACCGTCGTCACCGGCTCGCCGGACTGGATCTGGTTCAGCAAGGTCGGGTTCATGAACAGCAGGTCGTCGTCCTGATGCGCCACGATGAACATCTCGCCCTCGGAGAGGATCGGACCCGGCGTGCCGGGATCGACCGGGTCCACCGGCTCTTCGGGATCGACCGGCGCACCGCCGTCCACCGTCACCCCGGACACCGTTCCGATCAGCGGCGTATCCTCGGGCCAGTTGCTCTCCCCGATCAGCATATTTTCGCGAAGCGCCACATCGGGCACGATGCCCTGCGCCTCGGCCAGCCGCACGCCGTCCTTCTCGATATACATCGTGCCATCGGCCTCGACCCCCGAGGTCCAGACTGCCGCCTCGCCTTCGACAATCGCGCCTTCGGCGATCACCCGATAGGCCTGACCGTCCTGCCAGATTTCCAGCATCATGTCGGCGGTGTTCTCCACCTGCCCCATCAGGATGTTGTTCGTCGCTGGCCCGTCGCCAAAATCATAGACCCGCTGCCAATAGCCGCCCATGACGTCGTCAAACCGTGCCGTGGCCGCGATCTCGAACACACCACCGGTCTCGCCCTCGGCACCGTCGCCGCCATCCGGCGCGCCCGGCTCCCCGGGATCAACCGGCTCTCCGGGATCAACCGGCTCCGGCTCTCCGAGATTGACGATCTCGAAGCTCAGAACGTCGCCTTCCAGCGTCCCGCCCCCGGCCCAGTCGGTGATCCCGATCAGCTGGCTGCCCCGCTCGATATCGAGCGGCACCGCCCCGGCCATCTCGACCGCCACCTCATCGTCTTCACCGATCCACATGGTGCCATCGTCGCGCACACCCAGGGTGAAGGTCTGCGCCTGCCCCTCGACAATCGCATCCTCCGCCACCAGGCGATACGCCTGTCCATCCTGAAAGACATAGAACAGCAGGTCGGACGAGGTGCCCCATTGCATCAGGCTGATGGTGTTGGCGCCGGTCGCCGTGCCGAAATCGAAAACGGTTTGCCACGCCTCCGCCTGCAAATCGTCAAAGCGCACCGTGACGGTCAGCGTGAAGGCGCCGTTGATATCCGCACCCTCATAGGGCGCCAATGGATCGACGGGGGGCATGGCTACTCCTGTGACACGCCCGCAGCACGGCGCAGGACAGCACGGCGCGGCAGGATGCTATAAATTCGGGCGCAGGACGGCGGGCGAGGAAAAGGACACGGACACCGCGTTGCGCACATCTCAATCTTGCGTTGATTAAACACAACAATCTTACCTCTGTCAGTGTATACGGGTTTCCGTTAGGGAAAAGCTGCGTTTCGCATCCCGTTCCAATCCGATTTTCGCAACAGTTGCAGACCATTACCCAACGTCAGCCAAAATGACCGGCGCCATGATTCTGCCACAGGATTTTGAACGGGCGCCGCCGCCAACCGCCGCACCGCCGCCCGCGCAAGAGGTGATTCGCGCCACGAAGCCGCCAACTCTATTCCTTTGCATAGGATTTGCTCTCCCAACGCTCTTGCCATCGGCAGGGAACGGCCCGAAATCGCTGCGAAATCAAGGCAGGCTTGGCATACGCCCCGCTCTGGGGCAAAATCCCATGAAAACGAGGGCACCATGTCGATACAGAAGAATGCCGGGGCCTTGGTCGAGCGCATCTCGACCCTGTCGCCTGACACCGGCCGGTTGATTGTAGCCGTGGCCGGGGCGCCGGGGTCCGGAAAATCCACCCTCGCCGAAGCCGTCGTCCAACGCCTGAAAGCGGCCGGCGAAGCCGCCGTCCTGATGCCGATGGATGGCTTCCACCTCGACAACCGCCTGCTCGAAACCCGTGGCATGCTCTCGCGCAAGGGCGCGCCGGAAACCTTCGACTTTGGCGGCCTGGCCTCCGCCATCAGCCGCATCCGCGCGGGCGAACCGGTCTTTCTTCCGGTCTTCAACCGCTCCCGCGAGGAAAGCATCGCCGGTGCCGCCGAGATCAGCGCCGACACCCGGATCATCGTGGTGGAAGGCAACTACCTGCTCCTCGATGAAGCCCCCTGGACCACGCTCGCGCCGTTCTGGGACCTTACGGTCTTTCTCGACGTCGACACCGCCGAACTTGAACGACGACTGGTGTCACGCTGGATCGGCTACGGGTACGACATGACCATCGCGCGGGCCAAGGCCGAGTCCAATGATCTGCCCAATGCCCAGCGCGTGACAGAGGGCTTCAGGGGCGCCGACCTGATCCTGACCTGAAAGCGCGGGCCGGAAACGCACCCAAACTCTACTCATATGAGCACCCCGGCAGAATCTCCACATCCGGAGGTTGATCCAGATAGCATGACCTGCAACATCCGCGTAGTGTCCGCCACGGGGAAACGTTTTGGAGGGACAGGAAATGCGCAGGATTCTGGCGGTTTGCGCCATCGTGGCCGGGCTGATCGGCGGAGCGGCACCGACCGCGGCGGATACCATCACCGACGTCCTGTATGCCACGCCGGAATGGACCGGCTTCACCGATGCGGACGGCAGCGGCATCTACAACGAATTGCTGCACGAGATTTTCTCCGCGGCCGGCATCACAGTGCATCGCCAGACCGTGCCGATGAACCGCGCCGTGACGCTGGTCGAGCGCGGAGAGGCGGACTTCACCGGCGGTTTCCGGCGCGACACCCGCAACTTTGCCGATGTGCCGATCTATGAAACCACCTTTGCCGCCATGTATCGCGCCGATATCGGCCTGACCATCACCAGCCCGGATCAGCTCAAGACACTGCGCGTCGCCACCGCCCCGCAGGTCAGCAGCACGCTCGGCGAAGATCTCAACGAGGTCGACAGCCGCTCGCAGGCCGCCAAGCTGCTGGTCTCGGGACGCATCGACGCCTACGTCGACCTGCGCCTGCCGCTGGAGCGTTTCCGTGCCACAGGCGAGGCCAACCTCGACGTCGCCAACGCCTCCGACACCCGCTTCGACATCGACCCGGACGATTGGACGATCACCACGATCGCCTCCACCCGGCTTTACATGCTGTTTCCGGACACGCCGCGCGGCAACACCCTGCGCCGGATCTACGAGGACGGCACCCGCGCCCTCGCCCGCTCCGGGCGGCTGGCCGAACTCTACACCCACTACGGGCTGGAAGTGCCGACCATCCCGCTGGACGAATAACGCCGCCTCACGCGATCGCCCCGGGCATCAACGCCGCGCCAGCCTGTCTCCGGCAAAACGGGCCATCCGTCCCGAGGCTCCCCTGCGGCCGGACGGGAGCCCGGATCTCTCACCTCGAACCCCGCCTTCTGCGGTCGGCCCCCTCACCCCCGCCACGGACCAGGCGCGACCCACGCCAGTCCGACAATCCACCGTCTCACCCCGGCGTAAACGTCAGCCCGCGCGTCCGCACCCCGGCATAGCGCGCATCCCATGTCGTACCGACCGAGCGCATCTCCAGCACCTCCAGCTTACCCGAGGCCGGGTTGATCCACCCGGCCAACGCCACACACATGGGCGCCCCGGTCTGCGGGTCCTGCGACAGCGTCGACAGGCAGTAGCTTTGGTAAAACGCCCCGTCACCGGGAAACGCCGCGTCGTACTGACCGGCCAACGGGCCACTGTACCCGTGCATCACGTATTGCCCGGAGAACGCGCCCTCGTAGGGCTCATATTGGGTAAAGCTGATCCCCGGATCCTCGACACAGGTCCAGGACTGCGCCGCCACCGCCTCTTGCGGCAATTGCGGCATCGCCGCGCCCGATCCCCCGGTCTCCGCGACAGCCCCCGCCGGCGGCGTGCGCGTGTAGACCAGCTTGTCGCTGCTGATCCCGGTCTGGAACTGCTGCGTGCCGCCCAGCGGCACATCGTTCGGCGCCACGAACTGATGGATCAGGTTCAGCACCGGATTGCCGCCCGCATCCACCACGAACTGCCCCGCCAGCCCGGACACGCAGCTCCAGCTCGGATCGCCCTGCCCGCCGTCGAGCGATTTCCACCCGATGTTCAGGCTCACGGAAAACCCGTTCGCCCCGGCCACCGGCCCGGTGCTCGACGACCGGGTATAGCCAAGGACCGTATAGCGCCCCGAACTGCCGGTGGTCGAAGAATAGGTGCCGATGATCAGCCCGGTCGCCGGGTTCGACGTCAGGGTCATCTTGGAGCCGTAGACGTTGTACCAGACCCCGTCGATTGCATTCGCTGCCGTGCTCATCTCAGGCTCCCTTCGCCGTCAGTGCATCAAACGCCGGGCGCAGGTCATCCGCGCTCTTGATCGGCGTCACCCCGCCGGGGTTCTGGATCATCGCCGGACCATCCGCCTTGTTGAAAATGATCACGCCCACCGCCTGCGCCTTCATCTCGCCGCCCACGGACACGTAATCATACACGTAAACCGTGTAGAGATAATCCATCAGCACCGACCCGACGAGCAGCAGCTGCGGCAGCGCGCCGAGCACCGCGAACTGCGGCAGCGTCTCGCCCGCGTTCTCGCCTTCCTCGATGGTGCGCATATAGACGTCCGGCGGCACCACGATCGTGCCGGTATCGGCGCCATAGGCCTGCCCCACCTTGATCGTCAGCGTGTTCGTGTTGCCGCCCAGATTGGCAAGGATCTGGTGAATCGTGTCCGGCCCGCCCTTGAACCGCGAGGAGCCGCTGTCCAGACACAGGAAAATATCGTCCAGCGTCAGGTCCCCGACGCTCACCGTCGCCCCGCCCGTGGTCCAGATGTAATCGACCGACGGCACAGGCGTATAGCCGTTGAACGGCAGCGCGATATACTGCGTCGGGTCCACCCCGCTCAGATCCACATCGCCGATCAGGCACGATCCCGTGCGCGTCGGCCGGTCCCAGTCGAAACAGACCCAGGCCTTGTTCCGGTCAATCACCCCATCGGCCAGCAGGTCCTGCATGACGTTGCTGAACCCCTGCTGCATCGCCCCCTGCGCGGGCAGGGCCAGACAGGCGCTCCAGTCGATCTCCTCGAACTGCGGGCCGCTGTACTCCGTCGCCAGGCCAAAGGTCGCGCGCTGCGCCACGCCGCCCGGCAGGTTCAGAACATCGCTTCCGATACTCGCGGAGAGCGAGCCCCAAGGCCCGTAATCAAGCTCCACCGGGGTCGTCTGGATGGATTGAAAACTGGTCGACAGGCTCGGGTCGAACCGTTTGTGAACCATGCAGGCATCGGTCGTGCACTGCGTCGAGGTCACCCAATCCATGTTGGTTCCGGTATCCAGCGCAAAGAACTGCACCTGCGGCTTGTCCGAGGTTCCCACGGAAAGCGGCGCATACCAGGGCGACGCCCCGTTGTCCTGATAGGGGCCACTGTACATGGGCAACTTGAAACTGGTCGGCAATCCATGACTGGTCATCGCGCGCTTCACTCCCGTTAAAGATTATTTTTCGCACGGTTGTGGAGGGTCATTTACCTCAGGTCAACTTATAGGTATGCCAAATTGAAAGAAATTATTCTCGCTGTTGCCCGTACTACGGGTATAGTTCCCATAACAGGGAGAACAGCCGAACAGCGGCGGAACGGGGTATTTCAGGCATGAGCAAGGAAAGGATCGGGATCTGGTCCAACGCGTCCCTGACCCTGAAATTCCTTGCGATTGCCGTGCCGCTGACCCTTGTCGTGACCATGACGACCTTCGCCCTGCTTGAACGGGACCGCACCCGGACGGCCGTCAAGGCGCTTGATGAACGCATCTCGAAACTGGCCGAAATTCAGGGCGCCGCGCTCTCCGGGCCGGTGTGGAATTTCAACCAGAGCCAGATCGACCTGATCCTCGAAGCCATCGTCAACGATCCTGACCTGACCGGCATCACCCTGCGCGACGATCGCGGCGACAGGCTCGGGCAGATCGGCGTCACCAGCGGCGATGACATGCGCGCACAAAAGGCGCCGATCTACCGCTATCAGGATCAGCCAGAGCCGCTGCTGATCGGCGACATCACCCTGCACTACACCCAGGACCGCCTCACCCGCGAGACCCGCCAGCAGGTGCGCAGCGCCGTCGTCGTCACCGCCCTGCTCGCGCTGGCGCTGACCGTCTCGGCGCTTGTCGCGCTGCACTACGCCGTGCGTCAGCCGCTCAAACGCTTTGGCCGGGCCATTGGCGCGGCGCAGGAAACCTCGCGCTACATCCCCGTCGAAGTCACCACCGGCGACGAAATCGGCAGCCTCGCAGGGGCCTACAACACTCTACAACAAAAGCAGAAATCGGACGAAGCCGAACTCCGCCGCATTCAGGACAACCTCGAAACCCTCGTCGAGAACCGAACCGAAGAGCTCAAGAAAGCGGTCGACGCGCTCAAGATTCGCGAGCGCGAGATCCTGCGCGCCCGCGACGATGCCCGCAACACGCTGACCCGCCTGCAACGCACGCAGGACCGCCTGGTGCAGTCGGAAAAGATGGCCAGCCTCGGCCAGCTCACCGCCGGCATCGCCCATGAGATCAAGAACCCGCTGAACTTCGTCAACAACTTCTCCTCCCTCTCCGAAGAGCTGCTCGTCGAACTCGAACAGATCGTGCGGGACTGCGCCGATGGCATCGACCCGGACAAGGCACATGACATCATGGACCTCGTCGGAACCGTCACCGCCAACCTCGGCAAGATCCAGCAGCACGGTCGCCGCGCCGATTCCATCGTGCGCAACATGCTGCTGCACTCGCGCTCCGGCCCCGGTACGCTGCAGACGGCCAACGTCAATGCCATGGCGGACGAGGCGCTGAAACTCTCCTTCCACTCCGCCCGCGCCGAGATCGAAGGCTTCAACATCGACATGCAGACCGCCCATGACGACGGCCTGCCACAGGTGCAGTGTTTCCCGCAGGACCTCACCCGCGTCTTCATCAACATCATCTCGAACGGGATGTATGCCACGCATACCCGCCGCCTCTCCGGCGAAAAGGGCTACAGCCCGCTGATCCGCGTCGAGACCCGCAGCACACAGACCGGCAGTGTCGAGGTGGTGATCGAGGACAACGGCCCCGGCATGACGCCCGCCGTGGTTGAAAACATCTTTACGCCCTTTTATACCACCAAACCGGCGGGCGAGGGCACCGGTCTTGGCCTTTCGATTTCCTACGATATCGTCGTCACCCAGCACGGCGGCGATATCTCTGTAACCAGTGCGCCGGGCCAAGGGGCCCGTTTTGTGATCTCACTCCCCCTGACGCAGCGCGAAGACCCCGCGACACGTCCCGAGGCAAAGGACGTCCCAACGTGACACTCAGACCTGTCAAGATCCTCGTCGTGGATGACGAGCCCGACATGGAACCTCTCTTCCGCCAGCAACTTCGCCGCGAGTTGCGCGCCGGTCGCTTCGAACTCGACTTCGCCGGATCCGGCTGCGAGGCCCTCAAACGGATCGACGACGACGACCCGCCGCGCGTGGTGCTGGTGCTCTCGGATATCAACATGCCCGGCATGTCCGGGCTGGAACTGGTGGCGCGGCTGCGCCCCCGCCGTCCCGGCCTCGCCATCTCCATGGTCACCGCCTATGACGACGCCGACACCCGCGCCCGCGCGCAGGCCAATGGCGCTGACCGCATCTTTTCCAAACCGATCGACTTCGGCGCGCTGAAAATCTACCTGGAACAGTTGATGCCCGCCTGACCGATGCCCAACCGAACGCCCCAAATCCTCGTCGTCGACGACGAGCCGGACATCGAAAGCCTGATCCGGCAGAAGTTCCGCCACCAGATCCGCGCCGGCAGCCACCGGTTCCACTTCGCGCGCGACGGTATCGAAGCCCTCGAAGCGCTCGAAGCCACGCCCGCCATCGACGTGGTCTTCTCCGACATCAACATGCCGCGCATGGACGGGCTCACCTTCCTGACGCATCTTGTCACCATGCCCGAACCGCCCGCCGTGGTCATGGTCTCCGCCTATGGCGACATGGCCAACATCCGCGCCGCGATGAACGGCGGGGCCTTCGATTTCCTGACCAAGCCGATCGAATTCGACGACCTCTCGGCCACGCTCGAAAAATGCCTTGCGCACCTGCGCCGCCTGCGCACGCTCCAGCGTGAAACCGCCCGCGCCCGCGCCGCAGAGGCCCTGCTCGCGCGCTACTTCTCCCCTGCCGTCATCGACAGCCTCACCCCCGGCGCCGCCGCCTACCGGCCCCAGACCGAACGCCGCACCGGCACCTTCCTGTTCACCGACATGCAGAATTTCCTGCCCCTCGTCGAACACGCGGATCCCGCCGCCGTCAGCGTCCTGCTCAATGGCTATCTCGACGGCATCACGCGGGCGATCTTCGATCACGGCGGCACCATGCTCAAGATCATCGGCGACAGCGTCCATGCGGTGTTTGGCGCGCCGCTCGACCTCGACGATCACGCCGGTGCCGGGATTCGCTGTGCCCTCGCCATCGACGCCTTCTGCGAGGACTTCCGCCGGCAACAGGCACGCGAGAGCGGCCTCACGCTCGAAAAGACCCGCATCGGCGTGCACACCGGCGAGGCCCTGCTGGGGAATTTCGGGGGCGACATGTTTTTCGACTACGCCGCCTATGGCGCGGCGGTGAACATCGCCTCCCGCCTCGAAGGCGCGAACAAGGTGATCGGCACGCGCCTGTGTGTCTCGGAGACCACCGTCGCCGCCACCCCAGAGTTTCGCGGACGCCGCATCGGCGCCCTGCGTCTGCGCGGCAGCGGGCAGCCCTTGCACGGTTTCGAACCCGCCGCGCCAGAGACCGTCCCGGACTCCGTCCTGACCGCCTACACCGCAGCCCTCGACGCGCTGCACCGGGGCGATCCCACGGCGCAGGAGCAGCTCGAAGCCCTGGCCGTGAGCCGCCCGGACGATGCCCTCGTCGCCTTCCACCTCACCCGCCTGCGCGCGGGCGGCTGGACCCCGGAGATCGACCTCGCCGTACCGAGCCTGCGCTAGCCTGCGCCGCTTGCCCGACCGGGCATTTGCGGCCCACACAAGACCCCGCTCAAGCAAAAGGGCGCGCGGATCACCGCACGCCCCTTTCGCCCCTGCGCCCGCGCCGCTTGCCTGACGCGGGGCGTGAAACCGGGTGAGTGTCGCTCAGGTGTTGAACAGGAAGTGCAGCACGTCGCCGTCCTTCACCTCGTAGGTCTTGCCTTCCGCACGCATTTTCCCGGCATCCTTCGCGCCCTGCTCGCCCTTGCAGGCGACAAAGTCGTCAAAGGCGATGGTCTCGCCCCGGATGAAGCCTTTTTCGAAATCGCCATGGATCACCCCGGCGGCCTGCGGCGCCAGCGTGCCCTTGCGAATGGTCCAGGCGCGCGCCTCTTTCGGCCCGACGGTGAAGTAGGTCTGCAGGTTCAAAAGCTCATACCCGGCCTTGATCAGGCGATCCAGGCCCGCCTCCTCCAGCCCCAGTTCCTCAAGGAATTCCTTGGCTTCCACGGCGTCGAGCTGGCTGATCTCTTCTTCGATCTTGGCAGAGATCACCACGTGCGAATTGCCCTGCGCCGCCGCCATCTCGGCCACCTTCGCGCTCAGCGCATTGCCTGTCCCGGCCTCGCTCTCATCGACGTTGCAGACGTACAAGACCGGCTTGGACGACAGAAGCTGCAGCATTTTCCATTGCTTGACGTCTTCCTCATCGACCTCGACCACCCGCGCGGGCTTCCCCTCCTCAAGCGCGGCCAGCGCCATCTTCATGAGACGCTCTTGCTGAACCGCCTCCTTGTCGCCGCCGCGCACCTTGCGCACGATGTTCTGAAGGCGCTTCTCAAGGCTCTCCATATCGGCAATAATCAGTTCCGTTTCAATGGTTTCCGCATCGGCCACCGGATCGACACGGCCATCGACATGGGTCACGTCCTCATCCTCGAAACAGCGCAGCACATGGGCGATCGCATCGGTCTCGCGAATGTTCGCCAGGAACTGATTGCCCAGCCCCTCGCCCTTCGACGCGCCCTTCACCAAACCGGCGATATCCACGAAGGTCATCCGCGTCGGGATGATCTGCTTCGATCCGGCAATCTGCGCCAGCGTATCAAGCCGCGCATCGGGAACCGCCACCTCGCCCACGTTCGGCTCGATCGTACAGAAGGGAAAGTTCGCGGCCTGCGCGCTGGCCGTCTTGGTCAAGGCGTTGAAAAGCGTAGACTTTCCCACATTCGGAAGCCCAACGATACCCATCTTGAAACCCATGCCGTGCGCTCCTGCCATGTCCAGTGTAAAGGGCGAAAACCCGCGCGGGGTCTACTCTCCCCCTTGGCCTGATGCAAGAGCGTGATAATCTCTCACGCATAAAGCGAGGGACTCACATGAAAATCAACCCATACCTGACCTTTGACGGACAGGCCGAAGAGGCCATGACCTTCTATCAAAGCGTCCTCGGCGGCACGCTCCAGCTCATGAAATATGGCGAGATGCCCGACAAATCCATGGTGCCCGAGGGCATGGAAGACCGCTGCGCCCACGCCGGTCTGCAGACGGACAATTTCTGGCTTCAGGCCTCTGACAGCATGGGCGAGCCCTTTGACGGCTACAAGGGCTTCACCATCCAGATCGACCTCGACGATGTGGACCGGGGCCGCGCCCTGTTCGACGCACTCGGCGCGGGCGGCACGGTGATCATGCCTTACGACAAACAGTTCTGGGCCAGCGGTTTCGGGCTGGTCAATGACCGCTTCGGGGTGCCGTGGATGGTCCATGTGACCTGATCGGCCGCCGCAGGCCCGGACGGGACATCAGGCGCGGGCCACCAGGCCCACGCCCACCGTCCAGAACCGCAAGCCCAGCGCCACCGCCGCCACGGCAAGGCCCAGCGTCAACCCAAGCCAGACGCCAACCCCGCCAAGGCCCAGCGCAATGCCAAAACCCCAGGCCGCCGGCATGCCGACGCCCCAATAGGCCACGCCCGCCGCCATCATCGGCACCCGCGTGTCCTGCAATCCGCGCAGAAAACCGATGTGCATCACCTGCGCCGCGTCCACGATCTGAAACAGCGCCGCCATCATCAGCAGGCCGCGCCCGGTCTCGATGATCTCTGCGCGGGCCGGATCGTCGCTGTCGATGAAGGCGCTCAGCAGCGCCTCCGGAAAGATCAGCAGCAGCGCGACCGAAAGCAGCCCCGCCGCCGCGCTCAGGAACAAGGTCACCTTGGCCCCCCGCACCAGATGCGCCGCGTCGCCGCGCCCCATGGCATTGCCCGCCCGCACCGTCGCCGCGTTCGACAGGCCAAGCTGCACCATGAAGGTCGCCGTGGCGATCTGGATCGCCACCCCATGGGCGGCCAGCGGGATCACCCCGATCCAGCCCATCAGCACCGCCGACCCGGCAAACAGCGACACCTCCGCCAGCGTCGTCAGCCCGATCGGCAGCCCAAGGGCAAAGACCCGGCCAAACATCTCCCAATCGGGCTTCCAGAACCGCACGAAAATCTGATGCTCGGGCAGGAGCCGCAGCGCGTAGACGATGACGAGCGCAACCCCGGCAACATTTGACGCCACGGAGGCCATCGCGGCCCCGGCGATGCCCATTTCCGGCGCGCCCCAATTGCCGAAGACAAAGGCATAGTTGGCCAGCGCATTGACCACCGCAGAGGCCACGATGATCCACAGCACCATGCGCGTAAACTCAAGCCCGGCCAGGTAATTCTTGAAACACATGATGCCCAGGGCGGGCAACATGCCAAGCCCCGCGATCCGCAGGTATTCCTGCGCCAGCGCCGCCGTTTGCTCCGTCTGCCCCATGCCACGCAGGATCGGCCCGGAGTACCACAGAAGCGGCAGGCTGAGCGCAAAGAACAGGATCGACCACCACAGCGCCATACGCGTGGCGCGGCGGATCTGCACCTCGTCATCCTGCGCCGCAAAGGTCGCCACCATCGGCATGATCGCCCAGGCAAAGCCCGACCCGAGCAGAAACAGCGTGAACATATAGGACGTGGCCAGCGTCAGCGCCGCCAGCTCCGGCACGCCGTACCACCCCATCATGATCGTATCGGTCAGCCCGATGGCAAACTGCGCCAGATGGCCGCCCACCATCGGCAGCCCAAGCGACAAAATGGCCTTGGCATGGCCGGCGATGCTCATCTCTACACGTGTCATGCGACAGCCCTAATCCGCGCACAAAAAAGCGGCAAGTCCGGAACCATCGATCATCACAAATCGCAATGACCCGATGCGCTCCCAGCCCACCGCATGCCCCTCCATGCGGGCGGACTGACAAATGCCGACCTGTCAGACCTGCCTGATAGAGACCTTCGCCGTCGATGCCGCGCATCACATATATCAAGAAGGTGGGCAGAAAGCGTAAAGTCGCTGCAATCGCTCGGTTCAAGCCTTGGCAAGATCAGAGCAGACATCCTGCCCGGCACCAGAAATCCGCTGTGAGGATCTGAACCGAGTACTGTATTGTCCCGCGAAAGGGCACAAATCCAGAAGCTCGCCTTTCTACAGAGTCACAGACCGACAAGGCTGACGGAGCGTTCTCATTACACGGCTGCCAGAACGCCCATTTTTCCGCGGCGTTTGCGGCTGCGTCGTCTTCGCCCACATGCAACGGCCAGAGCACATTGACGATCCGCCAACCGGCGTGACAGCAGAGGGCGACTTGCAGATCGTCCACGTATTCCGGCGATTGGCAGCGCACGGTCGCGAAGTCCCGAAAACTGTCGCGCAGCTGCACGTCACAGCTCACGTCGCCCTGCCAAGCGGTGCCGACGCCCTCGGGCTGTCCAGCGGACCGTCTGCGCGGCAGTCACAGGCGGCTCCCTGACGTCCAGCGATCCAAATTTAAGATTCGGGACGACGGTCCATTTTTTCAATCCCAGGTTCAGGGCACGTCGCATGTATCTCGGGCCCCGGCATACCGCCCTTCGCCGCAATCGGGCAAAGCTCTGGTAATGGCCGAAATATCCCGTGCATGAGCGTCCCTCTGTTTACCCAAAGTGAAACATCCTCGTTTCAGGGGCGTCAAAGAAGATCGGCGAGCATTGATGCCATCCGGGCAGCGCCATCATCGGCCACGGCATGCGGGATACGGGGCGCGCGAAGTGCGTCCGGCATCGCCTCGGCGATCCGGTCGGGGTCGCTTTGTGCGAAGATCATGCGCCGACCGGCATTATACCGATCAAGCCGCGCGGCCACGTGAAAACTCTGCCCGAAATGGTTGCCCAACGGGAAATACAAAAACGGTGTACCGGCAGCCGTCAGTGCCATGCAAGTCGTCAGCCCCCCTGAACAAGCGCCAGATCGCAGGCAGCCAGATGCCGGTCGAGATCGGAGAGGAACGTCCGCGCCTCGCCCCTTTCGGGCCACTTGAAGACCTCGAGATTGAGCCGCGGGCCTGTCACAACGATCATTCTCAGTTCGGGGATGCGCGCCTCGGGATAGGCTTCGAGTCGCCGATGGATCAACCGTGCGCCAACGCCGGAACCTCCGACCGTGACGATGCAGACCTTTCGCCCATCATCGTATCCGAATTCGGCCCGCAGATCGCTGCGCCCGCCAAACCGTGCGCGATGCGTGCCGATGCTGTAGTCCGAGAAGTCATACTGCTCCGGGATCCAGTCGCGCATCCGGGGCAAGCCCTCTCCGAAACCCGAGGTCTGCGATATCCTCTGGTCCGCCGACGAATATGGCCCGGTCGCGGACGTTCGGCTGACCCTCGACATGGCTGATCATCTCGGCGTTGTCGTCGGTCGTAAGAAACGCCTCGCGCGGACCGTTATCCGCAAACGGCACCCAGCCGACGAAATCGGTGAACCAGGTGATCGCCGCGCGCTTCCTGTCGGGGTGTTCGTGCCAGTGGTGATCCACGTCCCAGGCTTCGTCCGCGATCACCAGATCGTAGGGGTCAGACTCCAGCACATCCTGAAAGATCATGAAGGTCTTGATCAGGACCTCGTCCATGTTGCGGATGGCCTGAAACGCGTTCAGATCGTGTTTGCCGGCCTCGTCCTCGATATGGGCGCTCTCGTTGGCAAGCTTCCGGCTGGCGGCCTGGACGGTTTCACCCTTGGCCTCCAGAAACCGGGTGACAGGGTCTTGCGCCAGCCAGTCGATCTGCAAACCGGGGTGAAGCTTGCGCAGCTCCTGCGCCACGGCCAGATCCCGGCGCGCGTGGCCAAGCCCGATCGGGAATGACAGGTACAGTACCCTTTTCCGACGGGTGCGCCGGGTTGGGGGCGCCTTTTCAGCGACGCCAGGGTGCAAGCGCAGGACATCCCGCATCCGTGTGTTGAACCACGCCGCAAAGCGGGCGTGGATTGCGTGCCCGCCGCCGTCTTTCACGTCAAGGGGGCCGCCGGTCAAACGCCTGAACTATGCGTTTCAACAAAGCGATATCCGTGAAGGCATCGACGTGGTCTGGACCGGGCAACAAGCCCTGGGCGCGGCGGCACAATGGCTGAGAGACAGGTTGCTGGATTTGCCCCAGCAAGCATGGCGCGACAGTTAGTGCCCGCAGACCACGGTCCAAAAGCCGCGCCCCACGATCTTGCTTTGCTTCCCTGCGCCTGGCAGCGCGCGATGACTTTGATGTCAAAGCCGATCCCGGCCAGCCAGAGCGCACCGAGACCGGTCCGGTTCGGTGAAGGAAAAGGTCAGAACGGCCGGGCCGACGCCTCCGGTGTGAAATACCAGCCGACGCCGACGGCAAAACGCACGAACCCCGTCAGGCCATGCAACACCCATGCCTCGACCAGGCCGCGCTGACGGTAGGACCGGGCGAACAGAAGCCCGCCGATGAACGACACGGACAGGACCACCCAGTTCCAGAACATCAGGTGCGCGAGCGCGAAGAGCGTCGCATTCAGGACGGTCGCACGGGACCCCTTCGGCAGGATCGCGGCGTAGCGTTGAAAGAAAAGCGTCCGGTCAATGAGCTCCTGCGGCAGGCCAGCCTCGAAGGCGCCAAGGTCAGTCGGGCCGGAAGAGACCTGATGGCCAAGGGCCTCGGTCCAGATCGTCGCCGCGTCCGCGGCTGTCAGAACCTCGGGGCCGCAGACCTCGATCAGCGTGGCAGGCAGCGGGGCGTCGGTCCGATGACGCCGCAGGATCTCGGCCACCGCCGCGTCCGCGATGTCGCGAATGTCCACCATCGCCACGCCGACCTCCCCGATCGGCTAAGGGAAGATGCCCTGCAGCAGCGCGTCCCTTGCCGTCAGATCGTTCTGCATGAAGGAGTTGGCGCGCAGGACGGTCGCGGGCAGCGCGGCCGCCGCGATCATGCGTTCCACCAGATGCTTGCTGGCATAATGGGGCGTGTCGACATAGCGGTCCGCGTGGCTGACGGACAGGTTGACGATGCCGCGCACCCCTGCCGCCTTCGCAAGGTTCACGGCCATCATCGCCTGGCTCGCCTCCTCCGGACTGACGGTCGTCTGCAGGAACAGCGTGTCGACGCCCTGCAAGGCGGCCTCGACCGACACCGGGTCGGACAGGTCGCCCTGAACCGCTTCGACCCCGTCGCGCCCGCGAAGGTGTGCGGGATCGCGGGTCAGCGCACGAACATCAGCCCCATGCAGACGATCAAGGATCGCGCGACCTATCTGGCGGGTGGCTCCGGTGACAAGGATCGTCATTCGGCCCCCCACTGGGCTGCGGGCATCGTGCCGGTTTCCATGAGGCTTCGGCGCGGCCCCTCGCCCGAGGCCATCATCCAACCGGGATATTCCGGTGTCAGGGCACTGACCTCATCCAGAGCAGCCAGGTCGCCTTCTGACAACGCCACCTCGGCGGCCTTCAGGTTCTCCTCCAGCTGATCGATCCGCTTCAGGCCAAGGATCACGCTGGTGACAACCTTCTGATGCAGCAGCCACGCCAGCGAGATTGCCGCGAGATTGATGTCATGCCGCGCGGCGATGCCGTCCATCACGTCCAGAAGCGGCGCGCCGCGTTCTTCGTTCACCGGAGGGAACGGAATCGTGGCGCGACGCCCTTCGGACGCACCGCGATATTTGCCCGTCAGATAGCCCCCGGCAAGCGGGCTGAAGACCATCAGGCCCAGGCCTTCGGCTTCCAGCAGAGGCGCGATCTCGCGCTCCATGTCGCGCCCGGCCAGCGAATAGTAGCCCTGATAGCTCTGGAACCGCTCCAGCCCCCGACGCTCGGCCGTGCCAAGGGCCGTGGCCAGCTGCCACGCGGCCCAGTTCGACACGCCGATGTGACGGACAAGGCCCTGCCGGACAAGATCGTCCAGGGTGCGCAGCGTGTCCTCGACCGGGGTGGCGGAGTCGAAACCGTGCAACTGGTAGAGGTCGATATAGTCTGTGCCAAGGCGCTTCAGGCTGCTATGCACCTCGTGCAGGATATGCTGGCGCGAGGCACCGCCATCGTTCGGGCCTGCGCCGGTGCCGTGCTCGAACTTGGTCGACAGCACCACATCCTTGCGCGCGATGCCGAGCGAAGACAGAGCCCGGCCGACGATCTCTTCCGACTGCCCACCTGCGTAGACGTTGGCCGTGTCGATGAAATTGATGCCTGCGTCGAAAGCACGGCGCAGGATCGCTTCGGCGTCGTCCTGCATGACGCCGCTGGCGGCTGCATAGGGGCCGCCGCTCTGGCCAAAGGTCATGGTTCCAATGCACATCTCGGAAACGAAAAGGCCGGTACGGCCAAGGGTATTGTAGCGCATTGTAAGCTCCGCTTGTGATTCTCACGCCCGGCACATACGATACCAGTACGTTCCGGAACCATTTAGTATCGAATAGAAAATGCCCTTGACAGAAATTGACCTTCCCCCTGCCCCGCGAGGTCGCAAACGCGACCCCGAGCGAGATGTTGCCATTCTCGAGGCGACGATCGATCTGCTGGCGGAGGTCGGCTATGACGGGTTGAGCACGGCGAAAGTCGCGGATCGCGCGCAGGCTGGCAAAGGCACGATGTATCGCCGCTGGCCGACGAAAACCGACCTGGTGCTGGATGCGGTCGCGCATATGAAGGCACAACAGGTCGACCTTGACGCGCTGCCCGATACGGGCACGTTGCGAGGCGATCTCCTGGCCCTGTTCCAGCCTCAGGACAGCGCGCAGGTGGACCGGATCTTGCGCGCCATGGCGGGGGTCGTGTCGATGCTCAGCCAGATGCCGGGACTGGCCGAAACGGGCGATTATTCGATTTTCGAGCCATGGATCGCGGCGAATACGGTTCTGATGGAGCGCGCCATGACGCGCGGCGAGATCCCCGCAACGGCAGATATCGCACTGGCCGCCCAGATCATCCCCTCCATGGCCGCCTATCGCGCCCTGATCCTTCGGGTCGCGATCGACAGGGACCTGCTGGTCCGCCTGGTCGACCAGGCCGTGTTGCCCGCCCTGAACGAAAGCCCTGCAAATCTCGCGCGCCGCTGAAACGGCATCGTCCCCGACTTTACCCAATGTCGCCGATCGCCTGCCGTTACGGGCCCACGACGAATGTCGGGACGGTCCGCGCTGCCGACCTTCGCCCCGCGAAAATGCTGCACGATGGATGAACGGCTGGTCTGGTGAAGCTGCGTTGTGGCGTTGGGTCCGGCGATGAACGGCAGCGTCGGGCCGAGATTGACGGCAGGCGAACCCGAACCGGAAGGTGCCCGCCGCGCTGCCGCATGACCGAACGGGGTCCAAGCGTCACCTTGGCGTTCCAATCCCTCGTCGCATGACCATATTCCTCTTGCCAAGGTCGGGACTTTTGCTGTTGTTGCAAACCGATGCGGCGGGGATTGAAAATGGCGTCTGACAAGGCTCTGGAGATCGTGCAGGACGGCCTTGATAGGCACGCCCGAGCAACATTGTCCGGCGACATCGATATGATGATGGCATACAGCGACATCCCCTGCACCATCGAGACCATGGCGGGCAAAGTGGTTGCCACGAACCGCGCCGAGATGAGAGCGATATGCGAAGCCCTCGTGCACTCCATCGAGGTCAGGCAGCTTAGCGACATGGTTCGCCGTTGCCTTGAAGCGGAATTCACCAGCGAAGACACCATCTGGGCCACATACGAGACTCGGTTTCTCCGAAATGGCGTCGAACTGGCGGAGGACACTTACACCTCTTTCATGATCCTGAAAAAGCGCGCAGATGGCTGGCGTTTCAGCGGTATCCAGCTGCTGGTCTCTGAAGGAGATCCCGTAAGCGCCACCTTGAAGGACCGGTTCGGTTGAAGCTGAGGAAACCTTGTTTTCACAAGTTTCCTGAAGTCTCAGCGGACGTTGGTGGACGGTGGAGGGAAATCCCCTTGGCGGGCTGCAAGCCAACAACTTGCTATCTGGCCCCACGGCATGAGACGAAAAGAGCCCTGGTTTTTCCGACTTGACGCAGCCTTTGGTCAAAGCGCGGGTCGGTCCGCAGGGTATGAGGTCGCCACGTCGACAATTTTGCAACCGCTGCGAATGGCTGGCTCAACGGGCCGCGCCGCAGCAACCGACACCCCGGGTCGAGGGCGGATTTGGGCCGGGAGCGACGGCCGCCTGATGGGCGACCAGGCGCTTGGCCCGGCCGCGCAGCGAAGGTCGGGAACGAGCCCACGTCGACCGATGCTGCGGCGCGCACGAATGGCGGCTTTGACGACCTGCTGAAGGAGCCGTCTACCATCAGACGTGATCCGACCCGAGACGGCGTAGGAACCACAACGCGACCAAGATCGACAGTCCGGCGAGCAGGAACGTGATCTGCAAGCCATCGGTCACCGCAGCGGAGGGAGCATCTTCAATGGCGGCGCTTCCGACGCCGGCTGAGAAAATGGCTCCCATGACGGACGCTCCGGATATGAGGCCGATGTTGCGTGACAGGTTAAGCAGGCCCGACACCGCGCCGCGCTGGTCGGCGGACACATCTGCCATCACCATCACGGTATTGGAGGATTGGAACATCTGGTATCCCGGCGTCAGGATCGCGATTGCCGCGATGTAGCCGACGACGCCAAACGTCGCGGGCAGCACCGACAGCGAAAGTGCTCCGGCGGCAAGGGTTCCCAGCCCGAGCGCCAGAACCCGCCGTCTCCCCCAGCTATCGACCAATCGACCCGACGGCACGCCGGTGCAGATCGAGAGGGCCGGCCCGACCGACATCACCAGACCGACAACCGCCTCTTGCAGGTGGAGCGCGAAGGCGAGGTAGAACGGCCCGACCACCAACGTGGCCATCATGACATTCGCCACCAGAAAGTTAACCGCCAGGCCGGGAAAGACGCCACTCTTGCCAAGAGCGGACACATTCAATCGCGGCGTTTTCTCGACCGGCGCGACCGCTGGCAGGAACCGCAAAGCCAATCCGGCGGCCAGCAGACCGACCGGAACCAGAACCAAGAAGATCGCAGGCCATCCGACCCAGTCGATCAGCACGCCGCCGAGAGACGGGCCGAGCGCCGTGCCCACCGCCGACATCGTACCGAGCAATCCCATGGTCCGTCCGACACGCTCGGTCCCGACTGTCTCTCGCACAAGTGCGATGGTGAGCGTCATCATAAACGCCGCGCCGATCCCCTGAATCGCCCGAGCAGCGATCAGCATCCACAGGCTGGATGCCAGACCGCACAGCGCGGATGCCAGCGAGAACAGAACCAAACCAAGCAGGAGCATCCGCTGCCGACCGAAAACGTCCCCGAGACGCCCGGCGATCACAACGAAAAGCGTGATCGACACCAGATAGGCGATCACAATCCACTGCACCCAATGAAACGGCACGTCGAAGGCCAATGCGAGCGTTGGGAGTGCGATATTGGCAATGCTGGTTCCCAGCGAGGCCAGTACCATGGATAGCGAAAGACACAACATCACTCCACGCCGCGCAGCCTTTAGCTCCGATGAGTCGAGAGTCTTCATCTGTTTCCTCCACTTGCGAGAATCGCTACAGGAAGGCACCTTACGAATTGAAGTCAACTTGAGGTCAAGCATGAGACTGCTCGATATCGGCGAGGTGTCGCGACAGGCCGGTGTCCCGGCATCGGCCCTGCGGTACTACGAGGAGATTGGTCTGATATCTTCGGTCGCTCGACGCGGGCTGAGGCGCCAGTTCGAACCTGATGTCCTGTTGCAGCTTGCGCTGATCTCGATGGGGAAGGCGGCGGGCTTCTCGCTTGGGGACATCTCGGCAATGTTCGGTCGAGACGGCAAGCCCGACCTGCCCAGGAAGGACCTGCATGACCGTGCAGATGAACTTGATCGGCACATTGGAGAGCTGACCGCTCTACGCGATACCCTGCGCCATGTGGCCGACTGCCCGGCTCCGTCCCATATGGAGTGTCCGACGTTCAGACGCCTCGTCGACCTGGCTGGAAAACGGCGACGAAAAGGGATCAAGGCGCGTTTGCAAACGTCGGGTTAGTCGGAACAAATGGCAGCTTCGTCCCGCCTGCCTGACGTCCGTTGCCCGCCGATGCTGCACACAACCGTGGAGGTCCGCTTCGGGGAACGCACCGCGTCCGCATTGCAGCCGAATACAGACCGTCAACGGTCTGACCGCCGCGGTGAAGCCCCAGATCCTGTCTCGCCAGACGGTCCATGCACAAAAAGCGGCAAGTCCGGAACCGCCGATCGTCACAAATCGCGATGATCCGCCCGCCCCCGGGCGGTCCACTCAACGGCGGGTCAAAAGCGCTTTCAGGCCGTCGGGATAGAGCTTTGGCTGGCCCGGCAGATCCAACGCTTCAAGCGCGACCCACTCCGCCGCGCAGGCCACGCCGCTGTCTTCGGTAAAATCGATCCGGGTGACACCGGCAAAGGCCTCCGGCGGGAAGGTCACCTCAAACAGCGCGAGGATCTCATGGCCGAGGCTGCCTTCGTGGCTATAGATATTCTCCATGAACACCGGTGGGCCATGGGCGGTGACCACGATCCCGAGCTCTTCGTGAAACTCGCGGATCACGGCCGCCTCCAATGTCTCGCCGAACTCGACCGTCCCGCCCAGGGGGCGCACGCCCTTCACGCGCCCGCTGTCATCGCGCACCTCCGCCGCAAGCAGCCGCCCCCCGCGCCAGTGCAGGCCCAGGGCTTTGAGACGGATGCGGGGGGCTGGACGCCAGGTGCTCATGCCCGAAGGCTACGCACCTGTCCTGACCATGACAAGCGCGCCGGGGGGGCGCGCCTCCTGCCCCGCTCACGCCTTGCGCGTATCGGGATGCAGCGCCGTGCCGAGGATATGGTCGGCGCGGTGGATCACATGCCCCGCGCCGCCGACGATCAGCGGATCGGGCAATTGCGCGATACTCTCATCCTTTCCGGGATAGTCCACCGTACTCAGGAAATGCCGCATGCAGTTCAGCCGCGCGCGTTTCTTGTCGTCGGATTTGATCACAGTCCAGGGCGCATCGGCGGTGTCGGTGTAGAAAAACATCGCCTCCTTGGCCTCCGTATAATCATCCCAGCGGCCAAGGCTCGCCTTGTCGATCGGCGAGAGTTTCCACTGTTTGAGCGGATCGGTCTCCCGGCTGGAAAAGCGGGTTCTCTGTTCCTTCTGCGTCACCGAGAACCAGTATTTGTAGAGCCGTATCCCCGAGCGCACCAACATCCGTTCAAGCTCCGGTGTCTGGCGCATGAACTCCAGGTATTCGTTCGGCTCGCAAAAGCCCATGACCCGCTCGACCCCGGCGCGATTGTACCAGGAGCGGTCATAAAGCACGATCTCCCCGGCGGTCGGCAGGTGCTCGATGTAGCGCTGGTAATACCACTGCCCGCGCTCCTGCTCCGTCGGCTTGTTCAGGGCGACCACCCGGGCGTTGCGCGGGTTGAGGTGCTCGGTAAAGCGCTTGATCGTGCCGCCCTTGCCCGCCGCGTCGCGCCCTTCAAACAGCAGCACGAACTTCTGCCCGGTCTCCTGCGCCCAAAGCTGCACCTTCAACAGCTCCGCCTGAAGCTGCGCCTTTTCCTTTTCATAGGCGCGCCGCGACAGCCGCCCCCTGTAGGGATAGGCGCCGGTCTCGAAGGCGCGGCGGATCTCGTCCGCCGTCGGATGCGGCCTGGCCGGGGCCTTCGGCGCTTCGGTTCCCGCCTCATTGGCGGCAGCGACGGCCGCCTCGGGCAAGGGGGCGGTCGGAATGGCGGTCTCGGTCATGCGGGCATCCTTCTGTCTATGGCGTGCCGCGACTCTACCCCCGCACACAAACGCGCACCTTGACCCCTGTCAAACCGCCCGCCTTTCCTTAGGTCAGCCGTCCAGAACGTCCCGCCACGAATGCTTCGGCTGAAAGCCGAGCATCGCCTTCGCCTTGCGGTTGCAGTACATCGTCTCGTTGCCCGACATCTCGCGCTTCACCGGCACCCCGTCGTAGAACCGCGCACGCACCTCCGCGTTGCTCGCGCCCACCGACAGATCGTCGTTCGCGACGTTGAACACCTCATAGCCAAGCCCGTCCACCTCCAGGCAGCGCATCACCATCTGCCCCAGATCGCGCACGTCGATATAGGCAAAGATATTGCGCTCCCGCAGCGCCGCATCCGCCACATAGGCCGGGAAATCGCGCGCGTATTCATGCGGTTCGATCACGTTGTTGATCCGCAGGCCATAGATGTCGATGCTTGAGCGCTGCTGGAACGACCGGCCCGTCACCTCGTTGCAGACCTTGCTCATCGCATAGGCATCCTCGGGCACCACCGGATGATCCTCGTCCACCGGAATATACTCCGGCTTACGCGTCCCATCGGCGAAACAGATGCCATAGGTCGTCTCCGAACTGGCAAAGACCACCTTCGGAATGCCGAGCTTCACCGCCGCTTCCATGACGTTGTAGGTCGACAGCGTATTGACCCGATAGGTCTCGCAATCAGGCGCGATCAGGATGCGCGCCAAGGCCGCGAAATGCACCACCGCGTCAAATCCCGGCACGCCGGTCCCCGGCGCCAGCTCGGAGAAATTGGCATAGCCCGACAGCGCCGAGAACACCTGCCCCGGATCGGTCAGATCCACGATCAGATTGTCGACCCCCTCGGCCTCCAACGGCTGCAGATCGAGGTTCAGAACCGTATGCCCCGCCGCCGCCAGCATCGGCAGAATATGTTTGCCAGCCTTGCCGCTGCCCCCTGTGAACGCAATCCGCATGATGTCCTCCCGATCTGTCCTGCACTGTTTCGCGGTTTTGCCACCCGCGCCCCCGCGATGTAGCCCACCTGATGCGAGAAGCCATTGATTTTCCCCCGCGCATCCGGCAACAGGACCAGACACGGCAAGAGGGATACCCATGACACGCATCGACGCCACCTTCGCAAAGCTGAAGGCCGAAGGAAAGAAAGCATTCGTTTCCTACATCATGGCGGGCGATCCGGACGTGGAAACCTCGCTCGCCGTGATGAAGGGCCTGCCCGGCGCGGGCGTGGACATCATCGAACTGGGCCTGCCCTTCACCGATCCGATGGCCGATGGATCGACCATCCAGCTTGCCGGACAGCGCGCGCTTGCCCACGGCATGACGCTGGACCGCACGCTGCAGATGGTCCGCGACTTCCGGGCAGACAACAATGAAACGCCGATCGTGCTCATGGGCTACTACAACCCGATCTATTCGCGCGGCGTCGACACCTTCCTGACACAGGCCAAGGAGGCCGGGATCGACGGGCTGATCATCGTCGACCTGCCCCCCGAAGAGGATGACGAACTGTGCATCCCGGCGCAGAAGGCAGGCCTCAACTTCATCCGCCTCGCCACGCCCACCACCGATGACAAGCGCCTGCCCAAGGTGCTGCAGAACACCTCCGGCTTTGTCTATTATGTCTCGATCACCGGCATCACCGGCGCCGCCGCCGCGCAGGCCGCCGACGTGGCCCCCGAAGTGGCACGGATCAAGGCAAAGACCGACATCCCGGTCATCGTCGGCTTCGGCATCCGCAGCCCGGACACCTCGCGGGAGATTGCCGGCGTCGCGGATGGCTGCGTGGTCGGCTCCGCGATCGTCTCTGAAATCGCGGCCGGCAAGAGCACCCAAGACGTGCTGGCCTTCGTCAAGACGCTGGCCGACGGGGCGCATTCCGCCTGATCCGCGCAGCGTGATGGCCAGAGGTTTCGGTCGCTGACGCGACCGACCGGGTCGCGTTTCCTTCGGAAACGCTCATGGGGGCGCTGCCCCCGCCACCCTGCGGGCGGCCCCCCGAGGTATTTCAGGACCAAAGACGGACAAGGCTGCGCTCCTCCCGAGGGCGCGGAGCGCAGGCGGCCGGGGCGCAAGCCAGGGTCGCCCGGTTCCGGCGCGTGTTCGGGCGATCAAGCAGGTGAGCCGTCAGAGCGTCGCGTGATCCTTGGGGCGCTGCCCCCGCCACCCTGCGGGCGGCCCCCCGAGGTATTTCAGGACCAAAGACGGACAAGGCTGCGCGCGCACCCGAGGGCGCGGAGCGCAGGCGGCCGGGGCGCAAGCCAGGGTCGCCCGGTTCCGGCGCAACTTCGGGTGATCAAGCCGGTGAGCCGTCAGAGCGTCGCGCGATCCTTCGCCGAGGTCTCGTCCTGCGCCCTGCGCAGCAGGCGTGCCATGGTCTCGGCCAGAACCGCGCGGCGGACCGGCTTGGCCACATGGGAGTCGATGCCCTGCTTGAGATATTGGTGGACCTGATGCGTCATGGCGTTAGCGGTCAGCGCGATGATCGGCACGCGCGGCAGGTCGCGGGCATGCTCGAACTGACGCACGAAGCTCGCCGCTTCCAAACCGTTCATTTCCGGCATGTTGACATCCATCAAGATCAGGTCGAACGGCTCCGCGCAATGGGCCCGCACCGCCGCCGCGCCATCCCCCACAATGGTGAGCGAAACGCCGTAGCGGCGCAGCATCAGATCGATTACCCGCTGGTTTGTCTGATTATCCTCCGCGGCGAGAATGCGCCATGGGCGGCTGGCGAGGAAGCGTTCGCATTCAGAATACGGGGCCTCGGCCCGGCCTGAGGACGGCGCCACTTCGCGCGCCTCGAACGTGGCATGAAACACCGCGCCGCCGCCGGGGCGGGGCGTATAGGTCAAATCCCCGCCCATGAGGCGACAGATCTCCCGCGCGATGGTCAGGCCAAGCCCGGTGCCGCCGAAGCGCCGGGTGATCGAGCTGCCCGCCTGTGCAAAGGCCTCGAACAGATGCCCGCGTTGATCCTCGTCGATGCCGGGGCCGGTGTCCATCACGACACAGTGGCCCAGGCCCGCGTCGATCCACAGCCGGAGCGTGACGTCGCCCGCTTCGGTGAACTTGACCGCATTGGACAGAAGATTGCTCAGCACCTGGCGCAGCCGCGTCGGATCGCCCAGGATATGCCGCCAGGCGCTGTCCTCCACATTCACCGCAAGTGTCAGCCCCTTCTGCCGCGCCTTGAGCGCGAAGAGCTGTTGCACGCTGGCGGCCAGAGCGGGCAGGTCCAGCGGGATGCGTTCCACCTCCATCTGCCGCGCCTCGATCTTGGTCAGGTCGAGAATGTCGTTGAGCAACGTCAGCAGCGTATCGCCCGACGAGAGCATCAGCGAAGCCATCTCCGCCTGCTCCGCATCCAGCGTCGTCTCCGTCAGCGCCGCCCCCATCCCGAGCAGCCCGTTCAGGGGCGTTCGGATCTCATGGCTGATCATCGCGAGAAACGCGCTCTTGGCGGCGCTGGAATCTTCCGCCTCGACCTTCGCCGCTTCGAGATCCGCCGTGCGCCGCCGCACCTCGGCCTCCAGACGCCGGGCCTGCGCCCTCAACGCCTCGTTCGCCTCGTACAGCGCGCGCGTCTTCCCCTCCAGAAGCGCCTCCGCTTCCTTGCGCGCCCGCCGCTCGCGCTCATAGCGCCGACGGCTGACCCGGTCGCCGTCCTGCGGCCCCTTCGGAGGGTCGTGCTGCACCATCTACCCCGCCCGGCGCAGCAGGAAACAGGCGCCGTACAGGCCGTCCTTGCGCTCCCGCGTCTCCGTGATCTCCATCGGCTCGCCGAAATGCGCCACACAGGCCTCCACCAACCCCCGGCAAAACGCCATCAGCGGCCGGGGCGAGCGGTAATCCAGCACCATCTCGCCATCCGTGTGCACGATGGTCTCGAACCGGGGCAACTCCGCCCCCGGATAGAGCTTGCGCACCTCCAGATGCACCTCGCTCTCGATCGCGTCCAGCATCTCCAGCGCCGTCTGCTTGCCCGCAAAGAACGCCGGATACCCTGTCACGAACCGACCAAACATCCAATGTCCGAATTGCCGCTGCAGCAGCTCCCCCGGCAGCCCCGTGCGGACACTCAACGCCGCAACGATCTCGAACAACTCCGAACAGGGGTACGAGCCCACCGCCGAATACGCCCCGCCCGTACTCAATACCAGCCCGTCCAGAACCTCATCCACGGCGTCCTCGCCAATCGCGGCATCGGCCATCTCCAGAAGCTCCGTGAACACCAGCCCTTTCATGATCAGCCCTCCGCGGCACACCTCCCCTGCCCTTACGCCAAACCCGTGAAGGCCCGCTTAAAATCGCCCGACACGACCATCCGTGCATTGCGGCCTTGCGCCAACATTGGTAACCTTACCTTACCAATTCGAACTCAGCAGCAGCCAGAACCGGATCACGCCCATGCCCGTCATCACCGAAATCGAGGACCTCAAGCGCATCTACCGCCGACGCGTGCCGAAAATGTTCTACGATTACTGCGAATCCGGCTCGTGGTCGGAACAGACCTTCCGCGAAAACTCCTCCGATTTCGATGACATCCACCTGCGCCAGCGCGTCGCCATCGACATGGCCAACCGCTCCACCGCCACCAAACTCATCGGGCAGGACGTCGCCATGCCCGTCGCCCTCGCCCCCGTCGGCCTGACCGGGATGCAGCACTTCGATGGCGAGATCAAAGCCGCCAAGGCCGCCGAGAAATTCGGCGTCCCCTACTGCCTGTCCACCATGTCCATCTGCTCCATCGAGGACGTGGCGTCGAACACCTCCAAACCCTTCTGGATGCAGGTCTACACGCTCAAAGACGACGCCTTCATGCAGAACCTCTTCGACCGCGCGAAGGCCGCCAACTGCTCCGCCGCCGTCATCACCGTCGATCTGCAACTGCTGGGCCAGCGCCACAAGGACCTGAAAAACGGCCTCTCCGCCCCGCCCAAACTCACCCCCAAATCCGTCGCCAACATGATGACAAAGGTCCAGTGGGGCCTCGGCATGTTGCAGACCAAACGCCGCTTCTTCGGCAATATCGTCGGCCACGCCAAGGGGGTCTCGGACGCCTCCTCCCTGACCACATGGACCGCCGAGAGCTTTGACCAGTCGCTCAACTGGGACCGCATCCGGCAATTCCGCAAAATGTGGGACGGCCCGCTGATCATCAAGGGCATCATGGACCCGCGCGACGCGCTGGAGGCGCTGAACGTCGGCGCCGACGCCATCGTCGTCTCCAACCACGGCGGCCGCCAACTCGACGGCGCGCTGTCCTCCATCCGCGCTCTGGAACCAATCATGGACGCGGTCGGAGACAAGATCGAAGTCCACATCGATTCAGGCATCCGCTCCGGCCAGGACGTCCTCAAAGCCTGCGCCATGGGCGCCAAAGGCACCTGGATCGGCCGCGCCTACGTCTACGGCCTCGGCGCCATGGGCGAAGCCGGCGTAACCCGCGCGCTGGAGGTCATCCACAAGGAACTCGACATGTCCATGGCCCTCTGCGGCCACCGCGACATCAAAGGCGTCGACCGCGATATTCTGATGGTGCCGAAGGGGTTTTCGGGGGACTGGGGGTGAGTGGAATCCCAAGTCTTTAGCGGGCCTAGACTCGTCGAACATCTAGCGCACGCGCTCCGAATGTACTATTCGCGTGGACTAGAGGCGGCAGTTGCCGCATAAATTGTTACAGTTCAATTAAGAGCGACCAAACCGTGTCAAAACTAGATGATTTCTTGAACAAAAACAATATTATACCCAGCGAAGAATTGCCGGCGGTTCACACGACACAAGCTTTCAATCTCCAAGAGATCATCGACACTGCCGAACTTACACCTCGACCGTGCAACGTGTTCAAAGGCGAGGACTTGCTATATTATTTTTACGGAAAGCCTTCCTATAAGCCCTACACTTCGCTCGCACAATCAAGACCGTTTGAAATGCCTGTGTGTTTCATGGTCCCACTGTCTGCGCTGTCTCCGATCAAAAGAATCTATCCATTTGACAGCGGCGCATTCGTTGGCAATAGACATCCAGACTACATAAGCAAAATGAAAATTGGAAATTTTGAGGCCACGCCATCGTTAAACAACCCCAGAAAAATAGTTGGGGCGTTATTTACCAGCGTCGAGAAGTTTTTCTCACTCGACGGTAAGAATGAAAATGACTTCAAGAATGAATTTCACCTGGGGATTTTGGACGCTGAAATGACGGCTTTAAACATCCTCGCCAACGACAAATCGCTTTCGACTATCGACGACAGACGATTTGCAGTAGAAATTCAAATCGACCACGCACAACCTCTGAACTCCAAAACAGTGGATGCTGTTGTTTTGCCAGAGCAATATCTGGAGGATACTACAGTTGTTTCCTTTGTAACAGAGACTCTTCAGGCAGTACCTATAACGTACACAGTCTTCAGCGCTTCGTCTTCCGATCATACACCGCTAATATACAGCAAGATCCTTGAATACTACAAAGATCAGGGGACAATATGAGAGATTTCTACTACCATGGCGTTCTGATACCTACAGATAGCTTTCCGCAGTTTTGCATACCGCTTTTTGAGACCGATCAAGCGCGCGGTCTAGTGATTCCGACATCGAGCAACGGTAGAGTAACCGAAAGTTTTCAACTTCTCCCTCGTGGATATGAAAAGAGAATTTTGGGAGACGCGACTAGACGAATGAAGGTCATGGCAGGTGATCCGGAAGTGTTTTCATTTTTTAATGGCACTCGTGAAGGCATAACTGGAGATCGTCGCGAAGTCGAAAAATTTATAGAACTTCATATTGACTATATCCAAAAAAGCCCTTCAGCACACCTCTCCGCGCTACGCTTTATAGGATCATCAAAGGAAGCTGAGTATAGCGCCATCGTTCGCCTCAGCAATATAATTGAGAACGCAAAAATCCGTGAACACTTTCTATCTATTGAATTAAAGACCTCGCGACTGGGCGACGATGATGATGATAAATTAGATAGATATATCGAAGAACTGTCCGAAAGCCCCAACTTTTCCAGCACGCATAGAATTATTTCGCAACTAATGGCGCGCAAGTCGTCATTTCGGCACAGGCATTTTAAAACTGCTTTGAGAGCAAGTTTAGAGAACAATCAAGTCTACTGGATTGCGGAAGACTCCGATGTAGCGGAGTTCATTGAATACATTGTGCGAGAAGGGCGTCTTATGATCGCGCCAGAAGAAAGACAAAAATTGAACTTACCAGAGATTTAATCAGCAGACCAACGCAAAAGTGTGACTCTACCTGAATTTGCAAAAGTAACCATCCAGAAACATCTCGGATGGATGTCTGCCCATGTACAACGATGATGATGCAAGCTCCGCGAACACATCACAGAATATTAACCCATTGTTAACAAACACTGTTTCGCGCGCGAAACAACTCTGGGACGAGTCTCAACGGGGGGCCCCGCGCAGTCCCCACGGCACCAGCACCAAAGGCACCAGCAAGAGCGCCCCCGCGATCACCGTAAACGACCAGCTCAGCCCGAATCCCTGCGCCAAAAATCCCATGATCGGCGGCCCGATAAAGAACCCCGCATAGCCCATCACCGCCACCCGGCTGATCGCCTTCGCCTTCTGCCCCGCAGGCGTCACCCGCCCCGCCCAGGCAAGCGCCATCGGCGCCACCACCGACACCCCAAGCCCGACCATCGCAAAACCCGCATACCCAAAGGCGATCCCCGGCCCCCAGGCCGCGACCACCGCCCCGACCGCCGCCAGCATCGCCGCGAATCGCAAGACGACGCTCTCCGAAAACCGCATCACAACCGCCTGTCCCGAGAACCGCCCAAAGGCCATCGTCAGCCCCAGGATCGCAGGTCCCAGCGCCCCCTCCGCCGCCCCCGCGCCGTGCCCTCGTTCCAGATGCAGCGCCGACCACCCCTCCGTCCCCTGCTCCGTCATGAACCCGATCAGCACGATCAGCCCGAACGGCAGCAGCCCCAGCCATCCAAGCCCCGGCACATGCCCCGCCCCCGCGTCGTCGTCCTGATCCGAAACCGGCGCCGCGAGCATCACCACCGCCAGCCCGGCAATGATCAGCGCGATCACGCTGTAGACGGCGAAGGGGCCAAAACCCACCTCCCGCGCCAGCCCCCCCGCCATCGCGGCACAGGCATAGGCAAGAGAAAAGATGCCATGCGCCATGTTCATCAGCGGCCGGCCATGCCGCGCCTCAAGCACGGATATGCGCGCGTTCATCGCCACATCGCAGCTCCCAGCCCCCACCGGCGCGATCACCATGGCGAGGCAGAAGATCAGCCAGCTCTCCGCCAGGCCCACCAGCAAGAAACCCGCCACCATGACGCCGCTCAGAACGGGCAGCATCCAGCGCGACAACACTGGCTCCAGCCGCGGCGCCAGCCACATCGCGCCAAAGGCCACAATCGCCCCGATCAGCAAAGCCGTGCCAAGCCCGGCATCGGACAGCCCCGCCTGCCGCTTGAGCGCCGGAACCAGCGCGGCGAAACTGCCCCAACACAGACCCTCGGCCACGAATGCGCAGAGCGGGCCGCGCGCGATGTACAAATCCTTGATCATGCGAGCGCATAGTTCACGCCGATTTCACACTGTCCAGACACCAAAGATTTCCGATTGTTTCCACGCCGGGTTCGGTCACAAAAACACCCCCCGTCCCCGAATCAACTTGCCAAGCGGGGTAATCCGGTTTACGCGCACGAGCCTGAACGCGGGGTGACAGCCTTGGAGGCACCCTGCCCTAACATATTGGAGAAGTATCATGGCTGGAGAGATTCCGGATCTCGAAGCTCAGGAACGGACGGGGACAGGCAAGGGCGCCGCTCGTCAGGCACGTCGCGACGGCCTCGTTCCCGGGATTGTTTTTGGTGGCGACAACGATCCGCTGCCGATCAACATTCCGTTCAACGTTCTGCTCAAGCGCCTCAAGCAAGGCCGCTTCAAGTCGACGCTGTTCAACCTCAAGGTTGAAGGCCACGACGACGTCCGCGTGATCTGCCGCGATGTGCAGCGGGACGTGGTCAAGGACCTGCCGACGCACGTCGACCTCATGCGCCTGCGCCGCACCTCGAAGATCAACCTGTTCATTCCGGTTGAGTTCGTGGGCGAAGAAGCGGCTCCGGGCCTCAAGAAGGGCGGCGTTCTGACTGCCATTCGTCCGGAAGTCGAACTGGTCGTGACCGCCGGTGACATCCCCGAGAAGATCACCGTGGACGTCTCCAAGCTGAACATCGGCGACATCGTGCACATCAGCGACGTCACCCTGCCGGAAGGCGCAAAGCCGACCATCGACCGTGATTTCGTGATCGCAAACCTCTCTGCTCCGTCGGGCCTGAAGGCATCCGAAGACGAAGCGGAAGCAGAAGAGACCACCGAGGCAGAAGAGGCATAATTGCTGCCTCACTGCTTTGATTGACGAGACGAAGGGCCCCTGCTTATGGCGGGGGCCCTTTCTTAATGTACTGCATGAATATCCACGCATAGCGTCTTGATTTACAGGCTCTTATTCGATCTCCAAGACCTGTATCGCCTCGAAGGCTTCCAGCGCGGGCGGGCCAAGGTACAGGCCCTCGGACGTTTTGGCCCCCTTGTGCGCCGCGCGGAAGGCATCGGATTTCGTCCAGGCCCGGAAGCTCTCTTCATCCTCCCAGATCGTGTGGGAGGCATAGAGCACATGATCGGCCTGCTCCGACCCCTTCATCAGGGCAAAACTGCGAAAGCCCGGCACCTGTTTCAGGTGGCTATCGCGCGATGTCCACATCGCCTCGAACTCCGCGGCGCGTTCCGGGACCACCTTGAAACGGTTCATTGTCAGATACATCGGTCTCTCCCGTTGTTTTGAAGGCCTTATCGGACTAACTAGGGCATCAAATGCGACCTTGGAGGCATCAGTGCAGATTTTCGTCGGCCTCGGCAATCCCGGCTCGAAATACGCGGGCAACCGTCACAACATCGGCTTCATGGCGCTGGACCGCATCGCGGCGGACCACGGATTTGGCCCATGGAAAACCAAATTCCAGGGCCAGCTTTGCGAAGGGCGGCTTGGCTCCGAGAAGGTGCTGCTGCTGAAGCCGGAGACCTTCATGAACCTGTCCGGCCAGTCCGTGGGCGAGGCCATGCGCTTTTACAAACTGGAACCCGGCGATGTCACCGTGTTTCATGACGAACTGGATCTGGCCCCCGGAAAATGCCGGGTAAAGATGGCGGGCGGCCATGCCGGACACAACGGTCTGCGCTCGATCCACGCGCATATTGGAGAGCATTATCAAAGGGTTCGCCTTGGGATTGGGCATCCCGGACGCAAGGAATTGGTGGCCGCCTACGTGCTGCATGATTTTCACAAGGCGGATGAGGACTGGCTCGATGATCTGATGCGCGGGATCTCCGATGGCGCTGCGGCGCTCGCGGCGGGAGACCCGTCGAAATTCTCCAACGCCGTTGCGCAGCGGACTGCGCCGCCGCGCTCCTCCAAGACGGCAAAAAAGCCGGAAGACGCCCCCGCTGCCGCACCGGACCCAAAGCCCGAGACCAAAGACGACAATCGCAGCCCGCTGCAAAAGCTCGCGGATAAATTCCGGTGAGATGCCGGGGCCGCGAGATTTCTTCAGAGGAGTAGAGAGATGTTGGAAAAAGACGCGGATATCAATGTTTTGGGCGGAAAACTGGCGGTTTGCGGCATGGAGCCGGTGACCGGCTATTTTCGTGACGGGCATTGCAACACCTGCGCCGATGACCGTGGCAGCCATACGGTTTGTGCGGTGATGACAGCGGAGTTTCTTGCCTATTCCAAATATGTCGGGAATGACCTGAGCACGCCGCGGCCGGAATTCGGGTTCGTGGGACTGCAGCCCGGAGATCGCTGGTGCCTGTGCGCCTCGCGCTTTCTGCAGGCGCATGACGAGGGCTGCGCCCCGCGTGTCGATCTTGCGGCCACGCACCGGCGGGCGCTGGACATCGTAAAGATCGACATATTGAAAGATAATGCGGTTTAATCGGCCTTCTTGCGGATTTTTTGTCGGTTTTCTGGGGGTCAGGTTTTCAAAAGGGAGGCCCGCATAGGCCGCCGGGTTTCGAGGCGCGACCACGCCGTTTGCGGCAGCGGAGCTTTGTCAAATACGATGAAATGCGCAGAGTGACAGGGGATCATCGCACGTTTTCGCGATATACCCGATGTACTCACAGATTTATCCACAGAGTGACATGTGTTTCCGCGCGTGACGCGCCGGATCGGCCAGACAGCACGCCCGATCACGAGACACGGCACAAACGTCTGGACAATTTTTTGCGATATATTTCATCGCGTTGCGCCGGAAAGTTCATGCGACTGGCCGGTTTTTGCAGGCTCTGAAGGCCATGTGCGCAGGAAAAAGGGCGACGCCTGCGCATCGCCCCATTGTGACGGCTCTGCCCCGGATCAGTCGGCGGTGCGGCCTTCGGCCCCTTCCATGTCGAATCCGAGGTGCTTGGCGACCGTGTAGATATCCTTGTCGCCGCGACCACAGAGATTCATGCAGATGATGTGATCCTTGGGCAGCTTTGGCGCGATCTTCATCACATGGCCAAGCGCGTGGGAAGGTTCCAGCGCCGGGATGATGCCCTCTGTCTCGCAGCAGAGCTGGAAAGCTTCGAGCGCTTCCTTGTCTGTGATCGACACGTATTCCGCGCGGCCAATGTCGTGCAGCCACGAATGCTCCGGCCCGATTCCGGGGTAGTCGAGACCGGCGGAAATCGAGAAGCCTTCGAGGATCTGACCGTCGTCATCCTGCAGAAGATAGGTGCGGTTGCCGTGCAGCACACCGGGGCGGCCGCCGGTCAGGGAGGCGCAATGCTCCATCTTTTCGTTGACGCCCTTGCCGCCCGCTTCGACGCCGATGATCTTTACCGATTTCTCATCGAGGAACGGGTAGAACAGGCCCATGGCGTTGGAGCCGCCGCCGATGGCCGCGACGAGCGTGTCGGGCAGACGGCCTTCGGCCTCCTGCATCTGCTCGCGGGTTTCCTTGCCGATGATCGACTGGAAGTCGCGCACCATGGCCGGGTACGGGTGCGGACCGGCGACCGTGCCGATGCAGTAGAAGGTGTCGCGCACGTTGGTGACCCAATCGCGCAGCGCGTCGTTCATCGCGTCCTTGAGCGTGCCGCGCCCGGAGGTCACGGGGACGACTTCGGCGCCGAGCAGCTTCATGCGGAAGACGTTGGGCTGCTGACGCTCCACGTCATGGGCGCCCATGTAGACGACGCACTTGAGGCCGAACTTGGCGCAGACGGTGGCCGTGGCCACGCCGTGCTGACCGGCACCGGTTTCGGCGATGATCCGGGTCTTGCCCATGCGCCGGGCGAGGATGATCTGGCCGAGCACGTTGTTGATCTTGTGCGCGCCGGTGTGGTTGAGCTCGTCGCGCTTCATGTAGACCTTGGCCCCGCCGAGGCGCTCGGTCAGCCGTTCGGCGAAATAGAGCGGCGACGGGCGGCCGACGTAATGCTTCCAGAGGAAGTCCATCTCGGCCCAGAAGGACGGGTCGTCCTTGGCCCTGTTGTATTCTTCCTCAAGGCTGAGGATGAGCGGCATGAGCGTTTCGGACACGAAGCGCCCGCCATGAATGCCAAAGCGGCCCTTTTCATCGGGGCCGTTCATGAAGGAATTGAACAGATCGTCCGCCATGGTGTCTCTCCGCGTTTTGTTGCCGCCTTCTTAGGAGATGGGGCGGCCAAAGAAAATGCGAAAAACGGGTCAGGCGGCGGCCGCGTGCCGGGCAGCGCGCCACAGATTGATCATTTCATCCTTCGAGGGCGCGGTTTCGCAGACAAAGGCGTAGGATTGCTGGAACCGGGTGGCGCGGTGGGCGGTGTTTTCAAAGCCGGACACGGCGGCGCTGGCGGTAAAGCTGCGCAGGGCGGCGGCCTCGGACCAGATGAACGTCACGAAATGATAGGAGCCAGCCTTGAACGTCTTGGTCGCGCGATGTCCAGGCAAGGCTTTGGCCTCGGCTTTCAGAACGCGCAACGGGCCGGTCAACGCCATGGCCTTGAGAAACCCCGCGGATTCGAAGCCAATCACGTAGACATGGTACATATTCTTCCCTCCCGGGAAACAACAACAAAAGAAACCCCCACGTAGGGCAAAACATACTCGAAAGAATAGGTTAACTCAAGCTTTTGCTACTGTGGCAGATGTCGGATGGCATTCAGAGCAATTCAGACGCAACGGCCAAGCCTCGACGCGCCGAACCGGACTGTCGCCGCGCCCCGCTCTGAGGTCCGGTGTGCGGGACTTTGCTGAAATTCGATTTCAGCAGCTGAATGACCGCTTTGTGAGTGTCCCTTCGCATTGATCCCGACTCGGAAAGTCTTTGGGGGTTTGCTGTTGCATGCTCCATGAAACACGTACCTGACCACCATTGGTGCGCATTGAGCCTCAAAAATGCCGTGAGGCAGTGCTAATCAGGCCCACTATCGACACGGAAGCGACCCGCGTGACCGACCCATTTGAAAACGCCGCGACATGCGAAGAAGAACGCGCCATCGCGACTTCTTTGCCTCGAGAAGATCTCGTAGCGGCTGTGCTAAGTCATAGTTGGGATGGTTGTGTTGCCTCAACAATGGGCACCATCGCGGATCGTGAAGACTGTCCGCTCTTGGCCGTCCTGTTCATGTTTGATCTTGGGGAGGAGTATTATGCGGCCCCAGATGTGTCGGGCGCGCAAGAGATATTTGATCTGTTTGAGCGCATACAGAGACGGATTAACGCAGGCGGGTACACGCATCTCCCCGAGGATCATCTGGCAAATGACAGCCCAAGCGTGCGCAACTACCTCGACACCGCAGCCAACCCCATTGCTACCTGGGCTTTGAGCGCAAAAATCGTAGAACCTGTACTCGACCGGTCAGCGGTCTCACAACGTCCACTTTCGAATGCTGAAGAGCAGCAGGCACAAGAGATTTTCGAAGCGATGAAAGAAGCGGCTCCGGGGGGCGAAACCGCTGTGAAGCCGATCGCAATGCGCGCCGTTATCGCTGGGCGCCGGGTTGAAGCGCGCATCCAAGAATTGAGTGTCGCGCAGGGCAAAAAAAGGAAACCAACGAAAAAATGGCCGTTCTTCGTGATTTGGGGCGTCGCGATTTGGCTTATGTGGCCGTCACTACAACGTATGTTCTTTATGCAATGATACTCTGCCAGCCTTCAGGATAACGCTTTCGAGGATGAACGTCGGCTCCTTGGTGCACAGCAGCTATTCGGACAACTTGCGGCATGTGTCACACTGGGCTCAAACCCGACTTTCGCGGCGCCTTGCATGAGGGTCCGCTTTGCTCGCGGTGTCCGTTGGTTGGGTCAGGGATGTGATGCGGGCGGTGGGTTTGTCTGGCTTTTCGCGACGGCGCGTTCCAGAGCCGGGTAGCGCAGACCGAGGGTGAGGCCGCGTGTCAGCATGGAGATCAGCATGGCCGCCCAGAGCCCGTGATTGCCCATGGGTTCGAGCAGGACCCAGAGCGCGACGAGATAGGCCGCCGCAGAAACCACCATCATGTTGCGCATATCGGCGGAGCGCGTCGCGCCGATGAAGATGCCGTCCAGCATGATCATGCCGAGCATGAAGATCGGCGTGGCGACCATCCACGGCAGGTAGGTGCGCGCGGCGGCCTGAACCTCCGGGTCCTTGGCCATGGTGTCGATGATCAGCGGCCCGCCGATGGCAAAGGCCGCCGCCATGGCGATACCGAAGATCAGCGCCCAGAGGGTGGTCAGCTGCGCGCTGCGGCGGATGCGGTGAATGGCCCCTGCCCCGAAGGCTTGCCCGACCAGCGCCTCTGCCGCGAAGGCAAAGCCATCGAGCGCATAGCCGGCAATGTGCAGGAATTGCAGCAGTACCTGATTGGCGGCGAGGGTCACGGCCCCGAAGCGCCCGCCCAGCAGCAGGAAGGAGACGAAGATGCCCTGGAGCAGCAGCGAGCGGATCAGGATGTCGGTGTTCACGACCGCCATGTGGCGCAGCTTGGCGCGGTCGAAGACCCGGGTCCAATCGCGCCAGTCCGGCACCCGGAAGGCCGCGCGGCACAGCCAAAGGCCAAGCAGCAGCCCCGACCATTCGGCCAGGAAGGTGGCCAGCGCCACACCATCGACGCCCAGCCCGAATTGCAGGACGAACAGCAGGTCGAGGCAGACGTTGACGCCGTTCATCCAAAGCTGCAGCAGCAGCACGTCGCGGGTGCGTTCCTGCGCGATGAGCCAGCCGGTGATGCCGTAGATCGAAATCGCGGCGGGCGCGGACCAGATGCGGATCTGCATGTAGGCGCGCGAGAGATCCTCGACCTCCTGCCCCGCCGGGGAGACGCTGAACGCCCCGCGATAGATCAGATCCTGCAGCATGATGAGCGCAGCGCCCCCGGCCAGCCCGATCATCAGGACCCGGGTGAGCAAGGCGGCGACCTCGGCCCGGTTCCCCTGCCCCGCCGCCTGCGCGGTGAGGCCGGTGGTGCCCATGCGCAGGAAGCCGAAGATCCAGTAGACCGACGACAGGATGATCGCCCCGACCCCGACGGCGGCGATCGGCTCCGCCTGCGGGATCTGCCCGACCACGCCGGTGTCCACCGCGCCGAGGATCGGGACGGTGATATTGGCGAGCAGGATCGGCAGGGCGATCTTGAGCACACGCCGGTGCGTGATGGGTTTGGCGTCGGTCATGGGGGCCTTTAACCGCGGCGCCTGTGGCCGCTGCCGGAATTTGGATATTTGGACAGAGAAGAAGCGGGGGCCGGTGCCTTAGCCCTCGGGCCTTGGCATCAGGAAATGGGCGGTCGCCTGCGCGATGGGGCGGTCGTGATTGTCCTGCCAGGCTTCGGCCTGCACCGAGGCATAGCGGCGGCCCGAGCGGGTGACACGGGCGCGGGCATAGGCATCGCGTGGCAGGCCGGTGCGCAGGTAATCGACGGTGAAGTCGATGGTCTTGGGCAGGCGCGGGAGTGTGCCGCGCGCCATTTCTTCGGCATCGAGCGCGCCGCTTTCGATATCGGCCCAGAGCCATGTCCAGTTCAGCGTCATCATGGCGGTGACTTCGAGGAAGGCCGCCGTGACCCCGCCGTGGATGGCCGGAAGCACCGGGTTGCCGATGATCTTGTCGTCATAGGGCAGGATCGCGGTGAGCTCGTCGCCGCGGCGGTCGAAGCTGATGTTCAGGTATTGGATGTAGGGCACGCCGGTGACCAGGGCGGAGAGCGCGGCGTCGCGGCGCTGTTTGATCACCTGGACCGGTTCGGGCCTGGATTTGGCGCTCATGTTTTCGGCTCCTCGACGGTGAAGGCGCCGGTGGCGCTGGCCACGGGTCTGTCCCTGTCGTCATCGAAGGCGGTGGCGCGGACGAAGGCGACGGAGCGGGTGATGTGGTAGCACTCGGCGCGGCAGGTGATGGTCTGGCCCGGCGTGGCCGGGCGCATGTAGTCGATGCGCAGGTTGATCGTGGCGGTGCCGCCGGGGGATTTCGGGTGGGCGATGACCGCTGCGCCGCCGGAGGTGTCCATGAGCGCGGAGACCGCGCCGCCGTGGATCACGCCGGAGTCGGGATCGCCGATGAAGCGCGGGTCGTAGGGCAGCTCGATCTCGGCGATCCCGTCGCCGATTTCGATGATCCGCATCCCCAAAGCCTTGCAGTGCGGCAGGTATTCGATGAACTGTTTGGCGATCGTTGCCTTGTCGACGCTCATGCGCGGCTCCCTTGCGGTGCGATGGGGTCTTTATGAGCGCCGGGGAATGTGGCTGCAAGCGCGGCGTGAATGGCTTGCCCTTGCCGGATGGGGGGCCTATCGTTTGAGCGAAGAGGATGCCCATGACCGACCCCCGTCTCAGCTTCAAGGAAATGTGCGCACGGTTCGACGTGACGCCGCGCACCTTGCGCTATTACGAATATATCGAACTGCTCACCCCGGAGCGCGCGGGGCGTTCGCGGTTCTATGGTCCGCGTGAAATTGCGCGGATGACGCTGATTCTGCGCGGGCGCAAGTTCGGGTTTCAGCTTGAGGACATCCGCCAGTGGCTGATGATCTATGAAGAAGAGGGCACAGAAGCGCAGATGCGCGCCTGGATCGAGATGGCCGACCGGCAGCTCGGTGAGCTGGCTGAGCAGAAGCGCCAGCTGGACGAGGCCATGGCAGAGCTCAAGGCCCTGCGCGACCGGACCGAGGCCAGTCTGTCCGGCTGATCCGCCGCAGAGTCGCCGCAGAGTCCCCGATCGTAATCAATCACATGAATGTCGGAGCGATCCCCCGCCGGGTATGGAATACCCGACCCTGTGCACTGCCGACTTTGTAACAAAGTTATAACGCAACAGCGGTGACGTTGCCTGATGTTACGTCAACTTAAAAGTGACGCAGCGTATGAGTTACGTCAACGACTTTTCCCATTGTATGACTGTGAGGAAATCAACACCTCACGTCGCACCACCCGAGACATGAGGACCATGAGACATGAGTGAAGACCGAGTTATGACGATCCGGGAGATGTGCGACGCGTTCGAGGTGACCCCTCGGACCCTGCGCTTCTACGAGCAGAAGGAGCTGCTGTTTCCCGTCCGTGAAGGCCAGAAGCGGCTGTTTACCCGGCGCGACCGCGCCCGCCTCAAACTGATCCTGCGCGGCAAGCGCTTTGGGTTCAGCCTTGAGGAGATCCGGCAATTGCTGGACCTGTACCACGTCGGCGACCAGCAGCAGACCCAGCTGCAGCGGTCCTACGAGGTGGCGCGGGAGCGGCTCAACGATCTGGAGACGCAGCGCGAGGAGCTGAACACGGCGATCGACGAATTGCAGGACCAGATGAAATGGGCCGAACGCATGCTCGCGTCGATGGCCCAGAAGAAAAGCGCGGCCGAGTAACGCCCGGCCGTCAATCCCCGAGGAGGACCCCAATGCCCAGCTACACCGCACCGGTCAAGGACCAGCTGTTCGTCCTGAACGATTTGCTGAAGATTTCCGAGCAGGACGTGCCCGGATATGACGAGCTTGACCGCGATACCCTTGAAGCCATTCTTGACGAGGCGGCGAAGATTGCCGAGCAGGTTCTGGCGCCGCTGAACGCGGTGGGCGACACGCAGGGCTGCGTGCTGGAAAACGGCGTGGTGCGCACGCCGGAGGGGTTCAAGGCGGCCTTCGACCAGGTCCGTGAGGGCGGCTGGACCGCGCTCGACTGTGATCCGGACTACGGCGGGCAAGGCCTGCCCTACCTGGTCAGCACCGCCGTGGGCGAGCAGTTCTCGGCCGCGAACATGGCCTTCAACATGTATCAGGGCCTGACGCATGGGGCCTATTCGGCGATCCACACCCACGGCACGGAGGCGCAGAAGGCGCTGTACCTGCCGAAGATGGTGAGCTGTGAGTGGACCGGCACCATGAACCTGACGGAGCCGCATTGCGGCACCGATCTGGGCCTGATGCGCACCAAGGCGGTGCCGCAGGACGATGGCACCTACAAGGTGACCGGCCAGAAGATCTTCATCTCCGCCGGCGACCACGACATGAGCGAGAACGTGATCCATCTGGTTCTGGCGAAGATCCCAGGTGGCCCGGAGGGCATCAAGGGTGTCTCGCTCTTTATCGTGCCGAAGTTCCTGGTGAACGAGGATGGATCGGTTGGCGAGCGCAACGGCGTCTCCGTCGGCAAGATCGAGGAGAAGATGGGCATCCACGGCAACTCGACCTGCGTGATGAACTATGACGAGGCGACCGGCTATCTGATCGGCACCGAGCACAAGGGCATGCGGGCAATGTTCACCATGATGAACGAAGCGCGTATCGGCGTCGGCCTGCAGGGCTATGCCCAGGCCGAGGTCGCCTATCAGAACGCCGTCGACTATGCCAAGGACCGCCTGCAGGGGCGCGATGTGACCGGGGTGAAGAACCCGGACGGCCCGGCCGATCCGCTGATCGTACACCCGGACATCCGGCGCAACCTGATGGACCAGAAGTCGTTTGTGGAGGGCGCGCGGGCGTTCACCTACTGGGGTGCGGCGATGATCGACCGGGCGCATGGCTGCGACGACGCGGCGGCGGACGGGCTGATTTCGCTGATGACCCCGGTGATCAAGGGCTTCCTGACCGACAAGGGGTTCGAGATGGCCACGGCGGCGCAGCAGGTTTACGGCGGCCATGGCTATATCGAGGAATGGGGCATGTCGCAGTTCGCCCGCGACGCCCGCATCGCGATGATCTACGAAGGCGCGAACGGCGTTCAGGCGCTCGACCTCGTGGGGCGCAAGCTGGCGCAGGACGGCGGCAAGCATGTCATGGCCTTCTTTGCCATGGTGACGGATTTCATCAAGGAAACCAAAGGCCGCTCCGACGCCTTTGACAAGGATTTCCGCGAACCGCTGAAGGCGGCGTCCAAGGATCTGCAGGCGGCGGGCATGTTCTTCATGCAAAACGGCATGAAGAACCCGAACGCGGCGCTCTCCGGATCGTATGACTTCATGCACCTGTTCGGGCATGTCTGCCTTGGCCTGATGTGGGCGCGGATGGCGGTGGCCGCCGAGGATGCGCTGGCCGCTGGCGCCAGCGACGTGGCCTTCTACGAGACCAAGATCGCCACGGGGCGCTACTACATGGCGCGGCAACTGCCGATGACCCGCACCCACCTGGCGCGGATCGAGACCGGCGCGGACACGGTGATGGCACTGGACGCCGAAGCCTTCTGATGGAAGGGTGCGGGGCAGACCGCATGGCGCTCGAAGGCGGGAACCGGTTTTGAGCGTCTCGGACATGCGGTCACACGACATCAGAGCGTTTCGCCCGCGCGAAACGCTCGCCCCGCCCTGCAGACCGGAGGAGACATGCCCAAACGCTTTCGCCTGACCCGCCGCTTTCCGGTTGCGATGACCGAAGACGGCTATCGCGGATTGCGCCGCTTTGCGCAGGAGGCCGGGCTGGACGAGGGCGAGGCGCTCTCTTTTCTGTTCGAACATTTCGACAGCGTGACCGATCAGGACGCGCTGTCCCATCGCCTGCGGCTGTTCAATGCGGAGTTGGACGCTCGCAAGCGATAAGCGATACGGGAGGATCGTGACATGATGAGATCAAGGATACTCGGGATGCTTGCCGCCGCCTTGGCGCTCCCGGCCCTCGCCGAGAGCCCAACGGGCGCGGAGCCCGCCTTGCGCGCCGCGCTGATGGACCGGGTCGAGGCCTATGAGGCGCTGATGGCGGACGGGCAGATCGTCGCCTCGCTCGATTTTCTGCCGCCCGCGTTGCTGGCACAGCTCGCGAAACAGGCGGGCACCGATCCCGACGGGATGCGGCAGAGGATGACCGAGCAGTTCCAGGCGACGATCGACAGCCGGCCGCTCTGGGGGGCGACGTTCGAAATCTCCCGCGACCCTGCCACGATCGAACACACCGAGAGCGGACGCCCCTACGCGGTGATGGCCTCCTACAGCGCCTTTCCAAGCCTCGGAATCCCCGAGATCAACGCCCCGGTCATGGCACTGATGGAAGACGAGGCCTGGTATCTGGTGCGGATCGAGAGCCCGATGCACAGCGCCATGGTGGCGCAGATCTACCCCGACCTGAGGGCCCCTCTGCTGACAATGGACAAGACCCGATGAGCTGGATGACTGAAGACCACGCCATGCTGGCCGAGATGACCGCGAAGTTCATCGAGACCGAATGGGCGCCCCTCTACGACAAATGGCGCAAGCAAGGGCAGATGGATCCCGAGACATGGCAACAGGCCGGTGCCCTGGGCCTCTTGTGCCCCTCCGTCCCGGAGGAATACGGCGGCGCGGGGGGCGATTTCGGCCACGAGGCGGTGATCCTGATGGAGGCCTCACGCGCCAATCTTGCGTCCTGGGGGCACGGCATCCACTCGGGGATCGCGGCGCATTACATCCTCGCCTACGGCACCGAGGAGCAAAAGCAGCGTTGGCTTCCGAAGATGGTCACCGGCGAGCTGGTCGGCGCTCTGGCGATGACTGAACCCTCCGGCGGATCGGATGTGCAGCGGTTGAAAACGCGGGCGGTCAAGGACGGCAACGGCTATCGCCTTTCGGGCCAGAAGACCTTCATTACCAACGGCCAGCACGCGGGCCTGATCATCGTGGCCGCCAAGACCGACCCCGAGCAGGGGTCGAAGGGAACCTCGCTGATGGTCGTCGAAACCGACCGCGCAGAGGGCTTCGCGCGCGGCCGCAACCTCGAAAAGATCGGCTGCCACGCGGCGGACACGTCGGAGCTGTTCTTCGACAACGTCGCCCTGCCCCCCGAAAACCTGCTCGGCGGGGAAGAAGGCCAGGGCTTCTACCAGATGATGAAGCAACTGCCCCAGGAGCGCCTGATCATCGGCTGCGGCGCGGTTGGGGCCATGGAAGGCGCCGTGGCCCGCACCATTCGCTACTGCAAGGAACGCGAAGCCTTTGGCGGGCCGCTGACACAATTCCAGAACACCCGCTTCAAGCTGGCCGAGTGCCAGACGAAAACCACTGTGGCGCGGGCTTTCCTCGATACCTGCATCACGGAGCATCTGCACGGTGAACTGAGCGTCGAAAAGGCCGCGATGGCGAAATACTGGCTGTCAGACACACAAGGCGAGGTGCTCGACGAGTGCGTGCAGCTGCACGGCGGTTACGGCTTCATGCAGGAATACGCCGTAGCCGAGATGTGGGCCGATGCCAGAGTGCAGCGCATCTACGGCGGCACCAATGAAATCATGAAAGAGCTGATCGCGCGCAGTTTCTGAGCACGGCACACTGGGCAAGGCAGGATTAGGATATTTATACAGAGAAGAAACAGGAAGGTCGCACATCGGGCCCGACCGAGGGCAGCAGTCAACCTTCCTGCACTGCCCGGGGCCTTCAACAGCCGCGGGGCTTCTCCTCTGACGGCCATCGGCTTCCCAGCCTGTACCGTGCTGACAGTCTGAACGATTCGTATTTAATATCTGGTTACAGACTTTGCGGTGTTTCTTTTCTGCAAAAATATCCCACGGGGGTGTGGGGGTGTGAAACCCCCACGGCTTGACGATGGGTTCCAGCGCGACGGGAGGATATTGCGCATGACAATGAAACTGCACTGCTTTGGGGAAAGCGGGAACGCTTACAAGGCGGCACTGGCGCTTGAGCTTTCGGGGCTCGACTGGGAGACGGTCCATGTCGATTTCTTCGGCGGCGCGACGCGGACGGCGGAGTATCTTTCCGGTGTCAACGAGATGGGTGAGGTTCCGGTGCTGGAGGATGGCGGCACCCGGTTAACGCAATCCGGCGTGATTCAGATGTATGTCACGGAGAAGTCCGGCCGGTTCGGCGGGACGACGCCGGAAGAGGCGCGCGAGGTCATGCGCTGGATGTTCTGGGACAATCACAAGATGTCCTCGCAGGCCGGGATGACCCGCTTCTTGATGAATTTTCTACCCGAGGAAAAACGTCCTGCCCCTGTGATCCAGTTCATGCAAGGCCGTCTCAAGGCCGCCTATAAGGTCCTCGACACCCATTTGGACGGGAGGGACTGGATTGTCGGAGACGGAGTGACCAACGCGGATCTGAGCTGCTGTGGGTATCTGTATTACCCCGAGCCCTTCGGGTTTGTGCGCGGTGCGTGGGCGAATATTGACCGCTGGCTGTCGAACATAGAGGCGCTCCCTGGCTGGAAGCACCCCTATGATCTGATGCCCGGCAGTCCGGCGGATCGGTCATAATCCGTGAGTGCGCCGGCCATAACCTCACTCCCTGTCGAACCCGCGGATTTGCCATGCTGGCAGTTCGACGGGGCAGACGCGCTGGAATATCTGACGATCCTTGACAGTGTTGGCGACTACGTCATTCCGCACCAGCCCACGACCCACATCCACCCGGATCTTGCCGGGCTGTGGGCGCTGTATCAGTTGCTTCAACACCAGCCCTCCCCACCGGATATGGCGGGGGCATTGGCGGCCACCGCGCGTACCTTGGGTTTGACCGATTTGGCGGAGCGGCTGGAGGCTGTTCTGCCCGCCATTGCGGCAGCGCAGAACGCCGAGACGCGCGAGCGGCTGTATGAGAAGGTGATCTTTGGCCGTTTTGAGATGGGATATGCTTGGCACACTGACCCACAGTGCGAGCCGCAGATTCGCCTCGCGCAGTTTGTGGCAGCGCAGCTTCCCAGGACGGTGTACCCGGATTCGGCGACCGCGCGTGCCGCCAGCCGTGCCATGAAAGAGGCATCTGCCGCACGATTTGCCCGCTGCCCGGAGGACCCGTTCGAATGGGTGTGACGCAAGGGCGCAAAAACGCTTTACGCAAACCGTCGCCACGTCACTCTTGCAACAGGGGCCCCCTTGCCCCCACCTCTGTGACGAACACGAAGATCCGACAGGAGCCACTCCGATGACCGAAGCCTATATCTACGACGCACTCAGGACGCCGCGCGGCAAGGGGCGCAAGGACGGCAGCCTGCACGAGGTGACGAGCCTGCGCCTCTCGGCGGGCGTTCTGAACGCCGTGAAGGAGCGCAACGCTCTCGAAGGGCACGCCGTTGAGGATGTGATCTGGGGGAATGTCACGCAGGTTGGCGAACAGGGCGGCTGCCTTGCGCGGTCTGCGGTGTTGGCGTCCGATCTGGACGAGAGCATTCCGGGCCTTGCGATCAACCGCTTTTGCGCCTCCGGCATGGAGGCCGTGAACCTTGCCGCCAACCAGGTGCGCGGCGGCGCCGGTCAGGCCTATATCGCGGGCGGCGTCGAGATGATGGGCCGCGTGGCCATGGGCAGTGACGGGGCGGCGATCGCCGTGGATCCGAGCCTGGCCATGGACAGCTATTTCGTGCCGCAGGGGATCAGCGCCGATATCATCGCCACCGAATACGGCTTTTCCCGCGATGACGCCGATGCGCTTGCCGTCGAGAGCCAGCGCCGCGCCGCAGCCGCATGGGAGGCGGGCCGCTTTGACAAGAGCATCGTCACCGTGCGGGACATCAACGGCCTGCCGATCCTCGACCGCGACGAATACATGCGCCCAGAGACCGACATGCAGAGCCTTGGTGCGCTGAAGGCCAGCTTCAAGGACATGGGCGAGGCCATGCCGGGCTTCGACAAGATCGCGCTGATGAAGTATCCGCATCTGGAGCGGATCAACCACATTCACCATGCGGGCAACTCGTCCGGGATCGTGGACGGGGCGGCCGCCGTGCTGATCGGCAACAAGGCATTCGGCGAGGCGCATGGCCTCAAGCCGCGCGCACGCATTCGCGCCACGGCAAAGATCGGCACCGATCCGACCATCATGCTGACCGGGCCGGTTCCGGTGACGGAGAAGATCCTCAAGGACAGCGGCATGGCCATCTCCGACATCGACCTGTTCGAGGTCAACGAGGCCTTTGCCTCGGTTGTGCTGCGCTTCATGCAGGCCTTTGATGTGGACCATGACAAGGTCAACGTGAACGGCGGTTCGATCGCCATGGGCCACCCGCTCGGCGCGACGGGCGCGATCATCATCGGTACGCTGCTGGACGAGTTGGAACGCACCGGCAAGGGGACCGGCCTTGCGACGCTTTGCATTGCCTCGGGCATGGGTGCGGCGACGATCATCGAGCGGGTGTAACCGGAGATGCCGCAGGCGAGGGAGATCTACCAGGAGGCGCTCGACGCGATGACGCAGGCCATGCGCACGCGCGACGTCTCCGCCTTCCTGCGGTGCATCCGTCTGCCTCTGACCATGACGACGGCCGATGCAGAGGCCGTCTTTGACTCCGCCCCGTCGCTCTCGGCGCGCTTTTCCACCTATCTCGACGAGTTGGAGACGCGCGGCGTCGAACGGATCGAGCGGACCTGCATCGCGGCGCGGTTCAACTCCTGCGGCGTGATCGAGGGGCACCACAGCACGCGGCTCTACAAGGACGCGGGTTTTGCGGTCAAACCTTTCACCACGCTGCTGAAATTCGCCCGGAGCCCGGGCGGCGCCTGGCTCAACTACCGCTCGGAAACCGGGCTGGCCAACAGCAGCTGGCCGATCCTGCCGGCGGATGTGATCTCGACACCGCCCCGGGGCGTGGCGCGAGACGACATCGAAGCCTTCGGCATCTTTCAAAAGATGCTCAACACCGTGACGCAGCATTACCTCAATGGCGATGTGGTGGGCCTGGACAAGCAGGTGCTCTATCCGGTCCGGTTGCATTCGCGCATCGGAGACAGCATCTGCAGGAATTTTGATGAATTGAAGGTCGATTTTGCCCAATACATGAAGGAATTCGAAAGTCACAACGTGACAGATGTCGTGCGCACGGTGAAAACTGCGGAATTCAGATCGGATCGCGAGATCTGGGGCCGCTACAGGACCTATGTTCTGAGCAAGGACATCATCATCGTGGACCCCTACGACAGCGAAGTCGAACTGGAGCTTGCCGAGGACGAGACCTGGCGATTGCGGTCCGTTCGTCACGGCCTTGGCCATATGCGTTGGCGCGAGGAGGGAGACGAGACATGATGACGACCGGTTTCAACGCACAGGGGGGCCGTCCGGACAGCCCCGCTGACCCAATTCGGAAGGCCTGACCATGCCGAAAATCGACATTTCATCGCTCAAGCCAAGCACCGGGTCATCCTACCCTGCCCCCTATGACGCCATGGTCGCGGGACGCAGCACGGTGCGGCTGGGCGCGGCGGCGGGTCTGACGCAATTCGGGGCCAACATCGTGCGGCTGGCGCCGGGGGCGCTGTCTTCGCTGCGGCACTGGCACGAGCAGCAGGACGAGTTCCTGATGGTCACCGAAGGGGTCCTGACGCTGGTGGACGGGCACGGCGAGACCGAGATGCATCCGGGCGACTGTGCCGCCTTTCCGGCGAACGATCAGAATGGTCATCACATGGTCAACCGGTCGTCCGCCGATGGCGCGTTTCTGGTCATCGGAACCCGGACGGCGACGGAGACGGCGTGGTATTCCGATGTCGACATGAAGGTGGAGGTGCAGGATGGCGACATGTACTTTACCCGCCGCGACGGCACCGTCATCGATCACCATGAGACCAGCTTTTCGCGGATCAGCGGGTCCCTGACCAAGGCGCTGATGACGGACAGCTTTGCCCTGTACCAATCGCTTTTCACCCTGCCGCTCCATGTCGTGGCGCGGGAAGGCCATGACTACAAGCTCACCGACCTTCAGGAGCTTGAGGACGATTTCAACAGTTACCGGACGGCCATGACACATGCGAAAGTGACCAATATCCGCCGCGAGGTCCTGGCGCGGGGCACCGGTGCGGTGGCGGGCTCGAAACGGGTCAGCACCCAGGTTCAGATACTCAGCGGCGACGAATTGGTCATGCAGCCCTTCACGGTGAATTTCGATTTGATCGAGACCCCGCAAGGATGGCGGATCAACCGGATCGAAAGCGCGCAGCAGCATATCGAATGGACACTCGGGCGCGTCGAGTCCGGCGCGTGACGATCAGACAACACCGGGCGCAACCGCCCGCACAAGACGACAGACGGAGAAAGACATGAGCGACTTTACCATGAACACCGGCGCCGACGGCGTGGCGGTCATCACCTGGGACGTTCCGGAGAAGTCCATGAACGTCATGAGCATGGAGGCCTGGCCCCAGCTCGAATCCCTCGTGGACGAGGCGTTGGCGGATGAGGCGGTCAAGGGCATCGTCATCACCTCCGGCAAGGACAGCTTTGCGGGCGGCATGGATCTGAACGTGATCGCCAAGATGAAGGAAAGCGCCGGTGACGATCCGGCGCGGGGCCTCTTCGAGGGGTTGATGAGCGCCCATGGCATCCTGCGCAAGATCGAACGCGCCGGTATGGACGCCAAGACCAACAAGGGCGGCAAGCCGATCGCCGCCGCCCTGCCGGGCACCGCGCTTGGCATCGGCTTCGAGATCCCGCTGGCCTGCCATCGCATCTTCTGCTCGCCCAATCCCAAGGCCAAGATCGGCCTGCCGGAGATCATGGTCGGCATTTTCCCCGGCATGGGCGGCACCACGCGCCTCGTGCGCAAGATGGGCGCGATGGCGGCCTCGCCCTTCCTTCTGGAGGGCAAGCTGTCGGCCCCGGTGCAGGCGCAGAAGGCCGGTCTGATCGACGAGGTGGTGGCCGATCCGGTTGCCGCCGCGAAGGAGTGGGTGCTGAACGCCACGGATGCGGACATTCTCAAGCCGTGGGATGCGAAGGGGTACAAGATGCCCGGCGGTGCCCCCTATCATCCGGCGGGGTTCATGACCTTCGTCGGGGCGTCGGCCATGGTCAACGGCAAGACAAAGGGCGTCTATCCGGCGGCCAAGGCCCTGCTCTCTGCGGTCTATGAGGGGGCTTTGGTGCCCTTCGACACGGCGCTGAAGATCGAGGCGCGCTGGTTCACCAATGTGCTGATGAACCCCAGCAGCGGCGCGATGATCCGCTCGCTCTTCATCAACAAGGAAGCGTTGGAAAAGGGTGCGGTGCGTCCCGCCGATGTGCCCGATCAGACCGTCGGCAAGGTTGGCATTCTGGGTGCGGGCATGATGGGCGCGGGCATTGCGCTGGTCTCTGCACAGGCCGGGATCGAGGTGGTCCTGCTCGATCAAAAGCAGGAGGCCGCCGACCGCGGCAAGGCCCACACCGAAGCCCATGCCCAGAAAGGCGTGCAGCGCAAGAAGGTCAGCGAAGAGCAGGCGCAGCAGATGGTGGACCGCATCACCGCGACCACCGATTATGACGCGCTCAAGGGCTGTGATCTGATCATCGAGGCGGTGTTCGAAGATCCGAAGATCAAGGCAGAGGTCACCAGGGCCGTGGACGCGGTGACCGATGCGGATTGCATCTTTGCCACCAACACATCGACCCTGCCGATCAGCGAGCTGGCCAAGGCGTCGAAGAATCCGGAGCAATTCATCGGCATTCACTTCTTCTCGCCGGTCGAGAAGATGCTGCTGGTCGAGATCATCAAGGGCAAAGAGACCGGCAACCGCGCCGTGGCCAAGGCGCTCGATTTCGTGCGCCAGATCCGCAAGACGCCGATCGTGGTCAATGACGCGCGCTTCTTCTATGCCAACCGCTGCATCATCCCCTACATCAACGAGGGCATTCGCATGGTGAAGGAGGGCGTCGCACCGGCGCTGATCGAGAATGCCGCGAAAATGGTCGGGATGCCGCTTGGGCCGCTGCAGCTGGTCGATGAGACCTCGATTGACCTCGGGGCCAAGATCGCCCGCGCGACGAAGGCCGGAATGGGCGATGCCTATCCGGATGGCGAGGTCGACGAGGTGATCTTCTGGATGGAGGAGCAAGGGCGTCTGGGCCGCAAGGCGAAGGCGGGCTTCTACGACTATGACGACAAGGGCAAGCGCTCCGGCCTGTCCGAGGTGGTCAAGGCGCAGTACCCGCAGGCGGAGGATCAGCCGGATCTGATCGACGTACAGCACCGCCTGCTCTTCGTGCAATCGCTAGAAGCGGTGCGCGCGTTGGAGGAGGGCGTTCTGGAAGACATCCGCGAAGGCGACGTCGGCGCGATCCTCGGCTGGGGCTTTGCGCCGTGGTCGGGCGGGCCGCTGTCCTGGCTCGACATGATCGGTTCGCCCTATGCGGCGGAACGCTGCGATCAGCTTGAAGCGGCCTTTGGCGCGCGCTTCCATTGCCCCGATCTGCTGCGCGAGATGGCGGGCAAGACCCAGAGCTTCTATGGCCGCTTTGGCGGTCAGACGGCGGACGCTGCGTGATCCATTCGGCGGGGGCCTGCGGGCCCCTGCCCTCTGCCGGCGGCGTTACAGCCCCTGACGCTGGCGTTTTTCAAACTCCGGCCCCATGGTGCACCACTGGTCCTCATGGGCGACCCAGTGGACCTCCCCGGAGGTGGCCGCGATGATCACACGGCCCGGTTCGGTGGTGATGATCGAAGCGGAGAGCATATTGAGGAAGACGGCGAGCGCTTCGGCGGAAATGCACATGGTACGACTCCTTTGACATTGGCCGCGGGCGACCGAGGCATCCTCCCATTTATCGTTCGACATAACCCTAGCCCAAAACTCTTAACGAAATGCGCGTGACCGTAAAGGACCCCCTGCCTGCGCGGCCTGATACGGATCTTTGCGATCATGCTGTGCAAAATGGGCCATGCTCGTGTCTCTTTCGCTTGCCAATCGGCTCCACCTCTCACACCATGCGCGCGCGGCAAGGGGCAGAAATTCGCAATGAAATCAGCAGACCGAAAACTCGACGATGCGGCGCGAGCGGCGTGGCTGGCCTATGTTGCAGGCATGAAGCAGGATGAGATTGCCGCCGCCATGGGCATTTCCCGGCAATCGGCACAGCGCCTGGTGGCGCAGGCCATGCACTCCGGGCTGATCAAGACACGCATCGACCACCCTATTGCCGATTGCATGGATCTGGCGCGGCGGATGCAGGACGCATTCGGACTGCAGATCTGTGAAGTCGTCCCGTCGCTCGGCTCGGACGAAGCAACGGGGCTGGCGGTCTCGCATGCAACGGGAGACATGATCGAAGCCTGGCTGAGCCGCGCCGAACCGCAGGTGATCGGGCTTGGCACCGGGCGAACGCTTCGGGCCGCCATCGAACATATGCCGCATCTGGATTGCCAGCAGCACAAGATCGTCTCGCTGACCGGCAACATCGCCCCCGATGGCTCCACCGCCTATTACAACGTTCTGTTCACAATCGCCGACAAGGTCTCGGCGCAGACCTATCCCATGCCCCTGCCGGTGATCGCCGCCACGCCCAATGAGCGCACCGCGCTGCTCAAACAGGCGACGCTGGCCAACACGCGGATGTTGGCGGAAAAAACCGACGTGCGCTTTGTCGGGGTCGGTCCGATGCTGGAGCGGCCGCCGTTGGTGGCCGATGGCTTCATCACCGAGGCCGATCAGGCCCGGTTGCTGCAGAAGGGCGCCGTGGGCGAGATCGTCGGTTTTGTCTTTGACGCGGCCGGGACACTGATCCGCGACGAGATCAACGACCGTGTCAGCAGTGCCGCCCTGCGGCCGACCCCCGGCGGCCCGGTGATCGGCGCGGCGCATGGCGCGGCCAAGCACAACGCCATCCGCGCGGCGCTCTCGGGCACGCTTCTGGATGGGCTGATCACCGACGAAGCGACGGCGCGGGCGCTGCTCGCCGGGTAATGCCTGAAATTTAGGCACGTCTTCTTTCTGCACCTGCACAGGAGCCTCCAGACGCCTGTAACCATTGGCGAACCAGGGGCTCGCCACGGCATCCCGCAGGCAATCCTTTTGCAATCGCAGCGAAGAAATACGGACCGAAACCGGTTTCGCTTCTTGCCGAAACCGGTTTCGGAGCCTCTCCTGACCAGAGGGAGGACGAATCAACGATGCAGGGCAACGCCGTCAAACCAGAGAGACAGTCCCGCGCCAAGCGTGTGACGATTGCCGATCTCGCGCGGCATCTGGACCTGACCAAGGGCACCGTCAGCCGCGCATTGAACGATTATCCCGACATTTCCGAAAGCACCCGCACCCGTGTGCGCAAGGCTGCTGAAAATCTGGGCTATCGTCCGCTCAGCCATGCACAGGCGATCCGCACGGGGCGGACAAAGTCCATCGGGCTAGTGCTGGAAGTCACCGAACATGACGCGCACCGCCCCTTCGTCGACAAATTCCTCGCCGGTCTGTCCGAGGCGGCCTCAAGGCAGGACTGGACCATGACCGTGGCCACGGCGGCGGGCGATCAGGACACCCTGCGCCTGCTGCAGAAACTGTCGGACGAGCGCAAGGCGGACGGCTTTATCCTGCCCCGCACCAAACTCGACGATCCGCGCATCGCGTTCCTGCGCGATCATCAGATCCCTTTCGTGCTTTATGGCCGGACCGAAGATCCGACCGGCTGCGCCTGGTTCGACATCACCAGCGAGGACGCCATGTGCGAGGCGGTGCAGACGCTCGCCGCACTGGGCCATCGCCGCATCGGATTTGTTCCGGGCGGCTCCGGCTACACCTATACGAAACTGCGCCACGAGGGCTATGCGGCGGGGCTGAAGGCGGCGGGGCTGCCGTTTGATGCGGCGCTGGTCTCGGAGCCGGCGGTGAACCCCGCGGCGGGCGAGGCCGCGGCGCATATGCTGGTCTCGCTCGGCGCGCCGGCCACGGCGATTGTCTATTCGCTCGACCGCGCGGCGCTCGGCGCCTATGCGGCGGCCAAGACCCGCGGGCTGACCATCGGTCGCGATCTGTCGCTGATTTCCTACGACGGCATCCCCGAAGGCGCCCTGATCACCCCGCAGTTGACCACCTGGGCGGTGGACACGCGCAAGGCCGGAGAGCGGCTGGCCGAGCTTTTGATCCGGCTGATCCGCGGCGCCGCGCCGGAAGACTGCCGCGAGCTGGCCCCGGCCCGTTTGCTCGACCGTGCCTCGCATGGTCCCGCGCCCCTGCCACGGGCGCTTCCATCCATAACCGATTGATAAACAGGGAGAACGAGAAAAAATGACCAAACACATGACATTGCTGACGTCGAGCGCCATGGCGCTGGCCTTCATGGCCGGGGCCGTCTCGGCCGATACGATCCGCTTCTGGACCACGGAAGAACAGCCCGAGCGCCTTGCCAAGCAGGAAGAAATGGCGGCGGCCTTTGCAAAGATGACCGGCACCGAGGTCGATGTGATCCCGGTCTCCGAAAGCGATTTGGGCACGCGGGCCACCGCCGCCTTCGCCGCCGGGGATCTGCCGGACGTGATCTACCACACGCTGCAATACGCCCTGCCCTGGGCGGAGGCGGGTATCCTCGATACCGAGGCCGCGACAGAGGTGATCGAAGACCTCGGCGCGGACACCTTTGCGCCCGGCGCGCTGGCCATGGCCGCCTATGAGGGCGACACCGCCTCCGTGCCGGTGGACGGCTGGACGCAGATGATCGTCTATCGCAAGGATCTGTTCGAAGAGGCCGGCCTTGAGGCACCGACCAGCTATGCCGCCGTCGAAGCGGCGCTCGAAACGCTGCACAACCCGCCGGAGATGTACGGTTTCGTTGCCGCGACGAAGGTGGACGAGAACTTCATGAGCCAGGTTCTGGAGCATGTCTTTCTGGCCAATGGCGTGACGCCGGTCGGACCGGATGGCTTCATGCCGCTGGACGAGAAGAAAACCACCGAAGTGCTGGAATTCTACAAGACGATCGCCGAGGCCTCGCCTCCGGGGGATCTTTACTGGGACCAGTCGCGCAGCCTGTATTTCAGCGGCAACGCAGCGATGATCATCTGGTCGCCCTTCATCCTCGATGAGCTGGCAGGCCTGCGCGACAGCGCCCCGCCCACCATCAACGACGATCCCACCAGCCCCGAGCTGGCGTCGAAGACCGGCATCGTGACCAACTTCTCCGGCCCGTCGAACCCCGATGGCGCGGCCTGGGGGGATATCCGGTATTTCGGCATCACCACCGACGCGGACACCGATGCGGCCATGGACTTTGTCAAGTTCTCCGTGGGCGACGGTTATGGCGACACGCTGTCGATCGCGCCGGAGGGCAAGTTCCCGGTGCGCGCGGGCACCAGCGAAGAGCCGAACAAGTTCAAGGACCTCTGGGCGACGCTACCGGTCGGCGTGGACCGCAAGGCGCCGCTGGGCGATCTTTATGAGGCGGCGATGATCGACGAGATCGTCGGCGGTCTGGACGTGGCCAAGCGCTGGGGCGTCGAGGAAGGGCAGCTCGCGCTGGCCTCCAAGATGATCAACAGCCAGGCGATCAACCGCATCGTGCGTCAGTACATCGACGGCGAGGTTGACGCGCCCGCCGCCGTGGCCGCGATGAACGACGAACTCGGCGCCATCGAATAAGGCTCCTCCCGCGGTCCCGGGATGCCGGGGCCGCCCTCTCCTCCCGCGCCTCTGGCCATCGAGGTCCCGGATCATGCTCCGGGGCGCGGGAGACCTGTTTACTGCCGAAGGGTTGCACCGATGACCGACATCACCCCTCCCACGGGCACCACCCCGCTGGCCCGGCGCGAGGCGCGGCTGGCCTGGGGGCTTCTGGCGCCGACGCTGATCAGCGTGGCGCTGGTGGTGATCCTGCCGCTGCTGGCGATCTTCTGGATTTCCTTCAAACCCATTGGCCTGTCCGACCTGCGCCCCGCCGCCGCCGTGGTGCGCGAGAGCCTGCGCGGCTCGGATGCGGACATGCGGATCGAATACCGGGTGCGCAATTCCAGCCAGGACACGGAAGTGACCGGCGTGACGCTGCGCGATACCATTCCCGAGGGGCTGAGCCTTGGCGCTCTGCCCGGGGGCTGTACGCTCACCGGTCGCGATCTGTTTTGCGACATCGGTGTGCTGGAGCCGGGCTACAACGAGCGGCTGCGCATTCCGGCAACTGCCGCCGATGCCGATGCCATGGAGGACGCCGCCGAGGGCAGCGCGCCGACCGTAACCGGCACCTCGGACAGCATCCTGACCAACTTCGAATTCAGCCTGGAGAATTTCGCCCGCGTCTTTGACGGCGATGAATTCTGGGGTGTGCTGGGCGTGACGCTGTTCTACACGGTCTTTGGCACGGTGGGCGCGCTGCTGGTCGGGCTGTTTGCGGCGCTGCTGCTCGACAAGAGCTTCAAGGGCCAGGGCATCCTGCGCGGGCTTTACCTCTTTCCCTATGTGGCCCCGGTGATCGCGGTGGCCTTCTCGTGGCTGATCCTGTTCGATCCGTTCTCTGGCTCGGCCAATGCGCTGCTGATCCAGATGGGCGTGACCTCCGAGGCGATCAACTTCTTCGGGGAAAAGCCGCTGGCGCTGATCATGGTGACGGTCTTCGAGATCTGGCGCTACTTCCCGCTGTCGTTCCTGTTCATCCTCGCGCGGATGCAGAGCATCGACACGGATATGTATGAAGCGGCGGATATGGATGGCGCCTCGCCGTTCCAGAAGTTCTGGTACCTGTCGCTGCCGCAACTGCTTGGCATCCTGTCGGTGCTGTTCCTGCTGCGCTTCATCTGGACGTTCAACAAGTTCGACGACATCTTCCTGCTGACCGGCGGCAATGCCGGGACGCGGACCCTGACGGTCAACGTCTATGAGCAGGCCTTCGCGGTGTCGAACATCGGCGCGGGCGCGGCGGTGGCGGTGGTGATCTTCTGCTGCCTGCTGCTGTTCTCCGTTTTCTTCTTCAAATACGTCAGCCGGGAGGAAGGGCTATGAAGGATTTCGTCTGCCTGCGGCAGCCGACCGGCGCGGGCGCTGCGCGCCCGCGGGCGGGGCTCTGCCCCGGACCCCGAGGTATTTTTGGACCAAAGACGCGGGGGGTGGCGCCATGAGTTTCATGCGACAGGGCTATGTGACCGCGCCGGTAATCGGTGTGCTTTGGGTCTTCGTGGCAGCGGTGACGGTGTCGGTGGCGATGAGTTTTGCCACCGGGGAGGCGTTTCGGCCTTCCCTGCTCTATTCGGTGATCGTCGGGGCGCCTCTGGGCGTGGCCTGCATCGGCGGGCGGTATCGTGTGATCATTCTTGCCGTCGGGTGCGCCGGGTTTGCGCTGTTGACGATGCTTGGCATCGGTCCGGTGCTGAGCGATGGCACGGGGATCCTGGCGCGGGCGCTCGCGGGGCTGCTGCTTGGCTTTGCGGTGTGCTGGCCGCTGCTGCATTTCCTCGATGAGGTGCACCCCGGCGCGATGACGCGGCATGTGTTCGAGGATGCGGTGATCCGGTTCCTCAACGGCTTTGGTTATGTCTTTTTTACCGCCATCGTCTTCATCCCGTTTTACGTGATGGTGATGACCAGCTTCAAGAACCAGTCGGAGCTGATCCAGAACCCGCTCGATTTCTCGCTGGATCTTTCGCAGGGCTGGGGGCTGTTCCGCAGTTATGTGGAGCTGTTCGCGGACTTCAACTTCGGCACTTACCTGCTCAATTCGATGATCATTTCGGTGTTGACGGTCTTCATCACCCTGCTGTTCAGTGTGCCGGGGGCCTATGCGGTGGCGCGGCTGCGGTTCAAGGGTCAGGCGGTGTTGTCGCGCTCCATCCTGCTGATCTACATGGTGCCGATCATCGTTCTGGCGCTGCCGATCTACATCGCCTTTTCGATGACCGGGCTGCGCAATACCATCCTCGGGATCCTGCTGATCTATCCGGTCACGACGATCCCCGTGGCGCTTTACATGTTGCAGGGCTATTTCCGCGGCCTGCCCGCCGAGATCGAGGAAGCGGGCCTGATGGACGGCCTCAGTCGCCTTGCGGTGATCTGGAAGATCACCCTGCCGCTGTCGCTGCCTGCGCTGGCCTCCGTGAGCCTCTATGTCTTCATGATCGCATGGAACGAGTTCCTGCTCGCCTTCATGCTGCTGGACGATCCGGGCAAGTTCACCCTGACACGCGGCATCGCCAGCCTCAACTCCTCAGAAATTCCGAGACAACACCTGATGGCCGGGTCGGTCGTGGCGACCGTGCCGATCATGGTGATTTTCCTCGGACTTGAACGCTTCATGACCAAGGGCCTGACGGCCGGGTCCGTCAAAGGATAAAACCGATGAGCAAAGACAGCATCAGCATGGACGAACAGGCCCGCGCCATCCTGCGCGGCAACGACCGGGGCGGCTATACCGTGCCCACCGCCGGGCTCTATCCGTATCAATGGAACTGGGACAGCGCCTTTGCGGCCTGGGGGTTTGCGCAGTTCGATCTGCCGCGCGCCTGGGCCGAGCTCACGACGCTGTTCTCCGGGCAGTGGCCGAGCGGGATGGTGCCACACATCCTGTTTCACAAACCCGATCCCGGCTATTTCCCCGGACCCGATGTCTGGGGCGCCGAAGACATCGGCCCGATCCCCAGCTCCGGCATCAGCCAGCCGCCGGTCGCGGCGAGCTTTGTGCGCGCGGTGTTCGACAAGGACCCGAAGCAAGGCGCAGAGCACCTCAAGGCGCTGTTCCCGAAGATGGTCGACTGGCACCGCTGGTTCATGACATGGCGCAGCGACGGTGGCGCCATCTTCATCACCCACCCCTGGGAAGCGGGCCGGGACAATGCGCCGGACTGGGACGAGGCCATGGCCGCCATCGACCCCACAGGCGTCGGAGACTACACCCGCCGCGACACCACGCATGTCGATCCGGCCATGCGCCCGACCAAGGAAGATTACGACCGCTATATCTGGCTGGTGCAGCGCGGGCGCAGGCTTGGCTGGGATGATGCGAAGCTGGCGCAGGACATGCCCTTCCGCGTGGCCGATCCGACGATGACCTTCATCCTGCTGCGCGCCAACCGCGATCTTGCGGCGCTGGCCGATGTTCTGGGCGCGGATCGCAGCGAGATCGACGGCTGGACCGACACGTTGGAGGCAGGCGCGGCGCGGCTGCACAATGCGGACCTCGGCGGCTATGATGCGATCAACCTGAACAGCGGCAATCACACCGGGCATGTCTCCTGCGCGTCGTTCCTGTGCTGGTATGCCGGGATCGAGAGCCCGACGATGATGCGCGAGCTGAGCGTTGCCTTCGAGGATTGCAAATACCCGGTGCCGAGCCACAAGGCGGGTACGGAGATCTTCAACCCCAAGCGCTACTGGCGCGGGCCGACATGGGCCATCCTGAACGCGCTGATCGCGCGCGGCCTGGCCGAGATGGGCCACACGGCGGAGGCGGCCCGGGTCCGCGATCTGACGCAGGCGCTGATCACCAGACATGGCTTTGCCGAGTATTTCGATCCGATGACAGGCGATCCCGCAGGGGGCGGGACGTTCACGTGGACGGCGGCGGTCTGGCTGGCCTGGGCCTCGCCAAGTGCGGAGGCGGCGTAATGGGCGCGATCAAACTCAACGCCGTCGAGAAGTGGTACGGCAGCGCGCAGGTGATCAAGGGCGTTGATCTGGAGATCACGGACGGCGAATTCGTGGTCTTCGTCGGCCCCTCGGGCTGTGGCAAGTCCACGCTGCTGCGCATGATCGGCGGTCTGGAGGACATCAGCCGGGGCTCGCTCGACATTGACGGGCGCGACGTGACAGCAGAGCCCCCGGCAAAGCGCGGGCTGGCCATGGTGTTCCAGAGCTACGCGCTCTACCCGCATATGTCGGTGCGCGACAACGTCGGCTTCAGCCTCAAGACCTCCGGCGTGCCGAAGGATGAAATCGCCCGCAAGGTGAATCACGCGGCGGAGGTGTTGCAGCTTGGCCCCTATCTGGACCGGCGGCCCAAGGACCTCTCGGGCGGACAGCGCCAGCGCGTCGCCATTGGCCGCTGCATCGTGCGCGATCCCACCGCCTTCCTCTTCGACGAGCCGCTGTCGAACCTCGACGCGGCGCTGCGGGTTGAGATGCGTTACGAGATCGCCAAACTGCACCAATCGCTGAAATCGACGATGATCTACGTGACCCATGATCAGGTGGAGGCGATGACGCTGGCCGACCGGATCGTGGTGCTGGAATACGGCAAGATCGCGCAGGTCGGCACGCCGCGCGAACTCTATGAACGCCCCGCGAACCTCTTCGTGGCGCAATTCATCGGCAGCCCCAAGATGAACATCCTGCCCTGCAGCACCAATGCGGGCGCCTATCATCTGGACGGCGGGCGCGGCGGTGCCTTTGCCGGGGACCGCGCGGCGCAGCATCTTGGCATCCGGCCCGAGCATATCGCGGTGGTCGCCCCCGGCGAGGGCCAGTGCGACGGGGTGGTCGACGTGATCGAATATCTCGGCGCGGACAGCTACCTTGTGATCGACTGCGGCCCCTTGGGCAAACTGACGCAGCGCTCCAATGGCGACGTGACCCAGCGCCCCGGCGATACCGTCGGCCTTGCCTTCGAGCCGGACCGGCTGTCGTTCTTCGATCCCGATGGGCTGCGCGTCTGACAGGCCGACAGCGGTCGCCGCACCCTGATCGCGCCGCGCGTCCGGGCAACCGCCCCGGGCGCGTTTTCGCCATTTGACACGAAAACGGGCAGGACATACCCCAGTCTGCCGCCGCGTGTCTTTCAAAATTAAATTGAAACTGCTCCCGGGCCTAATTTCTTGCCATTTGGGCGGGGCCTGCGCAGGGTTTCCGGATCAAAGCGGCCCGCCAGAGAGGCCGCCAAGACGGATAGTCTTAAAGAAGGGACACGGGATGGCTGACACCTCGATCGGGACCGCAGAACAACTGCGCGATCCAAACTACACGCCGCCGCTGGCGAAGGCGGTGCCGCTCGGCATTCAGCACGTTCTGGCGATGTTCGTCTCCAACGTGACGCCGGCGATCATCATCGCCGGGGCGGCGGGTTTTGGCTTTGGCTCGGACGCGGGCGCGCAGGGCTTTCCGGACATGACCTACATGATCCAGATGTCCATGCTCCTGGCCGGGGTTGCAACACTGTTCCAGACCATCGGCTTCGGCCCCGTGGGTGCGCGCCTGCCCATCGTGCAAGGCACCTCCTTTGCTTTCATCCCCGTGATGATCCCCGCCGTGGCCGGACAGGGCACCGCCGGGATGGCGGCGTTGATGACCGGTGTGGTGATCGGCGGGATCTTTCACTTCATGCTCGGCACGGTGATCGGCCGGTTCCGCTATGCGCTGCCGCCGCTGGTGACCGGCCTGATCGTGCTGATGATCGGGCTTGCGCTGATCCAGGTGGGCATCCAGTACGCCGCGGGCGGTGTGCCGCTGATCGGAACGCCGGAATACGGCTCGCTCGCCATGTGGTTCCCGGCGCTGGTGGTGATCGCTGTGACATTGGCGCTGAAGTTCTTCACGCGCGGTTTTCTGAGCGTGGCGGCGGTGCTTGTCGGCATTCTGGTCGGCTATGTCGTGGCGCTGATGATGGGTCAGGTGAACCTGTCCAACATCTCCCGCGCGGCGCTTTTCGAGGTGCCCGTGCCGTTCAAATGGGGGTTTGACTTCGACATCGCGATCATCGTCGGCATGTGCTTCATGGCGGTGATTTCGGCCATCGAGACCGTCGGCGACACCTCCGGCATCACCAAGGGCGGCGCGGGCCGCGAGGCGACGGACAAGGAAATCGTCGGCGCGACCTATGCGGACGGGCTTGGCACCGCCATCGGCGGGCTGTTCGGCGGCCTGCCCAACACCTCGTTCAGCCAGAACGTCGGCCTGATCTCCATGACCGGCGTGATGAGCCGCCACGTGGTGACCATCGGCGCGCTGTTCCTGATCATCTGCGGCCTGATGCCGATCATCGGCGCGGCGATCCGCACGGTGCCGATCAACGTGCTCGGCGGCGGCGTGATCGTCATGTTCGGCATGGTCGCGGCCGCCGGTGTGAACATGCTGGCGGATGTGGCCTGGAACCGGCGCAACATGGTGATCTTTGCAATCTCGCTCTCGGTTGGCTTTGGCCTGCAGCTTGAGCCGGGCGCGCTGCAGCACCTGCCGCGCACCGCGCAGATCCTGCTGACCTCGGGGCTGCTGCCCGCCGCAGTCCTGTCGATCGTGCTGAACCTGGTGTTGCCGGAAGATCTCGACGCTGCGTGATCAGGCCGACAGGACAAACAGAAACGGCGCCTCATGCGGGGCGCCGTTTTCATTTGCGGAGCGCGTTTGGCTCAGCCAGTGACCTGCGCAGCAGCCCGCGTGACCGCCGGGGCCTCCGGGGCCTCCGGGGTCTTTGGCCATGTGACCAAAACGATGGCACAGCCGGTCACCGCGTTCTCCGCGATCAGCGCGGGCAGGCCCGCAAGGGTGCCATGATGCGCGCGCTCTTCGGGTTTGGAGACCTCGACCGCCACGGAGACCGGCGCATCGGCGGGCAAGCCGCGCGCCATCAAGGCCGCCGCGATCCGCGCCGCCTGCCCCACGGACATGTAGAAGGCCGTCGTCGTGCCGGGGCCGCTCATCCGTGCCGAGGCGGGCAGCGGATCGCCCTTCTGCCCCATGCCAGTGGCCAGCACCAGAATATCGGCAATGCCGCGTTCGGTCAGGCTCTGGCCCATGCTGGCGGCGGCGGCGCAGACCGCCGTGACGCCGGGAATGATCTCCACCGGAATGCCATGGGCGTTCGCCGCCGCGATCTCCTCGCCCGCGCGGCCAAAGACACCGGGATCGCCGGATTTCAGCCGCACCACGCGGCGGCCCGCTTGCGCCGCGTCGACAATCACCGCGTTGATGCGCTCCTGCGGCCAGGAATGATTGCCCACGTGTTTGCCGACAAACACCAGCTCCGCGCCGGGGCGGGCATAGGCCAGCACCGCGTCATCGACCAGCCGGTCATAAAAGACCACGTCAGCCTCGCCGATCCGCTGAACCGCGCGCAGGGTCAGCAGGTCCTTCGCCCCCGGTCCGGCCCCGATCAGCGCGATGCGGCCCTGTTTCGGGCCGCTCTCTGTCCCGGCCTTGGTGTCACGCCGGATCTGCGGCAGCCGCTCCACCGCGCCGCGCACAAAGCGCACAGCAAAGCCAAGGGCGCCCGTCGGGGCGACAGCGAGAGGCGGAAAGGTGAGTGTTTTCATCGGTCAGCGTCCTTCAGGCAGCACAGGCGCGATGTCGCGCGATCCAAAGCGTGTCAGTCAGGGCATCCGCATCCGCGTGCCCCAGCGTATCCAGAGCCAGCGCGGCGGTCCCCTTGACCACCGCCTCGGCAAAGTCGTCTTCGGTCTCGCCCGCCCACAGCGCCGAGAGGGCCCCGGCATCTCGCGCGCCGTCATCCATCCTGCGGGTCTCATCGCGCAGCATTGCCACCGTGCCCTCCCACGAAAGCCCGGCGCGCAGGCCGAACCCCGCGATGTCCTTGGCCGGATTGCGCTCGAACTCGCCGCCGCCACCCTTGATCACGCTCAGCCCCTGCCAGCCCAGAAGCCGCGCCGCATCCGCCTGCAACAGCCGGTAGGAGGGGTGAAACACGCCCTGCACGCTGGCGCGCGCCTCGCCTGGGTTCAGCATCCGGCACACCGTATTGATGCAGGACCGCAGCCCGAAGGTATCCCGCAGATCGAGCAGGCCGAACAAGGCAGGCGAGAGAGTCTCAAGCGGCAGGTAGGCGATGCCGTCCCGCTCCAGCAGTTGCGCAACCTCCTCCGCCTGCCCCGCCATGGCGATCCCCGCCGAGGCCAGACCGCCGCGCACCGCCGCGTCCTGCCCGTTCCAGCCGTGCAGCAGCACCCGGTGCCCGGCCCGCGCCACCAGCCGCGCCGAGAGCAGGAACCACGGCAGGCCGCGCGTGCGCCCGGCGGCATAGCTCGGCCAGTCGAGATCAACGGGCGGCAGCGGCGGCAGGCTGGCCTGTGCGCCAGCCGTGAAGCCCGCGATCTCCTGCGCCTCCTCGCCCTTCATCCGCAGCAGCATGAGCAAGGCGCCGACGGCCTCCGGCGCCGCTTGGCCCGAGAGCATCAGACGCATGGCATCCTGCGCCTCATCGAAGGTCAAGGAGCGCGACCGCCCCGGCCCGCGCCCGAGCGTGCGTACATGGTCGGACAGGCTCATTCCGCCGCCTCCCTCTGGTGCAGACGGGCCAGAAGGGCCGCGATCTCCGGACGGCAGGAGCCGCAGTTCGTCCCCGCCTGCAAGGCCGCGCCAACGGCGTCGACGCTCAGCAATCCTTCCGTTTCGATCGCGGTCACGATTGTGTTCACCCCCACGTCGAAACAGGCGCAGAGCATCGGGCCGGGGTCCGGGCGGTCCGCCGGAGGGCGTCCGATCAGCACGTCCGCCTCCGCGTTGCCGGGCAACCCCGCAACGTAGTCGCGGACCACGGCCACCGGCTCGGGCGCGATGAACAGCGCCGCGATCAGCGTCCCCCCCTCAAAGAAGGCCAGCCGGGCCAGCCCGCGCCGCGTGTCGATCAGCGATTGCACCTCGGCCTCCGGCAAGTCAAAGAGCGCGCGCGCCTCGGCCTCCCAGTCGGTGACGCTGCGCATCCCGGCCAGTTCCGCCCGCCACCCGGATTTCGTCCGGGCGCGCGCCCAGTAATCCGCCTGTGGCTGCAACGCTTTGCTGCTGACGGCAAAGCCATACCATGCCGCCTCGAACCGGGTGACAGACACCACCGACGCCTTGCTCTCCGGCTGTCCCGACACCGGGTCCGTGACGGCGGCGACAAGCGTGTCGATCCGGGCGGCGGGCGCGGTCTCGCCGGTCCAGTGGATCGGCGCGAAGATCTGCCCGCGCGTGACCGCGTCAGTGATGCGCGCGCGCAGGATACCGCTGCCCTGCGGGCTGCGCAGCGTGACCAGATCATTGGGCCCGATGCCCTGATCGGCGGCGTCCGCCGGGTGAATTTCCACAAACGGTTCGGCCAGATGCGCCGAGAGGCGCGGCGACAGGGCGGTGCGCGTCATGGTGTGCCACTGGTCGCGCAGCCGCCCGGTGTTCAGCACGAACGGATAGCGCGGGGCACGGCGGGCCACCGGCGGGCGATACCGGAGCGGCAGCATGCGCGCCTTACCGTCCGCGTGGAAAAACCGGCCATCGCCGAAGAAGCGCCCGCCCTGGCGGCTGGCGCTGACTGGCCAGCGCGTGGGGCGCAGCGCGTCATACCCCGCATCGTCCAGATCGCTCAGGGCGGAGATGTCGAAATCGCGCCCAAACCTGCCCGCAACGCCCGACAGCGCGGCATACTCGCGGAAAATCTCGGCGGGGGTTTCGTAATCGAATGCGGCGGTCCAGCCCATGCGCCGCCCCACGGCGGCGAGGATGTCCCAGTCCGGGCGGCACTCCCCCGGCGCGGGCAGGATCGAACGCTGGCGCGAGATGGTGCGGTCCGAGTTCGTCACGGTGCCGGACTTCTCCGCCCAGGCGGTGGCAGGCAGGATCACGTCCGCGAGCCGCGCCGTATCGGTCTGCGCGGTGATGTCGGAGACCACGACGAAGTCGCAGCCCGCGATGGCCTCCTGCACCGCGCTGGCGTCCGGCATGGAGACGGCGGGGTTCGTATGGATGATCCAGAGCGCCTTGATCTTGCCCTCCCCCACGGCCTTGAACATGTCCACGGCCTTGAGGCCGGGCTTTGCCGGGATTGTGGGTGCGGTCCAGAAATCGCGCACGGCGCTGCGGTGCTCGGCATTCTCTATGTCGAGATGGCAGGCGAGCATGTTCGCCAGCCCCCCGACCTCACGCCCGCCCATGGCGTTGGGCTGGCCGGTGAGGCTGAACGGGCCAAGACCGGGCTTGCCGATGCGGCCCGTGGCGAGGTGACAGTTGAGGATGGCGTTGACCTTGTCCGAACCAGACGAGGACTGGTTCACGCCCTGGGAGAAAACGGTGACGACCTTCTCGGTGTTCAGCCAGAGGTCATAGAACTGATGCACGAGATCCTCGTCCAGACCCGTGGGGTCGAGGCGGCTCTCGTAGGCGGCGGCGAAGGCCTCATTGGCGCCGTCGACGTTTTGCAGGAAAGCCTCGTCGACGAGGCCCCGGCGATGGATCTGCGCCAGCAGGCCGTTGAACAGGGCCACGTCGCTGCCGACTTCCAGCGGCAGGTGCAGGTCGGCGCTGTCGCAGCTGGCGGTGCGGCGGGGGTCGATGACGACGATCTTGGTGCCCTTCGCCTTGTGGGCGGCGAGCACGCGCTGGAACAGCACCGGATGGCACCAGGCCATGTTCGAACCGACAAGGACGATGAGGTCCGCCTCCTCGAGGTCCTCGTAGGTGCCGGGCACTGTGTCGGTGCCGAAGGCGCGCTTGTGGCCCGCCACGGTGGAGGCCATGCAAAGCCTTGAATTGGTGTCGATATTCGCCGAGCCCATGAAGCCTTTCATGAGCTTGTTGGCGATGTAGTAGTCTTCGTTGAGCAGCTGGCCGGAGACGTAGAAGGCGACGCTGTCCGGGCCGTGCTGCTCGATGGCGCGGCCGAACTTGCCCGCGACGATGTCCAGCGCGGTCTCCCAGTCGCAGTCCTTGCCGCCGACGCGGGGCTTCAGGAGCCGCTCGCCAAGGCCGACGGTCTCGCCGAGGGCCGAGCCCTTGGAGCAGAGGCGGCCGAAGTTGGCCGGGTGGTCCGGGTCGCCCCGAACCTCGAGTCCGCCCTGCCCGTCCGCCTTCAGCAGGACGCCGCAGCCAACACCGCAGTAGGGACAGGTCGAGCGGACTTCAGACATTACGCGGCACTCCGGGCGTTGATGCTCTCGCTGTCGAGCAGCAAGCGGGTGCCGTCGAGCCGGACCGGGAAAGTCTGGATCGCGCCTTCATCGGCGCCCTTGGACAAACCGGTGTTGAGGTCGAAGACCATGTTGTGCAGCGGGCAGGTCACGCTGGTGCCATGCACGATACCCTCGCTGAGCGGGCCGCCCTTGTGCGGGCAGGTGTTGGAGGCGGCGTAGACCTGCGCCTCGCCGGTGCGGAAAAGCCCGATGCAGCCGAGCGGCGTCTTCACCACGCGGGCGCCGGGCAGCGGGATGTCGTTGATGTCTGCGACGTCGATCCAGGCCATGTTGCTCACTCCTTTGGTCTGCGTTGAGGTGCCGGGGTAGGCCCGGCACCGCCGTTTCTCATTCCGCCGCCTGAAGCGTCAGGTCGGCCACCGGGGCGAAGCTCTCGGGCCTGGCCGCGCCTTCTGCCCAGGGGTCCTTGCGGTAGACGGTCTGGCTCAGTTCGAAGGCCTCGTTCAGACGCTTGCGCTCTTCGAGGTTCTCGACCACCTGTTCCTTGACCCAGTCGAGACCGACCTTGGCGACCCATTTGTACGGGCGGTCGAGGTACTTCGCGTTCTCGCGGTAGAGCTGCATGAAGGCGGTCACCAGTTCGATGGCTTCCTCTTCCGTCGCCACATCCGCCAGACGTTCGGTCTCCTTCACGTCCATGCCAGCCGCGCCCGCGACGCTGACCTGGTAGCCGCTGTCGACGCAGATCACGCCGATGTCCTTGCAGGTTGCCTCGGCGCAGTTGCGCGGGCAGCCGGAGACGGCGAGCTTGACCTTGTGCGGCGTCCAGCTGCCCCAGAGCTTCTTCTCGAGCTTGATGCCCAGACCGGAGGAGTCCTGCGTGCCGAAGCGGCAGTGATCCTTGCCGACGCAGGTCTTCACCGTGCGCAGCCCCTTGGAATAGGCATGACCAGAGACAAGGCCCGCCGCGTTTAGATCGGCCCAGATATGCGGCAGATCCTCGCCCTTGACGCCCAGCAGGTCGATGCGCTGGCCGCCGGTCACATGCACGGTCGGCACCTTGTACTTCTCGGCGGCGTCGGCGATGGCGCGCAATTCATTCGGCGTGGTCATCCCGCCCCACATGCGCGGCACCACGGAGAACGTCCCATCCTTCTGAATGTTGGCATGCTTGCGTTCGTTGACGAAACGGCTCTGCGGATCGTCCCGATACTCAAGCGGCCAATCCGCGAGCAGGTAATAGTTCACCGCCGGGCGGCAGACGTGGCAGCCGTTCACGGTCTTCCAGCCCAGTTCCTGCCAGACGGCGGGCTGGCTTTTGAGTTCCCGGGCCTTGATGAGCCGCCGCACATCCTCATGCGTGAGATCACAGCAGCCGCAGATGGATTGCGCCGCGGGCGCGGCATAGGCGTCGCCGAGCGTCACTTCGAGCAATTGCTCGACCAGTCCGGTGCAGGTGCCGCAGGAGCCGGACGCCTTGGTGCAGGCCTTCAGTTGCGGCAGGTCGGTCGCGCCGCCGTTGATTGCAGAAACGATGGTGCCCTTTGAGACGCCGTTACAGCCACAGATTTCCGCATCATCCGGCAAGGCTGCAACGGCTGAGAAAGGGTCCGCAGAGGCCCCTCCCTGATAGGCCGGGCCAAAGATCAGCGTCTCGCGCATCTCCGCGATGTCGGTGCCGTCCTTGATGAGATTGAAGAACCAGTTGCCATCGGCGGTATCGCCATAGAGCACCGCCCCGATCAGCCGGTCATTCTCGATCACAAGGCGCTTGTACAAGCCCCGGGCCGGATCGCGGAAGACGATGTCCTCGCGCCCCTCGCCCTCGGCAAAGTCGCCGGCGGAGAAGAGGTCGCACCCCGTTACTTTCAGCTTGGTCGAGAGTTCCTTGGGCGTGAAGGCCGCCGCTTCGCCGGTCAGCGTTTTCGCCACGACCCTGGCTTGGTCATAGAGCGGCGCGACGAGGCCGAAGACCGCGCCGTTGTGCTCGATGCACTCTCCGACAGACAGGATATCGGCGTCAGAGGTGACCATCTGATCATCCACATGGATGCCGCGCCCCACGGCCAGACCGGCCTGCGCCGCCAGAGCGGTGCTCGGGCGGATGCCCACCGCCATGACCAGCAGGTCACAGGGCAGCTCGGTGCCGTTCTCCAGCTCCAGCGCGCGGACCTTGCCATCCTCGCCGAGGATCTGCCTGGAATTCGTGGAGACCAGCACATTGATCCCCCGGCTCACCAACTCCTTGCGCAGCAGATAGCCCGCCGCCTCGTCAAGCTGTCGCTCCATCAGGTGGCCCATCAGATGCACCACAGTCACGTCCATGCCGCGCAGCCGAAGCCCCGCCGCCGCCTCAAGCCCGAGCAGGCCTCCGCCAATCACCACCGCCTTCGCACCGGGCCTGGCGGCCACGTCGATCATGCGATTGGTGTCTTCGAGATCGCGGTAGGCGATCACCCCGTCCAGATCATGCCCCGGCATCGGGATGATGAAGGGGGTCGAGCCGGTCGCGATGAGCAGCTTGTCATAGGCAACATCGCCGTGCTCGCCCTTGACCACCTTGGCCTCACGGTCGATCCCGACGACTGCCTCGCCAAAGCGGCAGGTCACGCCGTGCTCCGCGTACCAAGCGTCATCATGGATGACGATGTCCTCATAACATTTCTCCCCGGACAGCACCGGCGAGAGCATGATGCGGTTGTAGTTGCCGCGCGGCTCGGCGTTGAAAAGGGTGACCTCCCATGCGCCCGGCTGCGCCTCGAAGAGGTGCTCCAGCGCGCGGCCGGAGGCCATACCGGCCCCTATGACGACAAGTTTCTGAACCATGAATTCACTCCGCTGCGATAGATGTGGCAGATGGGTTGGCTTTCGCCCCGCGCGCCCCGCCAGTGGCGTTCCCGGACGTGTTGCCGTGTTCGTATTTCTCAAGGAAATCGAGCACTTGCTGGCGATATCGGTAGTAATCGGGATGTTCGAGCAGGGCCTTGCGCGTGCGCGGGCGCGGCAGGTCCACATCGACGATGCGGCCAATTGTGGCCTGCGGGCCGTTGGTCATCATCACCACCCGGTCGGCCAGCAGGATCGCCTCGTCCACGTCATGCGTCACGCAGATCGCCGTGACCTTGGTGCGCGACCAGACTTCCATCAGGACCTCCTGAAGCTCCCAGCGGGTCAGGCTGTCGAGCATCCCGAACGGCTCGTCGAGCAGCAGCAGTTTCGGCGACAGCGCAAAGGCCCGCGCGATGCCGACGCGCTGCTTCATGCCGTTGGACATATCGGCGGTGCTGCGGTCCATGGCATCGGCCAGACCGACGCGCTCAAGGTAGTATTCGACCACGTCCTGCCGCTCGGCCTGGCTTGCCCTTGGATAGACTTTGTCCACCCCGATCGCGCAGTTTTCGCGCGCCGTGAGCCACGGGAAAAGGTTCGGGGACTGGAACACCACCGCCCGCTCCGGGTCCGCGCCAAGCACGCCGCGCCCGTCGAGATTGATGACGCCTTTCGACACCTCGTTAAGGCCGGCGGCCATGGTCAGCACCGTGGACTTGCCACAGCCGGAGTGGCCGATCAGGCTGATGAACTCGCCCTTGTTCACCTTCAGATCGAAGTCCTCGACCACGGTGAGCGGGCCTTTCGGTGTCGGGTAGATCTTGTGCAACTGCGAGAACTCAAGGAAGCGATCCTCGCGCGTGGAGCCCGAGGCCTCCTTCACCGCCGCAGGCACTGAATGGATCGGCGTCACATTGGGCAGGATGCGGCTGCCCTCGACCCGGCCTTCGATCCCGACATCCATCAGGTAGCGTGTCACAGTCTTGCGCAGCGCCTTGAAGGTCTCGTTGGCGTTCATTTCCATGCGGTCGCGCGGACGCGGGATGCCTACGCTGAACTCCTCACCAAGCGTTCCGTCCGGGTTCAGGGCGATGATGCGGTCGGCGAGGATGATCGCCTCGTCCACGTCATTGGTGATCAGGACGCAGGTCTTCTTGTCCTGCTCCCAGATGTGTTCGATCTCATCGGCAAGGTTGGCCCGGGTCAGCGCGTCCAGCGCGCTCAACGGCTCGTCCAGCAGCAGGCATTCGGGCGACATGGCAAGCGCGCGGGCCACGTTCACCCGCTGCCGCATTCCGCCCGACAGTTCCGCCGGACGGCGCGTGGCGGCATGGCTCAGACCGACCATCTGCACGTATTTGCGCACGGTTTCGATCTTTTCGGCCTTCGCCATCTTCGGAAACACCGAATCCAGCGCCAGTCGCACATTTCCCTCCACCGTCAGCCACGGCATCAGCGAATAATTCTGAAAGATCACGCCGCGTTCCGGGCCGGGGCCGTCGATGGGCTTGCCCTTGAAGGTGACGCGGCCCGCACTCGGCTGCTCCAGGCCGGCCATGAGGTTGATCAGCGTCGTCTTGCCGGTGCCGGAAAAGCCGAGCAGCACAAGGAACTCGCCCTCCCGCACCTCCAGATTGATGTCTTTCAGGACCTGCGCGGCCTGGGTGCCGGTGCCGAAGGACTTGGACACATTTTCGAACTTGAGAAAGCTCATGTCAGGTCTCCTTTCCGGCGCTCAGCGCTGGTTCGTGAAGGTAAAGAGCGACTGCAGCGCATACATCACACGGTCCAGAAGGAAGCCGATGATGCCGATGGTGAAGACCGCGACCATGATCTTGGCGAGCGAGCTTGAGCTGCCGTTCTGGAATTCATCCCAGACGAATTTGCCAAGGCCGGGGTTCTGCGCCAGCATTTCGGCGGCGATCAGCACCATCCAGCCCACCCCGAGCGACAGCCGCAGCCCGGTGAAGATCAGCGGCAGGGCGGAGGGCAGCACCAGCTTGGTGATCTTGGTATAGGTGTTCATCTTCAGGACCTTGGAGACATTCACCAGGTCCTTGTCGATGGAGGCCACGCCGAGCGCCGTGTTGATCAGCGTCGGCCACAGCGAGCAGAGCGTGACGGTGATGGCGGAGATCAGGAAGGACTTGGAAAACAGCCCGTCGTTCGTGGCATAGACCGCCGAGACGATCATCGTCACGATCGGCAGCCAGGCCAGCGGACTGACCGGCTTGAAGATCTGCACCAGCGGGTTGATCGCGGCATTGGCGGTCGGCGACAGACCCGCGGCAATGCCAAGCGGCACGGCCACGGCGGTGGCGACCAGGAACCCGAAGAAGACGGTTTTGATCGAGGTCCAGATCTGCTGATAATAACTCGGCGCGCCGGTATAGGCGACGTCCTTGACCTCATCGGCCCGGCCCGCATCAATCAGGCGCTGGTTGCGCTTGTCGACCATCGCTTCGAATTTCGCCTGCTTGACGCCCTTGGCCTGCGCGTCCTGATGCAGGTTCACCGCCTCTTCCCAGACCTGCGCAGGCCCCGGAACCGCCCCCAGAGAGGTCTGCACCTTCGGCGCCAGTGTGCCCCAGAGCAGCAGAAAGCCGACGATGGCGATCAGCGGCACGACCAGCAGCCGCCAGATCTCCTTGCCCTGCGCGCGCGGGTTGTCCCCGGCGGCGGCCTTCAGGATCGGCGTCACCCAGGCAAGGCCCAGCACGTTGAACCATTTGTCGGCGGCGTTGATGCGGGTGAACAGCCGGGCGCGGCGCGCCTCGCGGTCTGCGTCTGTGGTGAAATTCGGATCGACGGTTGTCATCTGTTGCGTCCTTGAATTCTTGGGCTGAGACCTTGCGGCGATTGGATCGGATCATGCCTCCCGCCGGCAGTGCAGCGGGGGGCATGCCTGTTCGCGCCGTTACCCCTTGACGTCCGTGCCTTCGACGATCTGCGCGCCCTTCAGGCCGATCGGCAGGCTGTCGAGGTAGGCATTCGGCGTCTTGCCGTTATAGGGGATACCGTCGATGATATCGCTCGCCGGTGTCGCCGCCTTGTAGCCATCGCTCTCCCAGGGGAAGTCCGCCTCGTTGGCCAGCCCCTCCTCCACCAGAAGCCGCGCGGCCTTGAGGTAGATCTCCGGCTTGTAAACGTCCCTCGCGACCTCATCGTACCAGCTGTCCGGCTTGGCCTCGGCGATCTGCCCCCAGCGGCGCATCTGCGTCAGGTACCAGACCGCATCGGAGTAGAACGGGTAGGTCGCGTTGTAGCGGAAGAACACGTTGAAGTCGGGAACCGCGCGCTTGTCGCCCTTCTCGTACTCGAAGGTGCCGGTCATGGAGTTGGCGATCACCTCCGCATCGGCGCCGACGTATTCGGGGCGCGACAGGATCTCGACCGCTTCCATGCGGTTGGCGTTGTCATTCTCGTCAAGCCACATGGCCGCCCGGATCAGCGCTTTGGTCACGGCGAGCGTGGTGTTCGGGTTGGCCTCGGCGAACTCGGCCGACAGGCCAAAGACCTTCTCGGGGTTGTTCTTCCACAGCTCGTAATCGGTGATGACGGGCACGCCGATGCCCTTGAACACCGCCTGCTGGTTCCACGGCTCGCCGACGCAATACCCATGGATCGTCCCGGCCTCCAGCGTCGCGGGCATTTGCGGCGGCGGGGTCACGGAGAGGAACACATCCGCGCCGATCTGCCCGGTGATGTTCTCCGGCGAATAATACCCCGGATGCAGCCCGCCCGCGGCCAGCCAGTAGCGAAGCTCGTAATTGTGGGTCGAGACCGGGAAGACCATGCCCATGTTGAAGGGCTTGCCCTCGGATTTGTACTGCGCGACAACCGGGGCCAGCGCCTCGGCGCTGATGGGATGCTGCGGGCGGCCATCGTCCATCTTGGGGATATTGGGCAGCATCGCCTCCCACACCTCGTTCGACACGGTGATGCCGTTGCCGTTCAGGTCCATGGAAAACGGCGTGATGATATGCGCCTCCGTGCCGAACCCGATGGTCGCGGCGAGCGGCTGACCGGCCAGCATGTGCGCCCCGTCAAGCTGTCCGCCGATCACACCATCGAGCAGCACCTTCCAGTTCGCCTGCGCTTCGAGGGTCACGAACAGGCCTTCATCGAGGAAATACCCCTGCTCATAGGCCACGGCGAGCGGCGCCATGTCGGTCAGTTTGATAAAGCCAAAGGTCAGCTCGTCCTTTTCCAGCTCCAGCATCTCGGCCATGGCCGGGCTGACAAGCGCGGTTGTCGCCGCAAGGCTCAGGAGAAGTCGCTTCATGGGGAAGTCCCTTTCGTTACTGTCGATTTGGGTCCGGATCTGCCGGACTGAAAAACAAAAAAAGCCGCCGACACGCACCGCCTGGGAGGAAAGGCGGAGGGTCGAGCGGCTTTGCTCTGGAGATCCCTGTCATAGGGATTGATGTCTTGTCGGCGGGCGTCGTTGCTCGCCAGTGTCTCTACTATGCCAGCGCGGGCCCCGCTCTCCCAAAACAATTTGTCTCAGATGCAGGTTTTTCGCGGCATCGCAGCATGGATCTCGCCGCGGCTGCACATTTTGCGGGCATCAGGCGGTCAGAGGCTCAAAAATACGCCCGTCGAAAAACGAATCCCGCTGCAGAATCAGTCTGCCGTTGGAGGAGGACACCGCCGTCGCTTCGCTCAGCGAGCCTTCGATCTTGGAGGAGGCGCCGGGCAGGTCGGCGGCGGTATCCCGCAAGGCCCGGCGGTAAATGTCGGACCGATAGACCCCCCGCGCCGCCGCCTCCGGGTCCTGCCCGATCCGCTTGCCCAACTGGCAGCCGATCCACTCCGCCTGACTGCGCCAGGGAAAGCCTGCCGCGCCGTTGTGAAACTCGATGAACCCCGGCACATCGCGCGCCTCGCCGCGCGCCGAGATCACCAGCCGCCCGGAGAGCGAGCGTTCGACGTGCTCGGGCGGCAGATCGAGATAGTGCCGGCGGGCCAGCACTTCGGAGGCGAGCAACCGCGACGCCGGATCAGCCAGCCACCGCCCCGCCCGCCAGACCGCCCGGATCAGCCGATCCGTCAGCGATGTTTCCGTATCGGCCCAGTCGCTGCGCACGGCCAGCACCTTTTCCGGTGCGAAACTCCAGATCGCATTGCCCGGCAGGAGCAGCGCCCCGACGTTGTTTTCCACCGTTTTCGTGCCCCAGGGTTCACCGACGCAGAAGGCGTCAATCTCGCCCTCGGCGATGGCCTCGGCCATCAGCGGTGGCGGCACGGTGCGCACCTCCACCCGCTCCGGCACCGCATAGCCCAGCGCCGACAGCCAGTAGAACACCAGCTCCGCGTGCATCGAGAACGGGAACGGCACCCCGATGCGCAGCCGCTCGCCGCCAACCGCGATCAACGCCCGCCCGGCCTTTTCCGCATCGGCAAAATCGAAATCGTGGCCATTGGCGCGCAGTCGCTCTTCCAGCGCCCGGCTGACCCCGATGACATTGCCATTGACCGACAGCACCGAGACCGCGGACAGCGGCGCACCCGCCCCGCCAAAGCCCAGCGCGGCGGCAATCGGCACCGGCGAGAGCATCTGCGCCGCGTCCACCTGCCCGAAGCTGAGCATATCGCGCAGCGAGGACCAGCTCGGCGCGCGGCGCAGATCGAGCGAGATGCCCTCTTCCAGCGCGAAGCCCATTTCCTGCGCCACGATGAGCGGCGCGGCATCCGTCAAGGGGATATAGCCGACCGACAGCAAGGTCTCCTTCATGACAGCAGCCCCGCCGCCGTCACCAGCGCCTGTGCCACCTCGGCCACGCGCTTGCCCTGATCCATCGCCGCCTTGCGCAGGATGGCGTAGGCCTCATCCTCTCCGACGCCGCGCGCCTTCATGATCATGCCCTTGGCACGGTCGATCACCTTGCGCTCTTCCAGCGCCCGCTTGGTTGCCGCCAATTCCGTGCGCATCCGCTGAAACATCCGGAAACGGGCGATGGCCGCATCGAGGATCGGTTTGAGCCGGTCCGGGCGCAACCCGTCCACGACATAGGCCGAGACCCCCGCTTCGATCGCCGCCGTCGACAGGCCCACATCGGAGCGGTCGACGAACATCGCCACCGGGCGTTCCATCGGCCCGGACGCCAGCGCCAGCCCTTCGAGCATGTCGCGCGAGGGGTTTTCGATGTCGATCAGAACGACATCCGGCTGCACCTCGCGGATGCGCCGGGCCAATGCCGTCGGCTCCGAAATGATGCGGATCTCGCAATCGCCGGCGGCCTTCAGGCTGTCGACGATCTGGGTCGCGCGATCCTTGTCGGCTTCGACCACGATTATGGAGAGGATATCTGTCACAGCCCCAGAAATGCTGCGCCTGCAGCATGAAGGCAATGACAAAACCGAATTCCACCGGGCCCGCCGCCGCAGTCGCACAAAATTCAGGCAGAGCGCGAACTTTCACGCCTCCCGCCCTGCGTTTTCCGGACAGGCACAGTCCGGTTTCACGGACCCGTGCCCGGCCTGCAGGACGCCAAAGAAATTGGCTTCAAATCAACCGGTAGTGTTTGCAAACCGCCGCATTTCTGGTCATTTTCCGCGATATGGACGTCTTGGACATCAGCCATAGCGGCTTCTTGACAGCAATGGCCTGCGTCGTTGCGCTTGTTGCCGGGTTTACCGGGCTGTCGCTCACACGCGATCTGGCCAAGAAACCCGTATTCCAGAAGAAAGTCGCCATTACCCTCGCGGCGGTTGCCCTCGGCGGCGGCATCTGGGCCATGCATTTCATTGCCATGCTGGGCCTCAAGATGCCGATTTTGTTCTACTATGACGCGGCAATCACGCTGGTTTCGGCCTTGTCGGCAATCCTGCTGGTGGGCGCGGCCCTGCTGCTGCTGCATTTCGCGGAGCGCACGCCTTGGGTCATCTGTGTGGCGGGTGCCATCGTGGGGGTGGGCATCCTGGTCATGCATTACATTGGCATGGCGGGGCTGGAGCTGTGCCGGGCCATCTATACCGTGCCGGGGGTGGTTTTCTCGTCCCTTGTCGCCATTGGCCTGTGCGTGCTCGCGTTCTGGATTGCCTATGGGCATCGCACCAACCGCACCATCCTGCTCGGCACCGTCTGCTTTGCGGTGGCGGTCTGCTCCGTGCATTTCCTCGCCATTGCGGGAACGAATTTCGTGGCCGAACCCAGTGTGACGGAATTTGGCCCCTCCATGAGCAACGAAACGCTGGCATTGGGGGTGATCTTCTTCAGCTTCGTGATCTTTGGCGCGTCCTTGTGGGTCAGCGTGACCTATCTGGTCCCGCCCACCGCCGCCCCGATATCCGGGACCGAGGCCGAAGCCGGGCGTGCCACCGCCGCGGCGTCTCCGATCCCCGCCACGGACCTTCAAATCCCCTGCGAGAGCGAAGGCAAGAAGATCTTTGTCCGCTCCCGCGATGTTCTTTTCGTCCGTGCCGATGGCCACTACACGCAGGTCTATACACAGACCGAGCGACTGTTCTGTGCCTGGCCCATCACGGAGGCGAGCAAGCGGCTCTTGCCCGCCGGGTTCCTGCAAACCCATCGCAGCTATATCGTCAATCCAAGCCGCGTCGCGCGCTTCGAGCGCAACCGCGACAAGGGCCGCTGCCTGTTCGACGGGGCCGATCTGCCGCCCGCCCCGGTGAGCCGCTCCAAGCTGAAGGCAATCCAGGACAAACTGGCGTCGCAGGTCGGCGCAGTTCGTGCATGATACGGCGCATTTCGTGCAAAAGACCTGTGTTTCATTGATTTTCTGATGCCCGCCGCCCTGGCACCGGGCAGCCTCCACCCGAGGAATTTCGCTTAGGGAGGAGCCCGCCGATGATACCAGCGGCATTCGAATACTATCGCCCCAAGGACATGGACGGTGTCCTGTCGCTGCTCCGGGAGCATGGCGACGACGCCCGGGTCATGGCCGGCGGCCACAGCCTGATCCCGATGATGAAGCTGCGCATGGCGGAGGTGCCACACCTGATCGACCTGCAGGATGTCGGCGGCCTGTCCGGCATCGACATCGACGGTGACAGCATCCGCATCGGCGCCATGGTCACCCAGGCCGACCTGATCGACCACGCCGCGCTGGCCAAGGCCGCGCCGATCCTGCGCGAGGCCGCCTTGCAGATTGCCGACCCGCAGGTGCGGTACATGGGCACCGTCGGCGGCAATGTCGCCAATGGCGATCCGGGCAACGACATGCCCGGGCTGATGCAATGCTTGGACGCCAGCTTCACCGTGGTCGGCCCCGAGGGCGCGCGCGAGATCGCGGCGCGGGACTTCTACGAGGCGGCCTACATGACCGCCCGCGAGGACGACGAAGTGCTGACCGCCGTCACGATCCCGCTGCCGTCCGGCGGCCATGCCTACGAAAAGCAGAAACGCAAGATCGGCGACTATGCGACCGCCGCCGCCGCCGTGCAGATCGTCAAGGACGGCGACACCTGCGCAAGCGCGGCCATCGCCATGACCAATCTCAGCGACACGCCTGTGTTCAGCGAGGCCGCAGGCGCGGCGTTGGTCGGAACCGGCGTCGATGATGCCGCGCTGAAAGCGGCCGTTGCGGCCATGCTCGGCGACATCGACCCGAGCGAGGACAACCGCGGCCCCGTCGCATTCAAGAAACACGTGGCCGGGGTGATCCTGCGCCGCGCCATCGAGCGGGCCTGGTCGCGCGCCTGAGGTCACCCCTCAAGCCGCGCCGCGATAGGGCGAGAGAAAGGAACACAATGCCAAAGAAAATGCACATCACGCTGACCGTGAACGGCAAGGAACAGGAATTCCTCGCCGAACCGCGCGAATTGCTGATCTACACGCTGCGCGAGCGGCTCAACATCACCGGCCCGCATATCGGCTGCGAGACCTCGCACTGCGGCGCCTGCACCGTCACCCTCAATGGCAAGTCGGTCAAAGCCTGCACCCTGTTCGTGGCACAGGCGGATGGCGCCGAAATCACCACGATCGAAGGCATCGGCACCCCCGATGCCCTGCACCCGCTGCAAACGGCGTTCAAGGAACACCACGGTCTGCAGTGCGGCTATTGCACCCCCGGCATGATCACCCGCGCCACCAAGTTGCTCGAAGAGAACCCGAACCCGACAGAGGAAGACATCCGTTTCGGCATGGCTGGCAATATCTGCCGCTGCACCGGCTATCAGAACATCATCAAGTCCATTCAGGCCGCTGCGGCCGAGATGAACGCCGCGAAGGAGGCCGCAGAATGAAGGACGAGATCACGCGCGAGGAACGTGTCGAGAACCTCAAAGGGATGGGCTGCTCGCGCAAGCGGGTCGAGGATGCGCGCTTTACCCAGGGCAAGGGCAACTATGTCGACGATATCAAGCTCGATGGCATGCTGTTCGGGGATTTCGTGCGCTCGCCCTATGCGCACGCCCGCATCAAGAGCATCGACACCGCCGCGGCACTGGAGGTGCCCGGTGTTCTCGCGGTTCTGACCGCGGACGACCTGCGCCCGCTTGGTTTGCACTGGATGCCGACACTGGCCGGTGACAAGCAGATGGTGCTGGCCGATGGCAAGGTGCTGTTCCAGGGGCAGGAAGTCGCCTTTGTCGTCGCAGAAGACCGCTATGCCGCCGCCGATGGCATCGAACTGGTCGAGGTCGAGTACGAAGAGCTGCCGGTCCTGGTGGACCCGTTTGAATCGCTGAAATCCGACGTTGTCCTGCGCGAGGATCTGGTGGCGGAGGATGGCTCCATCCCGGCGGGCGCGCATGGGCCGCGCAAGCATCACAATCATATCTTCACATGGGAAGCGGGCGACAAGGCGCCAACCGAAGAGGTCATCGCCAATGCCGAGGTCGTGGCCGAGGAGTCGATGTACTACCACCGCACCCACCCCTGCCCGCTGGAGACCTGCGGCTGTGTGGCGTCGATGGACAAGGTCAACGGCAAGCTGACCCTCTGGGGCACCTTTCAGGCCCCGCATGCGATCCGTACCGTCGTCTCCCTGATCTCCGGCATCGAAGAGCACAACATCCGCGTGATTTCGCCCGATATCGGTGGCGGCTTTGGCAACAAGGTCGGTGCCTACCCGGGCTATGTCTGCTCTGTCGTCGCCTCCATTGTCACCGGTAAGCCGGTCAAGTGGATCGAGGACCGGATGGACAACCTGATGACCACCGCCTTTGCGCGGGATTATCACATGACCGGGAAGATCAGCGCGACGAAGGACGGAAAGATTACGGGCCTGCACTGCCACGTCACGGCGGATCACGGCGGTTTTGACGCCTGCGCGGACCCGACGAAGTTCCCCGCCGGCTTCATGAACATCTGCACCGGCTCCTACGACATTCCGACCGCCTTCCTCGAAGTCGATGGCGTCTATACCAACAAGGCCCCCGGCGGCGTCAGCTATCGCTGTTCCTTCCGGGTGACGGAGGCGGTGTACTTCATCGAACGGATGATCGAAGTGCTGGCCATCAAGCTGAACATGGACTCCGCCGAGCTGCGCCGGATCAACTTCATCAAGAAGGAGCAATTCCCCTACAAGGCCGCGCTTGGCTGGGAATACGACAGCGGCGATTACCACACGGCCTGGGACAAGGCGCTGAAGGCCGTCGATTACGAAGCGCTGCGCGCAGAGCAGGCGCAGCGTGTCGAGGACTTCAAGGCGGGCAAGACCCGCAAGCTGATGGGGATCGGGCTGTCCTTCTTTACCGAGATCGTCGGCGCCGGGCCGGTCAAGAACTGCGACATCCTTGGCCTTGGCATGTTCGACAGCTGTGAAATCCGCATCCACCCAACGGGCTCTGCGATTGCGCGGCTTGGCACGATTTCCCAGGGACAGGGGCATGCGACGACCTTCGCGCAGATCCTCGCCTCCGAGATCGGCCTGCCCGCCGACAGCATCACCATCGAAGAGGGCGACACCGACACCGCGCCCTACGGGCTTGGCACCTATGGCTCGCGCTCCACGCCGGTGGCGGGGGCAGCCACGGCCATGGCCGGGCGCAAGATCCGCGCCAAGGCGCAGATGATCGCGGCCTATCTGCTTGAGGTCCACGACAACGACGTGGAATTCGATGTCGACCGCTTTGTCGTCAAGGGCGCGCCGGAGCGGTTCAAGACGATGAAGGACATCGCCTTTGCCGCCTACAATCAGGCCATTCCGGGGCTGGAGCCGGGCCTTGAGGCGGTCAGCTACTATGACCCGCCCAACATGACCTACCCGTTCGGGGCCTACGTCTGTGTCATGGACATCGACGTCGACACCGGGGTTCCGGAAATCCGCCGTTTCTATGCTCTGGACGACTGCGGCACCCGGATCAACCCGATGATCATCGAAGGGCAGGTGCATGGCGGTCTGACCGAAGCGCTCGCCGTCGCGCTGGGGCAGGAGATCGCCTACGACGACATGGGCAACGTCAAGACCGGCACGCTCATGGACTTCTTCCTGCCCACCGCGTGGGAGGTCCCGAACTACGAGACCGACTTCACCGTCACCCCCAGCCCGCATCACCCCATCGGGGCGAAGGGCGTGGGCGAAAGCCCGCATGTGGGCGGTGTGCCGTGTTTCTCGAATGCCGTGCAGGATGCGTTCCGCCCCTTTGGCAACACGCATACCAACATGCCGCATGATCACTGGCGGATCTGGCGCACCGCCAATGAACTGGGCTTGCACGGCTGACAGCCACGGACAGGGCGGGGATAGCCTCTATCCCCGCCTTTCGGAGACAGACATGACCTGGACTGACTTGAAAACCGCGCTGGCCGGTGAAGGCTATGTGGCCTCCGACGACCTGGCCGTGGCGCTGCACCTGGCGCTGTCGCTGGGCCGTCCTCTCTTGCTGGAGGGGGCGGCGGGCGTCGGCAAGACCGAGATCGCCCGCACCCTGTCGGCTGTAAAGGACACGCGGCTGATCCGCCTGCAATGCTACGAAGGGCTGGACGCGGCACAGGCAATCTATGAATGGAATTACCAGCGGCAACTGCTGACCATCCGCGCCGCCGCCGAGGACGGCGAAACCGGGAAGGTGGTCGAGAACCGCATTTTTTCGCGTGATTTCCTGCTTGAGCGACCGCTGCTCGCCGCAATCACGCAGGACATCGCACCGGTGCTCCTGATTGACGAAATCGACCGCGCCGACGAGGAATTCGAGGCCTACCTTCTTGAGATCCTGTCCGATTTCCAGATTTCCATCCCGGAGCTCGGCACCATCGAGGCCGTCACCCGGCCCCTTGTGATCCTCACCTCCAACGGCACGCGCGATCTGTCCGATGCGCTGCGCCGCCGGTGCCTTTATACCTACGTCGAGTATCCCGACCGCGCGACCGAGCTGGCGATCCTCAAGGCCCGCTGCCCGCAGGTCGAAGCGCGCCTGGCGGAACAGATCGTCGGATTTGTCCAGAAACTCCGCGAAGAGGATCTGGAAAAGACCCCCGGCATCGCCGAGATGCTGGATTTTGCAGCGGCGCTCATGGGCCTTGGCCTCGCCGATCTGACGGACGATCCGGCCGTTCTGCAATCGACGCTCACCACCTTGCTGAAAACCCAAAGCGATCAGGCACAGATCACGCCAGAGGTCGCAGGCCGCATCGCCGGCAAGGCCGCATGAGCCGTGTGACCAAATTCGCCGGGCGCGATCCCGGCCCCGCTGCGCGGGTCGCGGGCTTTGTCGCCCATTTGCGCGCCAACGGTCTGCGCCTTGGCGTGGCGGAGGCGGACGTGGCCATGGCCGCCCTGGCCGAGGTCGAAGCCATCCGCCCCGAGGACAGCCGCCGCGCCCTTCGCGCGGTCTGCACCGGTTGCAAGGAGGAGGCAGAGCGCTTCGACGATCTCTTCGATAGCTACTGGATGGACATGGGCCGGGTGAAGCAGAAGGTCATCCAGACCCCCTCCAGTGCCCCGCACGATGACGTGCAGTCCTCGCGCGATGCCAAGGGCGAGGATGCCAGAGCCTCCGGCTCTGCAACGGCCCCCGACGATCAGGGCGGCGAGGCGGAGAGCGACGGCACCGGCAAGCTGATCGCCACCCGGCACAGCACCCTCAGCCGCCGTGATCTGCGCGACCTCGTGCGCCCCGAAGAGATCGCCGAGGCCGAAGCCGTGGCCCGGCGGATCGGGGCCGCCCTGCGCGATACGCGCTCGCGCCGCCGGATCGCCGCGCGGCGGGGCGATCGGCTGCACTTTCGCAAGACCATCCGCCACAGCCTCGCCACGGGGGGCGAGCCGCTGCGCCTGCTGCGCAGGAAACGCCCCGACCGCACCCGCAAGATCGTCGCGCTTTGCGATGTGTCCGGCTCCATGTCGGTCTACAGCCGGGTGTTTCTGGCGTTCCTTGCCGGTCTGATGCGGGCCGATCCGGCGGCGGATGCCTACCTTTTTCACACCCGGCTGGTGCGCATCACCGAGGCCCTGCGGGACAAGGACGCCCTGCGCGCCATCGGGCGCATGTCTCTGATGGCCGACGGCTTCGGCGGTGGCTCGAAAATCGGGCCGTCGCTGATGCGCTTTGCCGAAACCTACGCCAAACGCTTCGTCGACGGGCGCAGCGTCGTGCTGATCCTCTCTGATGGCTATGACACCGAGCCGCCAGAGCTGATCGCCGCGGCCCTCGCCAAGCTGCGCAAACGCGGCTGCCGCATCGTCTGGCTCAACCCGTTAAAGGGCTGGGCCGATTACGCCCCGGTTGCGGGCGGCATGGCAGCGGCCCTGCCCTTTCTGGATGCTTTCAAACCCGCCAATACGCTGGCCGATCTGGCCGCGCTGGAACAGGAGCTGACCCGGCTATGACCCCTGCGGAGATCCTCTCGACCGATCTGGCCGAGGCGGCGCAACAGCTGCGCGCCAGGGACGAACCCTTTGCCTTTGCCACCATCGTGCGCACCGCCGGCGCGACCGCCGCGAAACCCGGCGCCAAGGCGTTGCTCAGCGCCGATGGCACCATCCTTCAGGGTTGGCTCGGGGGCGGCTGCACGCGGAGCGCGGTCAAACGCGCCGCACTTCAGGCCCTGCGTGATGGCAAACCGCAGCTTGTTTCTGTCGCCCCCGAGGATTTGCTGGCCGAACAGGGGGTCGCCGCCGGTGACATGGTGGACGGAATGCAGTTTGCCCGGAACGGCTGTCCGTCGCGCGGCACGGTCGATATTTTCATCGAACCCTGCCTGCCGCTGCCGCAGCTTGTCGTCCTCGGCGCCTCGCCCGTGGCACAGGCACTCAGCACGCTCGCGCCGCAGTTTCAGTGGTCCGTGACAGGCTCGCCCACGCCGGGCAAACCGCACCAACAGTCCTTCGTCGTCGTGGCCACGCAGGGACAAGGCGATCTCGACGCCCTGAAGGCCGCGCTGTCGGTCCCGACCCGCTATGTCGCCTTCGTCGGCAGCCGCCGCAAATACGCCACCCTCGCCGAAAAACTCGCCGCGACCGGAATTGATCAGGCCGCGATCGACGACGTCAAGGCACCCGCCGGGTTGGATCTGGGCGCGGTGACACCGGAGGAAATCGCCCTGTCGATCCTCGCGCAGCTTGTTCAGGCGCGGCGCGCCACCGTGAAGCAGACCGATGGCTGACCTGCCGCATCCCGCTATCGCACCGAAAGAAAGCCCATGAGCACATTCAAACGCATCGCCGCATCCTTGCGCCGCAAACTGGCGCTCACGCCCGACCAGGCCGAGCATCTCGCCACGATCAAATTCCCCTGTTGTTAAGGAAAGACATCCCATGGAACTCGCAGACGAAATCCTCATCAACGCCCCCAAGGACCGGGTCTATGCCGCGCTCAATGACCCCGAGGTCCTCAGGCAGTGCATTCCCGGATGTGAAGAGCTCATCAAACACTCCGACACCGAACTGGAGGCCAAGGTCGTCCTGAAGGTCGGGCCGGTAAAGGCCAGGTTCAGCGGCGACGTGCAGCTCGACACCGCCGGGGCACCGGATGCGTTCTCGCTGACCGGACAGGGCAACGGCGGCGCTGCGGGACACGCCAAGGGCGGCGCGGATGTGACGCTGACCGCCGATGGGCCGGACCGCACCATCCTGAGCTATGAGGCAAAGGCTGACATCGGTGGCAAGCTCGCGCAATTGGGCAGCCGCCTGATCCAGAGCACGGCGAAAAAGCTGGCGGCAAAGTTCTTTACATCCTTCGCCGAGGTAGTGAACGAAGAAACCGTCGCCTGAGGCGGGCCGGGTTGGGCGCGGCGATCGCTGCGCCCAACCCTCTTTCTACGCCGCGTGAAAGACGAATGAGCGCATGGAAATCGAGCCAAGATCGATCTGATCGGTCATGACCGTCAGCGCGTCTTTCCCGTCCGAGGCACCCGCAATGGTCAACGCCGGGATATAGTGGTCCACCGAGGGATGCGCCATGCTCAGGAGCGTCCCGAGGCCCGCACGGTCCGACAGCGCCCCGAAGTCCCGCGCCATAAGCCTCTGTGCAAACATCGCATCGAACTCCAGCGCGAAATCCTGCGGATCGCCGTCTTGGCGCGCGGTCCGCAGGTTGTGCACCACGTTGCCGGAGCCGAGGATCAGAACCCCACGGTCGCGCAATTGCGAGAGCACCCGGCCGACCTCGACATGGGCGGCGAGATCCTGTGTCATGTCGATGGAGACCTGGAACACCGGCACATCCGCCTCTGGATAGAGGAACTTCAGAACCGACCAGGCCCCGTGATCGAGCCCCCATGTGTCATCTTCCGCGCCGTGATGGCTGGCCAACAGGCTCGCCACGTCACGCGCCAGCGCCGGCGCGCCGGGGGCCGGATAGCGTTGCGCGAAGAGGGCCTCCGGGAATCCGTAGAAATCGTGGATGGTGCGCGGCATGGCCGAGACATCAACAAGCGTTGTGCCCTTGGTCATCCAGTGCGCCGAGACCACGAGGATGGCCTGCGGACGCGGCAGGCTCCGGCCAAGCGCACGCCACGCCCGGCTGAAGATCGTGTCTTCGATGGCATTCATCGGGCTGCCATGGCCGAGAAAGACCACGGGCATCCGGTCGCTGGCGGACAGGCTGTCGCGCAGGCGGCGCAGGCGGTCGGCGGTGCTCATGAGGGTCTCCTGTTCTACCGGGTGCAGTCCCAGTGTCTTGCGATCACACAGAGGATAGGGCTTGCGCATCATGCACGAAATGACGATTTTATTGACTTAATATCCACACTATATTCGCAATCACGTCATGGACCGCCTCGATCAACTCAAAGCCTTTGTCGCGACCGCGCAGTCCGGCTCGTTCACGGCGGCCGCGAACCAGCTTGGCGTTTCAAATCGCCTGACGTCGAAATACGTGGCGGAGCTTGAATCCCACCTCGGCGTGCGGCTGCTTCAGCGCACCACGCGGCGCGTCGGGCTGACACCGGCCGGGGACGCGCTGCTGGCGCGGGCACCGATGCTCATCGAAGAGCTGGATGCGCTGTTCACAGAGGTCGCCGACGACGGCTCGCGCGGCCTGTCCGGCCCGATCCGCGTCTCCGCGCCAGCAACCTTTGGCGAGGCCTATGTCGCCGGGATGCTTGGCCGCTTTGCCAACGAGCATCCCGCTGTCAGCCTCGATCTGCGGCTCAGTGATCGCCATGTCGATCTTGCCTCCGACGGAATCGACATCGCCTTCCGCATCGGCCCGCTCGATACGTTGTCCCTGAAGGCGCGCAAACTCGGCAGCCTGCCCGCGATCGTCGTGGCAAGCCCCGACTATATCGCGCGTCACGGCCTGCCGGAAAACCCGGCGGCGCTCGGCGATCACCAGTGCATTCTCGATACCAACCGCCGCCTGCCCCGGCGCTGGACCTTTCACCGCGACGGCACCGAATTCGACGTTCAGGTCGCTGGGCAGATCTCGGTCAATTCCGCGCGCGCGGCCAGCGATCTGGCGGCGACGGGGGTCGGCATTGCAAACATTCCGCGTTTCGCCGCGCAGGCCCCCCTGTCGAGCGGACAACTTGTTCCCGTCCTGCGTGATTATGAGAGTGAAAGGCGCGCGCTCAACGCGGTCTACCTCGAAGGGCGCGCCCTGCCCCGCAAGATCCGCGCCCTGATCGACTTTGCGGTGACGGACGTGGGCCGCTCCGGGCTGCTCTGAGCCAGGGCCACACCCGCGTTTTGAGATTTCTGCGACTCATGTTATCTTCGAATCTTTCAACAGGAGGAAGATCACGTATGACGTTCAAGACTCTTCTTGCAGCCGCCGCATTGGTTGTTGCTCCGACGGTTGCGGCTTTCGCCGCGTGCTCGGGCCATTCGGAACAGGCGATGACCTGCGCCGACGGCTCCGTTTACGACAGCACCACACGCAGCTGCACGGTCGTTTCCGGCTGATTTCAGGGGCCGCCGTCGCGCGGCCTCTCACAGGTTTCCTGCGCCTGGGGTCAGACTGCCGGGGCATAAAGGCATTGTCCAATGGCTCATTCGGCGCGCCTTGAAACGGACGCCCGGCGGCAGGTCCGGGTTTCTACAATTGACGACAAGTTTAGCCGTAGATTTAACACCTCGGAAACTCTGATGCGGTAACGCTTTTCCTGTACTTGGATCAGCTTGACCGTCGGAGTTCCAAATGTCCCAAATGCCCGCCCTTGCCCTGCCCGGACCCGGTTCCAACCGCGGCCGTGGAGGTCTGACCCGTCGGGCAAAAGCCGCGATCATCGTGCAATTCCTGCTGAACGAGGGCACTGACATTCCGCTGGCGTCGCTCCCGGACGAGCACCAGACCGAGCTGACGATTCTGCTCGGCAATATGCGCTATATCGACCGCGAAACGCTGAATGCGGTCGTGCAGGAATTCGCCGACGAGCTGGAGCGCATCGGCCTGTCCTTTCCCGGTGATATGGCGGGCGCGCTCAATGCGCTGGATGGGAAGATCAACCCGCGCACCGCGCTGCGCCTGCGCAAGGAAGCCGGCGTGCGCCAGACCGGCGATCCATGGGAGCGCATCAACAAACTGCCGATCGAACGGATTCAGGAGCTGGTGATTGGCGAAAGCACCGAAATCGCCGCCGTCATGCTCTCGAAGATCGACGTATCCAAGGCCGCGCAGGTGCTCGCGGGGCTGCCCGGAGACAAGGCCCGCCGCATAAGCTATGCGGTCTCCATGACAACCGGCGTCACGCCCGATGCGGTGGACCGAATTGGCCTGTCGCTGGCTGCGCAAATCGACGCAGAGCCGCCTCGCGCCTTTGAAGCCAAGCCCAACGAACGACTCGGCGCGATCCTGAACTACTCAAACAGCGCCATCCGCGATGAACTGCTGGACGGGCTGGAGCAGGAAGACGCTGAATTTGCGGAAGCGGTGCGCCGCTCCATTTTCACTTTCGCGAACATCCCGGAACGACTCAACGCCATCGACGTTCCCAAGGTTACCCGGGACGTGGACCCCGATTTGCTGGCCACGGCGATCGCAGCCGCCGAAAGCGAGGAGGAGCGTCTCACCGCCGACTTCCTGCTCAGCAACATGTCCAAACGCATGGCCGAGAACATCCGCGAGGAGGCCGAGGCCAAGGGCACGGTCAAGCCCAAGGTCGGGGAAAAGGCCATGTCCGGGATTATTTCGGCGATCCGCGATCTCGTCAACGTCGGAGAGATCGAATTGCTCAGCCCCGAGGATGCCGACGACTGAGCCCGACAGCAGGATCGGAGCGCGCATGCCGCGCGCTCCCATGAACGACCCCCCAGCCCTGGATCAAAGCTCGCAGCTGTGGGTGGCGACCGCGTCTCCGGTGCACGGGGTTTTCTGATCGGCACCCGCCGACGCGCCATAGACCGCGAGAAGCGCCAGCGCCATGGCCTGAATAATGGTAATTGCTTTCATCGAACTGCCTGCCATCTTTTCTTGTCTCTGTCAGATGTGCCCCTGCGCTTTGAATTAAAGGCCAACACCCCTGACGCGAAGACGGTAAATCAATCGAAAGTCTAAACATTAAGCTAAGTCACGCCGAGCGTTGACGGTTTTGGCGAAATTGCGCCACTGCACAAAAACGTGCACCAAACGCCGACAGATCAACAGTAGCCTTCTGCGGCGCCTCGGTCAGGTCCGGTATTCCTTGCCGGTTCGGGATCGGGACAAGCAAAAACCCCCGGCATCGCTGCCGGGGGTTTGTTTCATTCAGCCAGGTGCGGCGGTGTCAGCTCGCTTTTGCGAGGTTGCGCAGCACGTAGTGCAGAACGCCGCCATGTTCGATGTATTCGATCTCGATCGCCGTATCGATCCGGCACTTGATCTGGATCTCCTTGGTCGAGCCGTCGGCCATGGTGATCGTACAGGTGACAACTTCCTGCGGCTTGATCGTATCGAGGCCGGAGATGCTCACCGTTTCCTCGCCGGTCAGACCAAGCGTCTTGCGGGTGTCACCGCCAGTGAATTCGAACGGGATGACGCCCATACCGACGAGGTTGGAGCGGTGAATACGCTCGAAGCTCTCTGCGATCACGGCCTTCACGCCCAGCAGGTTCGTTCCCTTGGCGGCCCAGTCACGCGAGGACCCCGCGCCGTATTGTTCACCACCAAAGATCACCAACGGCGTGCCCTGATCCATATAGGCCATGGCCGCGTCGTAGATCGAGGTCTGTTCGCCATCGGGACCCTTGGTGTAGCCGCCCTCGACGCCATCCAGCATCTCGTTCTTGATGCGGATGTTGGCGAAGGTGCCGCGCATCATGACCTCGTGGTTGCCGCGACGCGAACCATAGGAGTTGAATTCGCGCACCGGAACCTGACGCTCGACAAGGTACTTGCCGGCAGGCGTGGTGTCCTTGAACGAACCAGCGGGCGAGATGTGGTCGGTGGTGACCATATCGCCAAGGATCGCGAGAACGCGGGCGCCGTCGATGTTCGAAATGGTGCCCGGCTCCTGTCTCATGCCCTGGAAATAGGGCGGATTTTGCACGTAGGTCGAGGCTGCGGGCCAGTCGTAGGTCTCGCCGCCGGAGACTTCCACGCCCTGCCACTTCTCGTCGCCCTTGAAGACGTCGGCATACTTTTCCTGGAAGCTTTCGCGTGTGACGGTCTTTTCAACAAGCTCGGCGATTTCGGCGTTCGACGGCCAGATGTCCTTGAGATAGACGTCCTGCCCGTCCTTGCCCTTGCCAAGCGGCTCCTTGGTGATGTCGACGTTCATGTCCCCAACAAGCGCATAGGCCACGACCAGCGGCGGCGATGCGAGATAGTTGGCGCGGACGTCCGGCGAGATGCGGCCTTCAAAGTTGCGGTTGCCCGACAACACGGAAGTCGCGATCAGGTCGTGATCGTTGATCGCCTTGGAGATCGGCGCATCCAGCGGGCCGGAGTTGCCGATACAGGTGGTGCAGCCGTATCCGACGAGGTTGAAGCCGATGGCATCGAGGTGCTGCTGCAGATCGGCGGCTTCGAGATACTCGGAGACCACTTGCGAGCCCGGCGCCAGCGATGTCTTGACCCACGGTTTGCGGGTGAGACCCAGCTCATGCGCCTTCTTCGCCACGAGACCCGCGCCAATCATGACGTAGGGGTTCGAGGTGTTGGTGCAGGAGGTGATCGAGGCGATCACGATGGAGCCGTCATGCAGCTGATAGGCGCCGTCGTCGGTCTTGTACCAGCCCTTCTTGTGATGGCCTTCGTCACCGGGGATGTCCGCCGGCTCGGGGGCGCCGCCTTCGGACTCCCAGCGCACTTCGGCGTGGACCGAAGCGTCGGTGCCGGAGCGGATGCCCTTGACCAGCTTGCCGAACTCCGTCGCGGCGGTGTCGAGCGCAACGTAATCCTGCGGACGTTTCGGGCCGGAGATGGCCGGAACGATGGTGGCCATGTCGAGCTCCAGCGTGCTGGAGTAGACCGGATCGTAATCCGCACCGCGCCAGAACCCGTTTTCCTTGGCATAGGCTTCGACAAGCGCGATGCGCGCCTCGTCCCGGCCGGTGCCGCGCAGGTAACGCAGGGTCTCGTCGTCGATCGGGAAGAAGCCGCAGGTCGCGCCGTACTCTGGCGCCATGTTGGCGATGGTTGCACGCTGAGCGGCCGGCAGATTGTCGAGGCCGTCACCGTAGAATTCGACGAACTTGCTCACAACGCCGTGCGCACGCAGCATTTCCACGACCTTCAGCACGAGGTCGGTGCCGGTGGTGCCTTCGACCATTTCACCGGTCAGCTTGAAGCCGACAACCTCGGGGATCAGCATGGAGATCGGCTGACCCAGCATCGCGGCCTCGGCCTCGATCCCGCCGACGCCCCAGCCCAGAACGGCCATGCCGTTGACCATGGTGGTGTGGCTGTCGGTGCCGACCAGCGTGTCGGGATAGGCCACGGTGTCGCCGTTCTGATCTTTGTCGGTCCAGACGGTCTGGGCCAGATACTCGACGTTCACCTGATGGCAGATGCCGGTGCCCGGAGGAACCACCCGGAAGTTTTCAAACGCGGTCTGGCCCCACTTGAGGAACTCGTAGCGCTCCATGTTCCGTTCGTATTCGCGGTCCACGTTCATCTGGAAGGCGCGCGGGGTGCCAAACTCGTCGATCATGACCGAGTGGTCGATCACGAGGTCCACCGGGTTCAGCGGGTTGATCTTCTGCGGATCGCCGCCCAGCGCCTTGATGCCGTCGCGCATCGCCGCGAGATCAACCACGGCGGGAACGCCGGTGAAGTCCTGCATCAGCACGCGGGCCGGGCGGTAGGCCAGCTCGCGGTCGCCCTTGCCGCCGTTCACGGCCCAGTCGGAGAAGGCCTTGATGTCGTCCTGCGTGACGGTCTTGCCGTCCTCGAAGCGCAGCATGTTCTCCAGCACCACCTTCAGAGAGGCGGGCAGCTTGGAGAAATCGCCAAGCCCAGCGGCCTCTGCGGCGGCGATCGAGTAATAGGCGACGGACTGGCCGCCAACCTCAAGCGTTTTGCGCGTTTTCGCGCTGTCGTGGCCTACGGTAATGGGCATGGATACCTCCGGATGCTGTGACGAACAGTAAAACTTGGGCGCTACATGCCCTATGGGATATGCGCGATCAAGGGGGATGCGTCAATTTGTATGCCATTGTACACAGTTTTGCGATGGATGTGCACGGTCTCTCTCGAATGATTGATTGGTTATTTCAGGACGGCTCGCCTAAACACGACAGGCAACAGGAATATTGCAGGAAATCCATGCTCGCTCAGTCAATACGAACCGCCGCCTTCGGGGCTCTGCTTGCTATTCAGGCACCCTTTGCCGCAATGGCGCAGGATCCAGCGATACACCATCCGGTGGTTGTTGAGCTCTACACCTCCCAGGGGTGCTCGTCCTGTCCGCCGGCGGACGCGCTTCTGGCGGAACTGTCCGAGCGGGACGACGTGATCCCCTTGGCGATGCACGTGGATTACTGGGATTACATCGGCTGGAAAGACCGCTTTGCCGTGCCCGCCTTTACCACGCGTCAGAAGGGCTATGCCCATGCGCAGGGCGAGAAGATGATCTACACCCCGCAGGTCGTCGTGAACGGACGCGAGGATGCGGTCGGCTCGCGCCCGATGAAAGTCGTGGACCTGATCCGCAAGCACGCCGCCCAGGGCACGCCGGTTCAACTGACCCTGACGCGGAGCGGCTCCGAGCTGCTGATCTCGGTGCGCTCCTCCGGGCAGCTGCGCCCCTGCGATGTGCACCTCGTCCGCTACATGCCGGAGCGCGAGGTGAACATCCTGCGCGGCGAGAATGCCGGACACAGCTTCACCTATACCAATATCGTCAATGACTGGCAGGTCGTCGGCACGGTGCAGGACGACGGAAGCTTTGAAAAGCGGGTGACCATCGAGGGCGACAACCCGGTTGTCGTGCTGGTGCAGGAACAGCGTTACGGGCCGATCTTGGCAGCGGCCCGCTTGCGGTGATGTTTCATCTGGCGCTTGGGCTTCCAGCGGCGGTGAATCCAGAACCATTGCCCCGGGTCCGCTTCGATCCGCGCCTCCAGCCGCCGCGTCACCTCTTTCATCATCTCGACCGGATCGCCGTGCGCCACCGGTGCTTCGAACACCGCTTCAAAGCCAAGCCCATCGAGCCGCCGCACCCCGAAGAACGGCACCAACAGCGCGTTTGAACGCAGCGCGATCTCAGCCGCAGACGTCAATGTCGGCGCGGGCTGTCCCATGAAATCGAAGACGGTGCCTTTGCTGTCGAACACATCGAACAGCAGCACCCCCATGCCGCCCTCCTTGATATGCTTGATCAGCCCCATGGTCCCGCGCCGACCCTGTTCAAAGACCGGGTCGCTCAGCTCATGCATGTTGGCGGCGTAATGGGCGTTGAAAAACGGATTGGCCATGGGCCGGTAAAGCCCGCCGATCTGATATCCGCGCGCCACCAGCGCCGCGCGCGGCGCTTCGTGGTTGCCGTAATGGCCGGTGACGAAGAGAACCGGACGGCCCTCGGCACGGGCCTGTTCGATCTCGGGAAGCCCCGCCCCCGTCAGCTCTGCCGATGCCATGCGCGCCAGAAGGCCGGGCACGTCGTAGTTTTCGATGGTGGTGCGCCCCGCATTGTTTGCCACGGCCCGCGCGATACGGCGGCGTTCGGCCTCCGGCATGTCGGGCCAGACATGGGCCAGGTTGGCCATGGCCCGATCCTGCCAGCCCGCCAGCGGCGCAACCAGCCGCGCCATGACACCGCCCATCAGCGGCACACGCCAGCGCCATGGCAGCAGCAGCATCGCGCGGATCAGCCCACGGATCAGCCGATCCGTCAGCCAGTCCCCCGCGCCGCCGCGCGTCCGCTGTTTCGCTTGCTTGTCTGTCGTCTCGGCCAAACCGTCCGCCCCGGCGCTGTTTGCCCCGTCATACGGCCCGCCGCCGTTCCGGACAAGCCAAGTCAGCGTTCCGCCGCTCAACCCGCATGATCCCTGCACCACCGCCCGCCACGGCAGTCTGTGCCGGACGGGGTTCGCCAAATCTTTAATGTCGCTTGCCTGAAAATGGCGGCCGCCAGTCGCGGATCTTCAAGGCCGGGGCGTCACACCCGGCGCTGTTCGCCTGATCAGACCGAACATCCCCGAAGGGCTGCCGCGCGAAACCGCAGGGGTCACGCGCGAAACGATCCATTTGTCTTCAGTGGTACCGGGGGCCATCCTGAAACCGGGCGGTATACAAAACCCTGCACCACCGTCCGCATAAGGCGATCAGGCCATCCCGAGCGCGGCCTTGTACATCTCCAGCACCGCCTCTTCCTCTGCGATGTCATCGGCAGTGCGCTTGCGCAGCGCGATGACCTTGCGGATCACCTTGGTGTCGTAGCCACGGGCCTTGGCCTCGGCCATGACCTCTTTTTGCTGCTCGGCGACCTCTTTCTTTTCTTCTTCGAGCCGCTCGAAGCGTTCGATGAACTGACGCAGCTCGCCTGCCGCGATGCCATAGCTGTTGCTGGATTCGTCCTGCATAACGCTTTCTCCTGCCAAAATGGGCCTCAATCCGAAGTCAGATACAAGCGCGCGCCCGCGCCATCAAGCCTCCATCACGCCGCGCCGCACTTGTCAGCGCCGCCGCGCTGCTTTACGGCGGCGCCAGACCGAACACGGGGGCGATGGACATGGAACTGCTGATCTGGATCGGGGCGCTGATCACCGTCGCCGGGCTGGCCGGGCTGATCTGGTGCATCCTGCGCGTGGCCAGGGCGCGCCGCGCCGGTCTCGACGATGAGGCACTGCGCGAGGTCGTGCGCAAGACCGTCACGCTGAACATGGCGGCGCTCTTTGGCTCCGTGATCGGGCTGATGATGGTGATCCTCGGCGTTTTCCTCGCCTGACAGGGGGATCAGAGCGCGTCGAAGCTCTGACCATTGCGCACGAGTCGCATCCATTCCGGATGCGCGGCCCAGATCGCCTGATCCGGGTGCCCCAGCCGCTCCATCTGTTTCATCACCGAAAACAGGCCCCAGAGGGTGACCGCCTTCATGACCCCACCCCGCGCCTGTGGCACGCCGAGGGCGTGAATACTGACGATGTCGAGATCGGACGCGCGGGCGGCCTTGCCCTCTTCGAGCAGACGCAGCCCCTCATTGGCGGCCGCCCCGATGATGACGCGCACGATCAGATCGGCGGCTATGGTTTGCGGCGGGCGGGCGCTGTCGAGTATGGCATCGACGGCGGCCGAGGGCTGCGGCTGCCCGTCTTTCCAGTCAAAGTAACCGCCGCCTTCCGCCGCGCCCATCCGTCCCGCCGCGACCAGTCTGGCCGACCAGTTCTCGCCATGCTCGCGCGGGACCCGCGCCAGATCGACGAGGCTGCGGCGATCGCGCGCGGCGAAAAGCCCCCGCCCAAGGCCCCAGCCCTCCAGCGCCGCATCAATGCGACGCGGACTTTCCCCTAGGTCAATGAGCGCATCCGCCGCGCTTTGCATTGCCTGGCTCAGACGCCCGGCCAGCGTGTCACGCTCCGAGGTGACATGCACCGGCAGCTTGCCGAGGCACCGAACGAGCGCCCCGGCCCGCGCCACCTGCGCCAGGGAGGCCCCGGGCCCCTGCATGATCTCGACCAGCCGTGCGCTGTCCGCTGGCGGCACAAAGCGCAGACCGATGCCGCGCACCCGGTCCGGATAGGCCGTGGCGGCCAGAAACCCGTCCGGCAGGGTCAGATCGTCATAGCCGCGATCGGCGATGATCCCGGCGTCGGCCCCGGCCAGCATCTCCTGCGCGGCGCCCAGCCTTGCATCCTCCAGCAGGCGCCGCACGCGCGCCTCCGCCGGGGTACCGGTCTCGACACCGCGCAGGAGCAGCCGTTCGAGCATCCCGCGCGCGCTCTTCAGCGCGTCCTGATCGTGCGCCGCCCAACGCAGCGCCACCCGTGAGGACAGAATCCGCGCGGCCAGTTGCACCGCCAGCGTGCCGGTGCCGAACAGGGCCACCGCCCGGATCGGAGGTTCGGAGTCCGCTGCCGAGTCGCCCTGCGCCGCGCGCCGTTCCGCAAGGAAGCTGTGGCGCAGCGCGCGCGCGCGGTCAGAGACCACACAATCAGCAAAGACCTCCGCCTCAAGATCCAGCCCGGCTTCGAACGGCAGCAGCGCGGAGGCCTCGATCAGGGTCAGAAGCTGCGCTTCGAAGCTGTCGTGATCATCGCCAAGCCGGGCCCGTGCCGCCGCGAGGGTGGATTGAAATGCCATCGGATCGCGCCCGCCCGGGATGCTCTCGGCGAGCCGACGCGGGCCACGCCCCTCCGCGATGAGACGATCGCAAAAGGCCAGCGCGGCCTGCCGGACGTCGCCATCGGTGCGCATGTCTATCAGGCGGTTCCCGGCGGATTTCTCGGCCCGGACGATCTTGCCGCCGATCAGCATCGCCAGCGTTTGCTGCGCGCCGACAAGACGGGGCAGACGCTGCGAGCCGCCGCCCGCCGGGGGCAGCCCAAGGTGAACTTCGGGAAATCCAAAACGGGTGGCGATATGGGCCACCCGGTAATGTGCGGCCAGCGCCAGTTCCAGACCGCCGCCATATACGGTCCCGGTCAGCGCAGCGACCACCGGTTTCCCGCAATAGTCGATCCGGTCACACAGATCCCGCAGCGATGGCTCTTTCAGGCCAGTGTCATACTCCAGCACATCGGCCCCGGCCGGAAAGGTCTCGCCCGCGCCGATCAGCATGATCGCTGCGGCGCGGTCATCCTCTTCTGCCCGGTCAACGGCCTCCATCAATCCGGCACGGACCGCCCGCGACAGCCCGTTGAGCGGCGGCTGCGCCACCTCCAGCACCGCGACATTCTGTTCGATCCTGTAGCCCACCATTTCGCCACCCGTCCGGCGCGGCCCTTCAGCCCCGCCTGCCCTCTTCCCGATTGCGCGTCTTTTCAACGCCTTGGGGTCAAGTAGAGGCGATTGCCGAAGTCAAGACAAGCGCAGGCGGGCCTTTGCGGCGAATCGGGCGCGCAGGCGTGACAGGAATGACTCGCCTCTGCCCTCTCCCCGGTCTTACAAAGGCATGTTGTCGAAGCCGTCTTCTGCCGCTTCGTCGCTGCGCCCCGACAGGCGGTCCTGTGCCCAGTGCGGCACCTCTTCGCCCATTGTCCTGAGCGCTTGCACCACCTGTTCGAGGTGGTCCAGATGCGCTTCGTGCGCGGCCCCGGCACTGTGGTCCAGATCGTGCCTCAGGGTTTCGAGGCGGGTTTGGAGCTCTTGGGTCATCGTCATGTCCTCTTGTTATTGTTTCCAGTCACGGGGCCGTCAGGTCGCGGCGCACCTGCGGCAGACCATTGCGTAGGGCACGGCGTACAGACGCGCGGCGGAAATCTCTTCGCCGCAGGTCGCGCAAACACCATAGGTGCCATCATTCAACCGGTCCAAAGCCAGACGGATCTGCACAATCTCGGCTTGCCCCGCGGCGCCAAGGGATTCGAGCACTTCTTCGCCCTCCCGCTCGATTGCCATCTCGTCCCAGTCTTTCGAGTGCTCTTCGAGCAGCGCTGTCTCGATATCGCTCAGACGCGCACCCAGTTCGCGCAAGCGCTTCAAAAGCATCAATCTATTTTCGTGGTGAGACATCGGACACCTCCCTGATCAGCGCATATCCTGCGCGCTGCCCGATCCTATCCCAACCGGGCGCCGGCAGTGTTGACACAGGTCAATGCATTATCAGGGCTTGAAACATATTCATTTATGTGTATATGTTATGCGAAACCAAAGGGAACCATTATCATGAAACCTGAAGTGACCGCCTTCTTCGACGATGCCACCAACACCATTTCCTATGTGGTGCGCGACCCCAATGGAGCCGCCTGCGCCATCATCGATTCGGTGCTGGACTTCGATTATCCGTCGGGCCGCACCGACACCCGCTCGGCCGATGCCATCATCGCCTTTGTCAAAGAAAAAGGCTATGATTGCCAGTGGCTTCTGGAAACCCACGTCCATGCGGACCACCTCAGTGCCGCGCCCTATCTGCAAGACGCGCTGGGGGGAAAGATCGGCATCGGCGACCAGATCAAGATCGTGCAGGACACATTCGGCAAGGTCTTCAACGAAGGCACCGAATTCCAGCGCGACGGCTCGCAGTTCGACCAGCTCTTCGTCGAGGGCGACAGCGTCCACGTCGGCCAGCTGCGCGTGGATGTGCTGCATACGCCGGGCCACACGCCCGCCTGCCTGACCTATGTCATCGGCGATGCCGCTTTCGTGGGCGATACGCTGTTCATGCCGGATTTCGGCACCGCGCGCTGTGACTTCCCCGGCGGCTCCTCCGAGACGCTGTATGATTCGGTGCAGAAGATCCTCGCCCTTCCGGACGAGACCCGCATCTTCGTGGGGCACGACTACAAAGCGCCGGGCCGCGACACCTATGCGTGGGAGACCACCGTGGGCGAGCAGAAAGCCGCGAACGTGCACGTTGGCGCGGGCAAGACGAAGGAAGATTTCGTCACCATGCGCGACAGCCGGGATGCGACCCTCGACATGCCCAAGCTCATCATCCCGTCGCTGCAGGTGAACATGCGCGCCGGACAAATGCCGGAACCGGACGAGAAGGGCGATGTCTTCCTCAAGGTGCCGGTGAACAAGCTCTGACGTCTCTGGGATCGCGGCCCTCGGCGCATTGCTCGCGCGAAGCAGGCCGCCCCCCTTTTTTCAGGCCCAAAGCGAACGGGCCTTTTTGACAGGACACAAGGAAACAACACATGCCAATTGACTGGATCTGGGGCCTGATCGGCGGACTGCTGATCGGCACCGGGGGCGCTGTCTATTTGCTCGGCAACGGGCGCATCATGGGCGCCTCGGGAATCATCGGCGGGTTGGTGGACGGCTCCGGCTACAACACCAAATGGGAGCGCATCGTCTTCCTCACCGGTGTCGCCCTGCTGCCGATGCTGCTGATGCCCTTCTACCGCACCGTCGACACCCATATCACCGACAACTACGTCGTGCTGGCTGCTGCCGGACTTCTGGTTGGTGTCGGCACACGCATTGCCAATGGCTGCACCTCCGGGCACGGCGTTTGCGGCATGTCGCGGCTTTCCATTCGCGGCTTCGTCGCCACCGCATCGTATATCATCGCGGGCGGCGTCGGGGTTGTCCTCTTCCGCCATATTCTGGGAGTGATCTGATGCTGAACCTCTTTGTTGCCTTCCTCGCGGGCGGCCTTTTCGGCGCTGGCCTCTTCACATCCGGCATGACCGACACCGCCAAGGTGCAAGGCTGGCTGGACGTCTTTGGCGCTTGGGATCCGACGCTGGCGTTCGTCATGGGCGGCGCGATGATCCCCATGGCAATCGCCTGGCTGATCGCCCGCCGCCGCACCACCGCGCTGACCGGCACACCCCTGCCGCCGCCGGCATCGACGGTGATCGACAGCAAGCTGATCCTCGGGTCGGTCTTGTTTGGCATCGGCTGGGGGCTGGTCGGGCTTTGCCCGGGACCGGCAATCGCCTCGCTCAGCTTCGGCGGGCCGGGACTGTATGTGTTCCTCGCCGCGATGATCAGCGGCATGCTGCTGGCGCCGCGCATGCGCGCGCGTCTGGACAGGGCCGTGCCTGCGGAATAAGGATTTGTTCATGAACCCGCGTCAGATAACCCCCCGCTATCACGTCAGCCCGCAAATCGCGCCTGACGATCTGCCCGCTGCGAAAGCGGCGGGCTTCACCCGTATCATCTGCAATCGCCCCGATGCGGAAAATCCGCCAGAGTGGCAAGCCGATGCCATGGCAGTGGCCGCAGAGGCCGCCGGGCTGGAATTTCACGTCCTGCCGCTGACGCATCAGACCATGACGCCGGAAAACGTGGCCAAGCAGCGCGCGCTTTATGAAGAGGCCAGCGGGCCGGTTCTGGCCTATTGCGCGTCCGGCACGCGATGCACCGTGATCTGGGCGCTCGGGATGGCGGGCGACGCGCCGGTTGACGAAATCCTGACCAAGGCCGCAGAAGCCGGATATGATCTCGCCGGACTGCGCCCGACGCTGGAGGCCGTCGCCGCACAGAAAGGCTGATCGCGGGCCGGGATCATTCCTCGAAGTCGAACTCGACCGGGGCGGAGGCAAAGCCTTCGCCGAGGTCTGGCAACTCCCCGTCGGCGGAGGCCGGGTTGAAGTCGAATTCGCCGCCATCGCCGCTACCGAAATCCATGTCGAAATCGCCCGCTTCCGCGGCGAAATCCATGGCTGGCAGATCCGGTAGCGCCTCCGGCTGGCCCGGATCGAAGGCCGGTTCATCGCCGAAATCGCCCATCGGGGCCAGCGCGGGCAGATCATCCGCGACTGCGGCTTTGCCGCCGCCCGACGGTCCGAAATCGTCAAGCCCGTCATCGCTTGCACCGCTGTTTCCGGGACGCGCTCCGGCACCGGCCTGAACCGGCATACACAAACGCACCGCGCGCATGCCATTGAGCTGGCCAAGTCGGCCGGACGCGACAAGCCGCCCCTGGCCTGCGGTGAGCTGCACCCTGTCGAGTGCGTCCGGCGGCAGCGGAACAAGGTCCCCCGGCTTCAAGGCCTGCGCCTTGTTCAACGGCATCCTGAGCTGTGCAAGAACTGCGTTGAGACGGGCAGGCACGCGGCTGAAGACTTCCTCATGCGGGCCGGGACCACGGTTTGCGTCACTATCCGGATCGCTGGCACGCGGTTTCGGGCGTTCCGGCAAGATAATGGACATGAAGCCGCGCCGACGTCCAAGCGCGAGATCAACCTCAGCACGAAAGGCACGATACCCGGAGGCGTCCAGCAACAGTCCCGCGCTACGCGCGTCTTCCAGCATCGCCCCGAATTCATAGCCTGAAATCTGCCGCACCAGCGGGTGGTCACCGAGGTTCTGAGCAAACCGCTCCAAGGTGCCGTCAATCATCGGCGCCATCATCGCCGCGTCCGTTGGGGAATAATGCCGTTCCGTATCGACCGGCATTTGCGTGACCTGCTGAATGGTCTGCACCTCGACCAGCGCAGTCACCACCTCCCGGTCAAAGGCAACAAGGCCAAGCGCCCCATCCGGCCCATCGATCAGAACCAGAAGGTCCGCAGGGTTAAGCCCCTCGACAACGCCGTCCTGATCGAGGTTCTCGATATTGACGCTCTGCGTGACCAGAGCGAGATCCCAGTTTATGTCCGCCGTCCGTGACAACGCCCGTCTCAAAGCCTTGGCTGGCGACATACCACGGGCTTCGAAAGCCCGTTGTGCCGCCTGGGCCTTCTGGCCAAGCACGTCTTTATGTGCGCTGTCAGACATTAATGAATTCGCCCATCAGGTCCTCTGCCTCAGACTGCGTTTATGGACGGATATAGTTACCAAGCACTTTAAGAGATATGGATTCATTGCGCCGCGAGAGCCTCTTCTGCCGGGAGCAGGATACGGAATGCCCCGCCGCCCTGCCCCGGCAAATACGTGATATCGCCACCCAGACGCGTCATGATTTGCTTGCAGATCGCGAGCCCGAGACCGGCGCCACCGGCTTCACGATCACTCACGCGGGCAAATTTTTCGAAGATGACATCCTGCTGATCGGCGGCAACGCCGGAACCATTGTCGATGAAATCGACCACGGCGCGCCCTTCGCTCCGGCCGACGCGAATCTCCAGCATCGGTTTTGGCGCATCACAGTATTTACGGGCATTTGCGATGAGGTTTATGCAGACCTGCGCCAGTCTGTCGATATCGGTATGAAGCCAGAAGGCCTCGGACGCGGCATTGCGCCGAATGGTCATGGCGCCATCCCCCTGCGTTGCCGCCGAGACCGCGCGGTCAAGCAATTCGGACAGCTGCGCGCGACGCAGGTTCAGGCTGACCTGACCATTCTCCAGAACCGACAGATCCAGCAGATCGTCCAGAAGCCGCGTCAGCCGCACCGCTTCGTCATGGATGATCGAGGAATAGCGAATCCGGTCCTCCGCCGCGAGCCCCTCGGCATCGCGCAGAATTTCAGAAAACGCCCGAATCGAAGTCATCGGCGTGCGCAGCTCATGGCTGATCTGGCTCAGGAACCCGTCCTTCTGCACCGAAAGACGCGTCAGTTTCTCGTTGGCCTCGCGCAGTTGGCGGGCAGTCCGGGTGAGTTCCTGAGATTGGGTCTCGAGGCGCGCCGAATACTCCATCATCTGCGCGGTCTCATCGGCCACGGCCATCAGGTCCTGCACCGACACACTCGCGCCGCCGACGATCTGCGCGATCATGGCATGAGCGGTGGCGGCCCCGACCGAACCCGACAGTTCGCGTTCCAGCACCTCCAGGAAATCCGGCGTCGGGTCCGGCAGAATCCCGGTCAGCCCCTGCTTGCGGGTCTCGCGAGTGAACAGCGCCTGCGCCTCGGGCGCGCCCAGAATGCGCTGCGCCATGATCATCAGATCCTCGGACTGTGCCGCCCCGCCGGACCAGCTGCGTGTGCGGCTTGCCGCTCGTCCAATGTTGACGAACTGCGCACCCTGCAGCCGTTCGAGCGGGCTTGGAAAGCTCATCAGCGATGCGGCGAAGAAGGCCACGGTGTTCAGCGAGAGCGACCAGAACACCGCATGCAGCAGCGGATCGAGCCCTTCGATCCCGAAAAGCGCCTGCGGTCTCAGCCAGCCGATACCGAAGGGGCCATTGTCGAAAATCGCCGCGGGCAACAGCGTGCCGGGACCGAAGCTTGGCAGGTACAGGGTATAGGCCCAGACCGTGAAACCAACGGTAAGCCCGGCAAGCGCGCCGTTGCGCGTCGCCCCGCGCCAAAAGATGCCGCCCAGCATCGCCGGCAGGACTTGCGCCACACCGGTGAAGGAGATCAGCCCGATGACCGACAGCGCCTCGCCGCCACCAGACAGCGAATAGTAGAGGTATCCCAGAGCCAGAACCCCCGCGATGGACAGCCGGCGCGAGAGCAGGACAACGTTGCGTACATCGCCGGAAACGCTGGCCCCGTCGGTCCGGAACAGCAGCCAGAGCGGCATCACGATATGGTTCGACACCATGGTCGAGAGGGCAATGGCCGCAACGATGACCATGGAGGTGGCCGAACTGAATCCTCCGAGGAAGGAGAGCATGGCCAGCCCCTCTTGCCCATGCGCAAGCGGCACGGTCAGAACGAAGAGGTCCGGATTCGACCCTTCGGGCAGCACGTCGAGCCCCACCACCGCGATCGGGATGATGAAAAGGCTCATAAGCAGCATGTAAAGCGGGAAGGCCCAGGCCGCCACGCGCAGCTGCGCGTCGCTGTCGTTCTCGACCACCATGACCTGAAACATGCGCGGCAAGCAAAGGAAGGCCGCCGCAGACAACAGCATCAGGCCCGCCCAGCGGCCTTCGTTGACCTGCCATTCGCCCAAAGACGACGCGTCGATGCGTGCGAGTGTCTCCGATACGCCCCCCGAAATCCCCCAGACCACGAACGCCCCGACCGCCAGCAGCGCGGCGAGCTTGACGATTGCCTCGACGGCGATGGCCATGACGACCCCGTGGTGGCGCTCGTTGGCATCGAGATTCCGGGTCCCGAAAATGACCGTAAAGATCGCCAGACCAACGGCCACCCAAAAGGCCGTCGACGGCGGATCGGTGGGCGCGGCGTCCTGCGCATCGGCAAAGACCTCCACCGCCAGCGTCACGGATTGCAGTTGCAGCGCGATGTAAGGCGTGGTGCCGATCACCGCGAGCAGTGTCACCCCGACGCCGAGCAGATTGGATTTGCCGTAGCGAGACGAGATCAGGTCCGCCACAGACGTGATGCGCTGGCTACGGCCGATACGGATCAGCTTGCGCAGCACCCACCACCAGCCGATCAGGACCAGGCTCGGTCCGAGATAGATCGTAAGGTATTCGAACCCGTCCCGCGCCGCCGCACCCACCGCGCCATAGAAGGTCCAGGCGGTGCAGTAGATCGAGAGCGACAGGGTGTAGATGATCGGTGAGCTGAGCCACGCGCCCTTGCCGCGCCGCGCCGCGCGTTCCGCGACGAAGGCCACGGAGAACAGCATCAGAACATAGGTCAGCGAAATGGCTGCGAGCGTATTCAGGCCGGTCACGAATCGTCACTCCGCGGCGGCTGTCCCTCCTTGTCACGCAATCGCAGCGCCAGGATCAGGAGCCCGGCGCCGAGGACAAGGCCAAACCAGACGATAAAGATGTAGATGAGCGCGCCCGATGCGCTCTGCGGTCGATCCGGCAGACCCCAGAGCATCGGAATGGACCAAAGCAGCAGACCGAGCACCGGCAGCGCGCGGGCGGCATCGACGATGCGGCGGCGGCGATAGGTCTGACGCTCGACAAAGAGCGGCGTCTTCTGCGCCAGCGGCAAGGGCGGCTCGCGGTCTTCACTCATTCGGGCTGACATGCGGGCGGAGCGCGCGCACCGCCTCGATCACCTCCGCATTGGAAAAGGGTTTGGTCATGAAGCGACTGACCCCTGCCCGCTCGGCCAGCTCGCGATCCTTGCTTTGGCCACGGGCGGTCAGCATGAGCACCGGCAGATTGGCTGTTTCCGGCGCCTCGCGCAGATCGCGCAGGATGTCATAACCCGAGCGCCCGGGCAGCATGACGTCAAGGATGAGCACATCCGGCGCCTTGGTCCGCACCGTGTCGACCGCGTCCATGCCATTGGAATGGGTATCGACCTGCCAGCCATCCCTCGACAGGATGAAGCGGATCGCCTCGATGATGTTCGGCTCGTCCTCGATCAGCAGCACGCGGCCTGCCATAGCGATCCCCCCGTCTTCCCCGCATCCTTCGAATAATCCGACGGCCCTCCCAGCGGGTCTGCCGACAATAGGACCATCACAATTTCAAGTCAAAACGATGTTACCTCAATACCGGTGTCGTCTCCCGAATTATTGCGCGAATTTGCAAGGTCATGACCGGTTTGCGCCGGATGCACGCCTCAAACTCCGGCAAGGACTGACGGCTCCCGCCGGCCTTCACACTGTTGCCTTGGGCAAATGCGGCACGCGGCGCCGACGGGCAGCGGCACGGCGGGCGGACCGCCCTGCGGCGGCAATGGGCGGATCAGCATGTGCGCCTCGAAGAGGGGATCGGCATTCACGGCAACACCGCCAATCGGAGTGGCGATGGCCTCCGCCTGAAAGCGCGTTTCGTGGCGGCCCGGCTGCACCACTGGCAGGGACAGCACCACCCATGGGCGATTCAATGCGCGGTAGAGCGGCCAGAGCGGGCAGGCCGCACCAAAGCGCGGCATGGGAAACTCCGGCAGCGGCTTGCGGTAGCTCAACACGCCCGAAGCATCGCAGATCGCCAGCCCGACCGGCTCGGCGAGCACCTCCGGCGGCATCGCCGCAAGCCGCCGCATGACGCGTGCCGGGTCCGGCCCAAGCGCCCGCGCCAGGGCCGCCGGGTCCGGGCCGTACTCCGAAAGGGCATCGCGCAAGACCGCGAGCGGCAGCGCCGCGGCATCCGACGCATATCGGCGCAGCCACACCTCAAGCAAGCTGCGCGCGGTCTTCGAGAGCCCCCGCCCCAGACGCATCACCGCCTCTTCCGCGGGCGCGCCCTCTTCGAGCTCGGGGATATGGTGGCCGGCCTCTTCCAGCGTCGAATCCAGTTCCTCCTGCGGAACGCCCAGCTCCGTCGCCGCGTCGCTGTCAGCCTCAAGATAGGTCACCAGGCCGCGCGACGTCTCCGCGAGACGCTCGCTGTCTTCGTGGATGTTGCGATGAAACCGCGCCTGCCATTCGGGGTCCACATCGCCCGGTTCCGCCAGGATCGACGCGGCGGAATGGATCGCGGTCACCGTCGAGAGCATCTCGTGCAGGGAGGCGGCCAGATGCGGATCGTGGGTCATCCGGTCGGTCAATGTCTCGACCGTACGCTCCAGCGCCGCGATGCGCCCCCGCGCGTCGGAGAGCAGCTGTGCCCAGCCGGGGAAGCGCCCGGCGAATTCCTCGACCCGGTCAATCTCCGCCCCGGCCTGCGGCCCGTCCGAGGCGGCCTCGCGCAGGGTGGCGATCAAAGTCGCTTCCGCCCCTTCGGAGAGCATCGTCGGCTCGACCTCCAAGACAGCGGCAATATCCAGAAGCAGTTTGCCGCCGATTCTGCGCCTGTTGTGTTCAATGAGATTGAGATAGGACGCGGAGATCCCGGCCCGCTTGGCAAGATCGGCCTGCTTGACGCCGCGCATCACGCGCCGTTCGCGGATACGAGAGCCTGTCAGAGTATCGCGGGGCATTGGCAATCCTGTATTGGTTTCAAGGGCTTTAGGCGATGTATTGTAAATTGCTTTACTGAATACCATGACATACTGTTCAGTACTTTACAAAAAAATTGTTACTCGAAAACGACTTGTTGCGAAACTTTACGTCCTCCACCGATAATGATTTTGCACAAACATGTGCGCGTGTCCGGGAAGAGGAGCCCGGGTTCGCATTTCACATATTGGGAGGATTACATGTCCAAACTGAACCTGACACGTCGTGGCGTGATCAAGACGGGCGCCGTTGCAGGCGCCGGTCTTGCGCTGCCGACCTACCTGTCGGCGGCCAGCCACACCGGTTTCACCAATGCGCCGGGCGACAGCACCGTCACATTGGGTTTCAACGTCCCGCAGACCGGCCCCTATGCCGACGAGGGTGCAGATGAGCTGCGCGCCTACGAGCTGGCAGTCGAGCATCTCAATGGCGGCGGCGACGGCGGCATGATGAACACCTTCTCCTCGAAGGTTCTGGAAGGCAATGGCATCCTCGGCCGCAAAGTCGAATATGTGACTGGCGACACGCAGACCAAGTCTGACGCGGCCCGCGCATCCGCCAAATCGATGATCGAAAAAGACGGCGCCATCATGATCACCGGCGGCTCGTCCTCTGGCGTGGCGGTTGCCGTGCAGGGTCTGTGCCAGGAAGCTGGCGTGATCTTCATGGCCGGTCTGACACACTCGAACGACACCACCGGCAAGGACAAGAAGGCAAACGGCTTCCGTCACTTCTTCAATGGCTACATGTCGGCCGCCGCCCTGGCCCCGGTTTTGCAGGGCCTCTATGGCAACGACCGCAAGGCCTACCACCTGACCGCGGACTACACCTGGGGCTGGACCCAGCAGGAATCCATTGCCGCCGCCACAGAGGCGCTTGGCTGGGAGACCGTCAACAACGTGTTGACCCCGCTCGCGGCGACGGACTTCTCGTCCTACATCGCGCCGGTTCTGGACAGCGGCGCCGACGTTCTGGTTCTGAACCACTACGGCGGAAACATGGTCAACTCGCTGACCAACGCGGTTCAGTTCGGCCTGCGCAACAAGCAGGTGAATGGCAAGAACTTCGAAATCGTCGTTCCGCTCTTCTCGCGCCTGATGGCACGGGGCGCCGGCGAAAACATCAAGGGCATCGTTGGGTCGACCAACTGGCACTGGTCGCTGCAGGATGAGGGCTCCAAGGCCTTTGTGAAGTCCTTCGGCACCAAGTACGGCTTCCCGCCGTCCCAGGCCGCGCACACTTGCTACGTGCAGACCATGCTTTATGCAGACGCCGTGGCGCGCGCCGGTTCGTTCAACCCCTGCGCCGTGGTCGAGGCCCTCGAAGGCTTCGAATTCGACGGTATGGGCAACGGACCGACCCTCTACCGCGCCGATGATCACCAGTGCTTCAAGGACGTGCTCGTCGTGAAGGGTAAAGAGAACCCGACCTCCGAATTCGACCTTCTCGAAGTGGTCGAGGTCACCCCGGCAAGCCAGGTCACCTACGCACCCGATCACCCGATGTTCGCAGGCGGTCAGCTCGGCTCCTGCAACCCGGGCGCATAAGGGCCCTTCCGGGGCGCGTGGTGACGCGCGCCCCACTGCCCGTTCCCGCCGCAAACCGTAGCGTTTGGGTCAGGAACACCTTCTAGAATTCAGGCAAGGCACGCGCACGTCCCCAGGCTTCGCCCGGGGGATGATCGTTACGCTCAACCCTACGGTGGAGTCCATGGACGCAATTCTCCTTCAAATTCTGAACGGCCTCGACAAGGGCTCGGCCTACGCGCTGATTGCGCTCGGCCTGACACTCATTTTCGGCACGCTTGGGGTGGTCAACTTCGCGCACGGTGCGATCTTCATGATCGGCGCGTTCTGCGCCGTTACCATGCAACGCATCCTGACGCTCAGCCACCAGGTCGCCGTCGAAGGCGAGGTGGACTTTCTCGGCAATCCCAAGATGGCGAACGTGCCGTATCTGCACGATATCTTCGGCCCCGAAACCGGCGGCGCGATCATAGACTGGTCCGTGCCTCTTGCCCTGATCTTTGCGCTGCCGATCATGCTTGCCATCGGCTACATCATGGAACGCGGCCTGATCAAACATTTCTACAAGCGTCCGCACGCCGATCAGATCCTCGTGACCTTTGGCCTCGCCATCGTGCTTCAGGAAGTGATCAAGGCGTTCTACGGCGCCAATCCGATCCAGACCCCCGCCCCAGAGGCGCTCTCGGGTGTTTGGGAGGTCCTGCCCGGCATCCTCTATCCGGCGTGGCGGGTCGTCTATTTCTGCTTCTCGCTGGTCGTGATCGGGGCGGTCTTTGCCTTCTTGCAGTTCACCACCTTTGGCATGGTCGTGCGGGCCGGCATGGCAGACCGGGAAACCGTTGGACTGCTGGGCATCGACATCGACAAGCGCTTCACCCTGATGTTCGGCCTCGCCGCCGGTGTCGCCGGTCTTGCCGGCGTGATGTACGGGCCGATCAACGCGCCGAACTACCACATGGGCATGGATTTCCTTGTTCTGAGCTTCGTCGTGGTGGTCGTCGGCGGCATGGGCTCGCTGCCCGGTGCCGTGCTTGCGGGCTTCCTGCTTGGCATCCTCGAGAGCTTTGCATCCATGACCGCGGTGATCGAACTGATCCCCGGCATCAACCAGATCATCATCTACCTTGTCGCAATCATCATCCTTCTGGTCCGTCCGCGCGGCCTGTTGGGTCGCAAGGGTGTGATGGAGTAAGAGCATGTTCGGATTAGAGAAAAAAGACGCAACCCTGCTGACGATCGTCATCCTTCTGACGATGCTGGCGCCCTTCATCCTCAACCCGTTCCCGACCGACAGCGGCCTTGCACAGTTCAACGCCGGCTACCCGGACCTGATGCAGCGCTTCGTGATCTTCGGGATCTTTGCCATCGGGTTCAACATCCTGTTCGGCCTGACCGGCTACCTTTCCTTCGGCCACGCGGCCTTCCTCGGGGTGGGGTCCTATTCGGCGGTCTGGATGTTCAAACTGCTGAGCATGAACATCATTCCGGCCATCGTTCTGTCGGTCATCATCGCCGGCGTGTTCGCCCTCGTGATCGGCTATATCTCGCTGCGCCGGACCGGGATCTACTTCTCGATCCTGACGCTGGCCTTTGCACAGATGTCCTTCGCGCTGGCCTATTCGGTGCTGACCCCGATAACCAATGGCGAAACAGGCCTGCAGATCTCGCTCGACGATCCGCGCATCCTTGGCGTGTCGCAGACGGCAGACGGCTCAATCCCGGTGGCCAACCTCTTCGGGCTTGAAATGCGGTCGGCGACCGATCTGGTGATCGGCCCGTGGTCCTTTACCTTCTCGGCGGGCTACTACGTCTGCGCGGTGGTCATGATCCTTGCCTTCTACCTGTCGATCCGGATTTTCCGCTCGCCTTTCGGCATGATGCTGCGTGCGATCAAGTCGAACCAGACCCGGATGAATTACACTGGCCTGAACCCCAAACCCTATACCCTCGCCGCCTTCGTGATTTCCGGCATGTACGCCGGGCTCGCCGGAGGCCTGATGGCGGCAATGGACCCGCTGGCCGGGGCGGAACGGATGCAGTGGACGGCCTCTGGCGAGGTGGTTCTGATGACCATCCTCGGCGGCGCGGGCACACTGATCGGTCCGGTGCTCGGCGCGGGCATGATCAAGTACTTCGAAAATATCTTTTCGAAGATCAACGACAATGTCCTGCACGGCTGGTTCAGCTTCATGCCCGACGGCATCGAGGATTTCATGGTAGCCGTCATCCACCCCTTCGTTGGCAAGGGCTGGCACCTGACACTTGGCATCATCTTCATGCTGGTCGTGGCCTTCCTGCCCGGCGGCCTGGTCGAAGGTGGCCAGCGGATCGGACGCCTGTTCCGCCGCAAGAACACGTCGGAAAAGCAATCCGGCACAACTGAGCCTGCGGAATAAGGAGCCGGACTGATGGGAATTCTTGAAGTCAAGGACGTCAACAAGCGCTTCGGCGGTCTGCAGGCCCTCGGCAACGTCAACCTCTCTGTGCGCGAGAACACCGTTCATGCGATCATCGGGCCGAACGGCGCGGGGAAGTCGACGCTGCTGAATTGTCTGGTTGGCAAGCTGATCCCGGACACCGGCTCCGTCATGTTCGACGGTCAGTCGGTGCTGGGGCGCAGTCCGCACGAAATCAACCAGATGGGCATCAGCCGCGTGTTCCAGACCCCGGAGATCTTTGCCGATCTGACGGTGATGGAAAACATGATGATCCCGCTGTTCGCCAAACGCGACGGGGCCTACCGTCTGCATGCCATAACCTCGGTCCTGTCAGAGCGGGAGCTGGTCACGGAGGCAGAGCGGATGCTTGACGACGTGAACATGCTGGACAAGCGCAACATGCACTCGGCCTCCATGTCGCGCGGCGACAAACGGCGGCTGGAGATGGCCATGTGCCTGGTGCAGGATCCCAAGCTGCTGCTGCTCGACGAACCGACGGCGGGCATGGCGCGCGCGGACACCAACAACACGATCGACCTGCTCAAGGAGATCAAGGAGAAGCGCGACATCACAATCGCCATCATCGAACACGACATGCATGTCGTGTTCTCCCTCGCCGACCGGATCACCGTTCTGGCGCAGGGCACACCGCTGGTCGAAGATGAGCCGCAGAACATTAAAGGGCATCCAAAAGTTCAGGAAGCCTACCTCGGCGAAGCCCACTGAGCCGGGGTGCGGGGCCTGGCCCCGCCCTGCCGATGACCCTTCCGCAGCGCGGGGCTCTGCCCCGCCGCCCTCTCAAATGTGAGGAACAATAATGAACGTACGTCCGGATTTTTCCAAGAATGCCAACATGGCCGAAACGGCGCCCGCCTTTCTCTCGGTCTGGGATATGCACAGCTACTATGGCGAAAGCTACATCGTGCAGGGCATTTCCTTCAATGTGCACGAGGGCGAGATCCTCGCGCTGCTCGGGCGCAACGGCGCGGGCAAGACAACGACCCTGCGCTCCATCGCCCGGCTGGACGATCCGCAGGTGAACAAAGGGGAAATCTGGCTGGACCATCAGCCACTGCACAAGATGAAGAGCTATGAGGCCGCGACCCTTGGCCTTGGCCTTGTCCCCGAAGACCGCCGCATCATTCCCGGTCTGACAGTGGAGGAAAACCTCAAGCTGGCGCAGATCGCGCCCCCCATCGGCTGGTCCCTCGAGCGGCTGTACGAGCTGTTCCCGCGCCTCGGCGAGCGCAAGCACCAGGAAGGCGTGACGCTCTCCGGCGGCGAACAGCAGATGCTGTCGATTGCCCGGGCGCTGGCGCGCGACATCAAGGTGCTCCTGTTGGACGAACCCTACGAAGGTCTTGCCCCGGTGATCGTCGACGAGATCGAAAAAACCCTGCGCCACATCAAGGAACAGGGGATGACCACGATTATCGTCGAACAGAATGCTGTGCGCGCGCTGCAGCTCGCCGACCGCGCAGTGATCCTCGACACCGGCTCCATCGTGTTCGACGGAACCGCGGCGGAAGTTCTCGAAAACGAGGAGCTGCGCGCGGAATACCTCGCAATCTGATGTAAAGCCCGGCCTCCGCGACCAAAGTGGACTTGAAATCGGGGGCCGGGACCTGTTCCCTGCCCTCAAAGTACTTTGTGGAGGAGCCACCCAATGAGCAACACCTACCCCCCCAGCGCGGAGCTTACGGCTTCTGCGAATGTTGATGCTGCGGCGTATGACGCGATGTATGCGCAGT